>CAYJTG010000001.1:0-148531 GCA_964373255.1 uncultured archaeon
TGCCGCAATTAATTCCTATTGGTGAACTTGTTACTGTACCTGAGCCTGTGCCTGACTTGGTAACGGATAAACTATATGAAGTTGCTGGCGGTGTTCCAACTGTGAAATCAGCTATTAAATCAATTGTTGATCCAGCTTGCGTAACAGCTTTAATTTGATGATTAGCTGCATTTCCAGTATTCCATGGATTAGCAGCAGTGGCACTTCCGCCTTGAAAATCCCACGGTGCTCCAAATTCATCTTTTACAAATAGATTATTCAAAAAGAAGCTTACTTTTGTTACGCCTGTTTCTGGTGTTACAAATATATAAACATTAGTGTTAGTAGGAAGGGTAGCTCCACTTAATGGTTGAGGAGATGACCTTGTTGAAGATAAACTATAAACTAAGTTATAATTTATTGCTGCTGTACTTGCGATGAATGATTTTGTTCCAGTTAAAGGATCTGTTCCGATATTTGGGGTTGGTGCATTATCTTTTACAGTAGAATAATAAGTATGTGTTCCTGCAGAATATGTGGTTGGAGTAGTCAAACAAGTACAACTCGAGCTAGTACATACAGGACTAAATGTACAGGTTTGTTTTACTAAACCATCAACATAAATTTGTATTTGACCAATTCCGGAATTACCTGTATTTACATCTGAAGCTGTAGCTGTTAAAATAACTTGATCTGTATTAGTTGGATTAATTGGTGAGTGAGAGACAGTGATTGTTGGAGCAATAGTGTCTAATAAGGTACTTACATTAAAATTATTTGTTATACTCATACCTAAATTTTTATTAATAGAATTATCTATCGCAGTAGCATAATAAGTATGTATACTGCCAGATGTGTAAGGTCCTAAAGTAATGCTACATGAAGTTGTTAAATTACATTGTTTTACATTTACATTATCTACAAAAATACTTATTTGATAAATTCCACTGGCATCACTTGCAATAGCATTATAAGTAACTTGTTGTGTACTATTTGGGTTAATTGGCAAGTGTGTTATATCAACTATCGGAAGAGTTAAATCACCGCTAACAACTATTTCAAGTGTAACAGTAACTTTAGCTATATTGGAAGCTCTATTACTAGTATCAAATGCTTGAGCTTCTATCGTATTATTTCCTAGAGCTAAAGTAAGTTCAGTTTTCCAAGAGATACTCCTTCCTATTACAGAAATTGTTTTTTGCAATACACCATTAAGTTTGATCTCAATTTGACTTAATTGAATATCATCCTTTGCAGTTCCTGTAATATTTATTAAAGGATTAATAAATTTTTGTCCATTTACTGGAGAGGTTATACTCACAACTGGATTTTGTCTATCTGTTTTTCTTCTTGAAACTAACAAAAAGTAATTATTTCCATTTTGATTTTCTGCATAAGTAACAGCTAAATCATAAATTAGATCATTATTTAGATCGATTTCTTCTGTTAATCCTTTTGTAATCGTTATTCTTTTTAACTTAGAATTAAATTCTAGTATAGCAATATTAGCATCTTTTTGAATAACTTGCATAGTATGAATTTCATTATCAACGCTAAAACTTAATATAGAGGAACTTGTTATATCAATATAATAATCATTATCTAATTCGTCTAAATCATAATTTTGTGCTATACTTAAAGGGTTGTTTGCAGAATAACTTATTTCTTCTGTTTCTTGATAACCTCCGCCACCTCCTGCTCCTCCACTCCCACCACCAGAACTTCCATATTCATATCTATTGTCTGTAGGTTGAGTATAATCTATTGGGCTATCTATTGGGCTATCTATTGGGCTATCTATTGGGCTTGGCGGTGGAGTTTCTTCTTTTTTAAATGTGTCTAAAATTTCTTCTTTAAAACTATTTGCTATATTTTGAATGAATGTTTCAATTCTTTTAACACTAAAACTTAATTTATCTTTTTTAACGTCCCCATCTAAAGTTACATAAAGTATTTCAAGACTTCCAGTTACTGTTTCATCTTTAGTCCCCTCGAGGCATTCTAAAATAATTTTAACATCTTTATTATTTGATGTAATAAATAATGATTGATCTACGTAAGCACCAATGCAGTTACTTATACTAACAGATTCTGGAATTACTCTTAATTCCTTAACATCTGTTGCTTCTAATAAAATATAATTATCTTGATTTGGTTGAGCTTGTGTAACAACCTTAACTTCTTTGCAATTAAAAGAACCCTGAATATTGCAACTTATTTCTTCTTTGCCCTCACTAAAATAACTAACAAGTAATAATGCAATAATAATTCCAATAATTATTAAAGATACTAAAAATAAAGTTGACTGGCCTCTTTTCAATATATCACCATATTTATTATTTATAATTTTTATAATAATTAACTTATAGTATTTAAGATCAGGGCAGATCCCTTGCAAGGCTGTCTAAAGAATCAGTTATGTCGTTTACCTCGTCGACAAGGTCGCTGATCCTGGCTGCGGATCCTGTACCTGCCTGCGGGTTTGCTTTTATGGCAGCCCCCTGCTCATCAGCGCGCAGGAAAATCATAGAAAACGCCAATGCCAGCACTACAAAGAAGACGATCAGAGCGTAGGACTTTCTCGCCTCGCGCCTTTCTTCCTTTTCGACGTCACGTACCGCGAAAACCGTGCTCTGGATGGCATTTCTTTGCCCGGCGGCGTAATTCTTGGCGCGGCTTTTTTGTCTGCGCTTTCTCATTCAATCACCCCAGGCTGTCCAAGGAACTGGTTATGTCGTCTATGTCGCTTGATATATCGCCTATGCTCACCGCTGCCCCTGTTCCGCTTCCTGCACTGCTTATGGGATTGTCTGCCGCGATGTTATTTTTATCTGTGCCAACCGCTTCCTGATTGCTGAGATACATGAAAGAGAATGATGAAATTACTGCTGCAGCTATCATGACTAATACGGCAGCGTAGATCTTTCGCCGCTCCTCTGCCCGCGCCTCTCTAAGGGCTTCTTCGATTGGCATGAAAATCGCCTTTGAAATTATAATTATCAGAACATAAATCAGGACATAACATCTGCTTTTCGTTCGACATTCTTACTGATCTTATTTTTTTACTTTCTCAATATATCAACAGCTTGAGTAACATACGCTTTGATACTGCCCAGCTTGCTCTTTATCTCAGCCAGCGAGCTCTCTGTCACCGAAGACCTGCTCACAATAATCTTTATGTCTTGCACAGCCGCGACAGCCTTGTCTATTGAAGATTTGGCGCTTGTGTATTTTGAAGCCGCTGCGCTGTCACCGGCTGATGTGTAGAAGTCTGACAACGTCTCCAGCCTGTCTCCCGACTGCTGCAGCTTGACCTTGAGCACGTCTGTCTTTGTGATGAGCTCAAGCAGGGCGGTCTGGTCAATCTGCGTCGTGGTTGGCGGCGTTGTTGGCTGGACTGGTGATGGGGCGCCAGGGCTTGCGCCGCCTCCTTCGTTTACATTAAATGTTGCTGTAGCAGTTGGTACTGTAGGCTTCTCAGCAAATATCACCTTAAGCGTGTAGGTGCCTAATGTATCTGTCTTTGAGTAAGAGGTGTAGTACACCTTCAGGCAGTTGCCTTCCAAGCATCTAGCAGGGACTACGTTGGAAAATCCAATTGAATCCAACGTTCCATCAGGTCTTGTTACAATAATTTTCAGAGGTTCTACTTTGTTTATATCGCCTTCCTTTGCGCTTACCGCAAGCGCTATTTCTACATTGTCATTGATAGTGTAATATCTCTTGTCAGTCTTGAGGAATGCTTCTGACAAAAATCCTGATCTAGACACACCCACAACATTGATGCTTGTTGGCGATCCTGGCGGAAGTTGTGTTGAATCTAAATATCTGTAGTTTCCTATGTTGTCCAGCATATCTGCAGAAATTTTCCACGTCCCTCCTTCTGAGTTTTGGGGGAATGTGACTACTCCTTTCCACGTATCTGTTGTGCCATCGCGTGTGAGTTGTGCAAAACTACGATCCCACGAAGGGCTTGCAAACCAGACACCCACCCGATGAACACCCGAAAGATCGTCGCGAACAGTTGCCTCGACATCGACACTTGCTTCAGAACTTCTGGTGTCGATGGACGTGGGATTTATCATGAGGCTTATGAGCACTGGTGCTGATGTATCGCTTTTGCTGGAAAAGACCGTAATGCCTGTTGATGATCCTGAAGGAATCTGCGCCGAATCTAACTGCCTGTGGTTGTTTATTTTATCCCACATATCTGCAGAAATTTTCCACGTCCCTGCTTCTGAATATTGGGGAAATGGGGCTTTTCCCTTCCATATATCTGTTGTTCCATCGCGCCGTAAATAAGTATAAATATATTTTGAACCAGAAGGACTTTTAAACTGGACATTCACCCATTCAACGCCTGAAAGGTCGTCTGTAATCAATGCTGCTACATCAGCTGTCTTATCGCTTTCGGAAACATCGATCGATGGCGGGTCTATAGTGAGTTGCACCAGTTCTGGTCCTGTATTATCCCATAATGAAGTTACAATAATGTTTCGTGGCGATCCCGCCGGAAGCTGTTCTGGAGTTAAGTACATATTGTTATACGCAATATCGTACGCTGATGCAGAAATTTTCCACTCTCCTGGCTCTGAGTATCGAGGGAATATTGCTTTTCCTTTCCAGACGTCTGTTGCACCGTCGCGTTTGAGATCGGCAAAAATACCTTGTGAACCAGAAGGATTCACAAACCATACATTTACCCAGCGAACGCCTGAAAGGTCGTCTTTGACCGTGGCCTCGACATCGACACTTGCCTCAGACCTTGTGGTGTCGATAGATGTCGGGGTTACTCTAAGGTTTGTAAGCTTTGGAGCTGTTGTGTCCGGGGATATAATGAATTCATTGCTCTCTCCGTATGCGCCTGTGCTTTCAGGCTGGGCGCCTACGCGTACCTTGAATCTGCCTGACTTGAAATCTTTAGGAATTTCCCAGTCGTAGTAACCCACTCCAAGTGTGCCTGATGAGCCAATACTGATTGATTCGCCTGAGAAGTCCGATATGGTCTTGATGTAACGTGGGCTGCTTGAAAATGATGGCGCCTCCCATTTTATTCTATAAGTCTCTCCTTTCTTCCACTCATCGCCGTATGCCGGGGATGTGACTTTTATTTGCGCCGGGCCTGATACAGTTATCGCCTTTGAGAGCTGGTTGTTGTTCTCATTCGACTCCACAATCTTGTTGTCAGGGTCTATGACAGCCTTGAGCGTGTGCGCTCCACTCTTCATCTGAAATACAAACGACGCGGAAAGAGTTGAAAATGATATCTCTTTTTTACCGAGGCTGCTGCCTGCCTCGTCATATAGGGCAACGTAAGGTTTTTCAGACGTTCCTGTTAGACCACTTGCTTTGGCAAGCACAGACACAGCGATATCAGAGCCCTCTGACGGTGTTGTGGTTTGTATCTGTATATTATCGATTGACCAGTCAGGTTTGGGCTGTAACGTGAAATATCTCTGGTCGCCATAACCTTTCATGCCAGATAAGTCCTGTGCAGTGCAATACCACCAATAATACTGATAACTGTTAGAATAAGAAAACGATTTTGTAAACGATGCTGTAGCAGATGTTCCGCTAACAGTTTTGGACTCAGTGATCAAATTTGGCTGTTCTGAGGTGCGTATGACTAATTCTATGCTTTTTAATTCTGATGCGCTCTGCGCAGAGCATGAAAATGTTATGGGCGTATCAGCAATGAGTGCAGCGCCGTTTTCAGGTGAGAGCAGTTTCACCTCTGGCGGCTTTGTGTATGGAGAAACATAAACGCTTTTCGGAGATCCTTGCGGCAGCTCGTAATACTTATAATATTTTACATTGCCCACATTGTCGGTAAGTGTTACTCCAATATACCAGTCGCCTGTCGGTGTGGACGCAGGGAATCTTATAGTGCCTTTCCACGTGCCACTGTTTGCCGTGCCGCCCGAAAGGTAAAATGATTGCGTGCTTACTTCAAGTCCTGTGTAATGATTAAAACTGACACTCATACCGCTGACGCCACTGGCTTGATCCATGACATTAGCTGTCACTACTACATTCGAGGCGATGCTACTGACAATAGACCTTGGCTCAATGTTAAGGCCTGTAAGTGTTGGCGGCGTTGTGTCCGGGCTGGCTGAAACGACAGCAATAGAAGACGAAAATCCTGCGGCCTGCAGGTCTGATGGACTTAGATATCTCAAATTATTTGCATTATCCTGCATATTCACGTGCAATTTCCATGTGCCTGCCTCTGAATATGCCGGAAATGTTAATGTGCCTGACCATAAGCCACCGTTTGCTGTGCCTGATATGAGTGACAGATTTTTGGCGATGTTTTGTTGCCCAGACGGGCTTGAAAGATAGGCTTCTACAAACTTTGCGCCGCTGCTGTCGTCAAGAACACTGGCGTTCACAGTGACTGTTGCTGATAAGCGGGAAACGTCAATAGAAGTCGGTGTTATTGAAAGTGTGTTGAGTATTGGCGGTGTTGTGTCTGCTGTGCCAACATTGAATATTACACCACTTATCCCTGTTTCTGGTGGCAGTCCTGTAAATGATGGCGCTGCTGAATACGAGCCTGCAAGATTTGTATTTGAGTACGAGCCAAAGTATGTTTTGTAGCATATAGTTGTGCCTACTTCACATGTTCCTGGTGGTTGAATAGTAGATAACGATGCTAATTCCTTTGCCCCATTAGGCCTAACAACAGTTATTGAATTAAGAATTATATTATTAATTATGTTTGCGTTGGCCGTGATTCTAACCGTGAGCTTGACCTCTTCATTCAAGCTGTAAGAAGATTTATCTGTTTTGATTGAGACTGTCGGCGGGGTTGTTGTGCTGGAAGAAACCGTAAATGATCCTGTCGACGATGTTGTGGTGACACCGGTCTTGTCGACAGCCCTTGCGAAATACGTGTGCGTGCCTGCCGCGTACGTCTGCCCATAGGAACAGGAGTACGACGTGCCTGGGTTAATTTGATAGGCTGTTATCAGCGTCTCTGATGCCGTGCACGTCTTCTTCCAGTTGCCGTCGACGTAAATAAGGATAGAGTTTATACCGTCGGCGTCTTTTGCGTCTGCTTTTATTGTGACCGTGTCTGTCGTCGTGGGTGTGGTGGTTGTGGATGAGTGCGAGACCGTTATAGTTGTTGGGTTATCTGGCGTTGTTGCAGAAGTTCCAACAGTAATAGTGAATTCTTTTGACGCCTGGTTGCCTTTGGTGTCTGTGACCTGAACCGTGAATTTAGATGTGCCTGCTGTTGTCGGCGTTCCGGTTATCGAATTCGCCAATGCCTGAAGCCCGGACGGAAGCGACGAAAAACTGAATGCGTACGGCGAGCCGCACGAGCCGGACGGGCTGACAGAAAACGTAGCTGAGTATGGCGTGCCGACTGTTGCTAGCAGTGAGTTTGATGATGCTATTGAAAGCGAACACGGGCCTGTGTAAGCAATGCTATCAGTAAATCCGAGCAGTTTGAGCTGGCTCGCTGGCAGGCTTTTGATATTTCCTGCGTTATCTGATATCCTAATCTCGAGGTCAAATTTCCACGTGCCTGTATCGTAGCTCATCAGTGGCGGGAATGGGATTGCGCCTTCCCACTTGCCTGACGACTGCACAAATGAAAGATAGTTACTCGTGAGTGCGATAGACGATGAAGAGGTAAATTTAGCCTCAACATATTTTACGCCACTGCTGTCATCGGTAGCGCCGGCTTTTACTGTGACGTATTGCGTAGATCCAGAGGTAGCAATAGAGGTCGGCGTTACTGTGAGGTTTGAAAGCTGCGGCGGCGTTGTGTCCGTAGGTGTCGTTGAAACTGAACTTATAATAATGCTAAACGGTTTTTCAAGTGTTGATACTGCTGGCGAAGAACTGTCGCGCACTTTTACGTTAAAATAATATGTCCCTGCGGTTGTCGGCGCCCCGCTTATTGCGCCATCCGACGATAAGCCGAGCCCTGGCGGCAGCGAGCCTGAATAAATGCTCCAGACGTAAGGCATCTTGCACGCGCCTGACGGGCTCATTAGTAGTGTTGCCTGATAGGACGACCCGACCGTGCCTAATGGCAGGGACGATGTTGATATTGAAAGTGTACACGGCGTCGATGACAAGCCTATGCTAATACTGAACGACTGTGTTGCCGATGTCCCGGAGCTGTCAGCCAATTTTACGGTGAATGAATATACGCCTGGTGTTGTCGGCGTCCCGCTTATCACGCCTGATGAGGATAAGCTGAGTCCTGGTGGAAGTGGAAATGAAACTGGGTTGACAACGCTCCATGACAGGCTTGTGCACGAGCCTGAGAAGCTCGATGAAAGCTGCGTTGTTGTATAAGCTGTGTTTACTGTGCCTGATGGCAGAGACGATGTTGCTATAGTAGGACTGCACGGCTGTACAAATTCTGAGGCAACGCTGAACGATCCTGTCGACGATGTTGTGGTGACACCGGTCTTGTCGACAGCCCTTGCGAAATACGTGTGCGTGCCTGCCGCGTGCGTCTGCCCATACGAACAGGAGTATGACGTGTACGGGTCAAGGAGGCTCGCTGTGGTTACCGACCCTGGCGTCGTGCAAGTCTTCTTCCAGTTGCCGTCGACGTAAATAAGGATAGAGTTTATACCGTCGGCATCTGATGCGTCAGAATTTATTGTGACCGTGTCTGTCGTCTTTGCGGTTAGCGGTGAGTATGAAACTGTTATGGTTGTTGGGTTTATCACAAATCCGGTTATCTTCTGGCTTGTGCCGAAGAAGTCGCTGAACGCCTGATAGAAGTCGAACGAGTAAACAGGAACAGAAATAATTAACACGAATGCAAGAACCAATGCGATATGCCTGCTGCTAATCCTGTTATTCATTCACCAACCTTCTCTGACCTCTTAAAAAATTGTGCATGACAGTATATTAAGTTTTTGGTAGCAAAAAGCAACTACTTTTGTTGTTTGTTATGCAAGTGAAACCAGAAAAACATGCCTAGATTCTTTTCTGATCACATATATATTCAATAAAAGCTGCGGACGTAAGCAAGGCAAAACATTAGCCTGTCGTTTCGGCATTTTTCGGTTCGACTTTACAAAACATCAGGCGTTCTTTTGGCTTACCTGTAAAAAAACATTCAGACAACACAGCATTTTTCGTCACAAAGGCACAGCCCTGCTCCTTGCTATGATGTCTTGATAAAGTGTAACATTTTCCAGTACGATTGTCTCCACGGCGGCGCCGATTGCAAGTATGATTATACCTACCACAAGCAGGATGATGCTTCTCATTACAATATTGCTGAAAAGCATGTGCTGTTCGACGTTTTTCTTGATCACGGCCGTGGATATCGTGCCGCCGGCTATCACTGATTCAATGTAGGCGACGACCTCGAGCATCATGTGTGGCATCACTATAAGGAGTATGATTATGAAATAAATCGCTGCGTCCGTCAGCGGGTTTGCCCCTGCAAAGCCCGCGTTCCTCGCCGTGATGCCGAATATCGTCCCCCAGACCGAGGCGTTCCACGTTATAAGAAACACGCCCGCGCCGCCGATGAACAAAGAAACAGCGAATGTGACCATGATCACGACAAGGTTGTTCATAAAGATGCCCATAAACAGGTCATTATCAAATAGTATGTCCGTGCCAAACAGGCTGGCTTCGCCGCTTATATTTCTTATGTCAAGCTGCGCCCTGAAGAGTGCATTAGTCTGCAGGCTCGGAAGGACGATGGCTGCAGAGCTGTAGACGAGAAGCATGCCGAGGAAAAGCGCGACGTACGACTTCGTGAACGCCCCGTTGTCACGAAGCAGCTGCAGAATGCTGAGGTTCCTGAACCGCTCCTGGTCAAGCTTGTAGGAGATTATCATGTTTATGCTTGGGATTATGAGTATGGACGTGAACGCCACCGCCGCTATGGCCGGGTCGCGCGGGAATATTATGCGCGCTAGTATAATCCCGATGAGCGCGTACACCCATCCCAGAAGAAAGGCGATGATATTCTGCCGCCCGAACCACGCCTCGGGGAAAGCCTTCTCGAGCATAAATGTAATTAGGCGCTCGTGTAAATAAAGATTGCGAGAATCAAGAAAAGCTGATCAATACGTCTCTATTCTTAGACCTCTTTCGCATTTTTTCCAGTCTTGCATTGTACTCTGCGCGGCTTTCTTTTATTTTCCTTTCGAGCTCCATCTGTGATAGTGATTGTACGTGTTGACATGTGTATCAATCCACAAATTCTACATTCTCAATATTCTTGAAAGCTTTGTCTCCTGTAAGAAATTGTAAACCGTGCCTTTTTGCAAGAATATAACCCACGCAATCTATGAATGAGAGACTAAGTTTTCTATGGATAAATTTAAATTGCATCGCATCAATTACAGCGTCAGAATCTATAGGCAGTGTTGTATTTTCAAGTTTTTTATACCATAAACTTGCCGCTTCTTCTCCATATTGCTTTAATAAAGAGTAATAGAGTTCTCCTAAGTTTAGAATAGACGTAACAATTATTTCTTCCTTATATTTTTCATATTTCGTGTTTTCTTTTATTATTTCGATAATTGCGTACGTATCAAAGAAATAGTCCATCTAATCGCCTGTAAATTTGCTGTCAAGGTCTTTGTCAATTTCTTTCATTATCTTGCTCGTTGGCTTCTTCATTTTCTTAAATTTACCGAAGATATCCTTTACTCTAATCAAATCTACTGGATTTATAATAATTCTGACTTTTTGGTTTATTTTCAGGTTCTCTTTTTCAGCTTCTTCCTTAGGTATAATAACACCTATAGAATTTCCCCATTTTTTAAGCCTTGTTTCTTTTTCTATCATAAGTATCAATAATAGTTATACCGTATAACTATTTATACCCATGCCCGTACCTACCTATGAGCGGCACGAATGCGTAGTATCCGAGGAATGTTTTTCTGGTTTCTGTCTTTGATATCTTTTCAATCAGAAACATCTCATCCCCGACAGGAATGACCATCCTGCCGCCGGCTTTTAGCTGCTCTATCAAGGGTTTCGGCACTTCAGGAGAAGACGCAGTCACGATTATCCTGTCATACGGCGCATGTTTTGCATAGCCCGCCGTACCGTCTGCATTAATTGCAATGACATTTACACATCCTGATTTTTTAAGATTATTATTAGCGAATTCGAATAATTCTTTTATTCTCTCTGTTGTTATAACCATGCCCTTCTTGCCGACAATCTCAGCGAGTATCGCCGCCTGATAGCCGGAGCCCGTGCCGATTTCGAGAATCTTCTGGCCCTTCTCCGGGTGCAGTGCCTCGGTCATGGCCGCGACTGTGTACGGCTGCGATATCGTCTGACCCGCTAGTATGGGCAGCGGCTCGTCTGCGTAGGCGTAATCTTTGTACTGTGGTAAAACGAATTCTTCTCTTTTCACAGCAATGAACGCCTCGATTATTTCTTTTGTCTTCAGGACGCCTGACTGGATTAGAGAATTTATCAGATCCTGTTTTTTCTTACTCATATCCGTATTCATAATTAAACCTAGTTATTGGCTATCGCGTGCTGAACGAGAAAGGAGAATTAGAGGCGGCTGTCTCGCCTGCGGAATTTATTGCCTTCACGCGCCAGTAATATTTTATTCCAGACGTGAGCGCGCCTGAAGGCACAGTATAGCTTCTGGTGTCTTTTGATATTCCTGCCGTTTCGTGTGTTAGCGGCGAAGCAAATGAGATTTCTGTGTCAATCTGGATGGTGTACGTGTTCACGCCATTGGATGCGCTCCATGAAAACGTTGGCTGCAGTGATGTGACATCGCCATTAGACGGCAAAAGAATGCCAAACGTTCCTGGCGGCGAAGGGCTTTTTCCGGCAAGCGCGTACAAGCCCTGAGGATTCTGGTTCGCGATGAAGCCCTGCAGAGAGCTTCCAGCAACAGCAGTAAATACGATGATCGCGAGTATCGACACGTAAGCCTTTAGTGTTGGGCTGCGAGTCATAGCAAACACACAATTAGATTTTGTTTTTGTAATTAATAAAACTTTCGGTTATGTCCCGCCGAGCGACTGGTCTATGTCTTGAAGCACCGACCCAACGTTCTGCACACCAGAACTTATGTTTGTGACAACCCTGCTCACGTCGTCCGTGCTCTTCACACCGCTTTCCTGTACCGTGCAGCCAGAAATAAATATCATCGCTGCCACTAAAACCAGTATCACGATCATCGTTTTTGTTTTTTGTCTCATTTTTTATCACCGTACATTAAGGGACACCGAAGGTTCTTTGGCATCTGCAAAGAAGCATAGCTTCTTTGAGATTCCGAAAAGCTTTGCTTTTCGAGATGCCAGAAAGCTTTGCTTTCTGAGCATCTACACTTACATGGTTAAGCGAAGCTTAACCTGTATCAGTGAAACTGTGTTTCACTAGATAATCCTTTCCTAAAATCTTTTCTTAAAATTATTTTATTTTTCTTTAATTATTATTTTCTTTCCTTATTTATAAACACAATTAACCTTTGCTGCAGTCCCTGCACGTGCTGCACTCGCCCTGATCACAGATGTTGTTGTCAAAGCAGCCAATGCACGATTCCGCTGGCTTGGTCGTCGTCTCTGTGGACTGCTTGTAAACTGTCTGTGTGTAAGTTGGCTGTGGATACTGTTGGTACGGCTGCTGATATCCGCCTTGTCCACTCTCGCCACTGGCTATTCTCTGAAGGCCCGCCCTTGCCTCAGGCGGAAGGTAATCATAAAACACTTTTAGGCATTCCTTTGCCGCCTCTGCACTGCTTGAACAGTACGTACGGCACTCGTCGCCTGAGCACTTGCCTGGAATTCCTGGCGGCCCGCTGAACTGGTACTCACCCTGTGAATATTGCTTCAATTCTTCTCTTGTTGGCGGCGGCCCGTAAGCAGGGTGTTCTTTTGCCCATGTAACGCACACGTCATAATTCTCTAGGCAGTACTTTGAGCACTCTTGTACGGTCTTGCACCCGCCCGGCCCGCCTTCCGGCGGCGGAAAGTCGTGCCCACCTGCAGAGGCTGCGCCCCCGAACTTTGTCATTAACTCTTTCAGCGAGCCCTCGCAATTCGGTATGAAGTCCTCAGGTCCCTGGACGCCAAAGGCATAGTCTTTAAACTTGCACGTCATCTCTATTGGTGTTTTTATGCCTGGCGGCAGAACCGGCGGCAGCTGATCTTTAGGCATGGTAGCGATGACTACGCAGACATCATTTTCAAGTCCTTTAACCTCTATGACAGGAGCGTTAGCCTCGGGCTTGAATTTGATCGGCTTGCAGATCCTGAATGCTCGGTCAAAGCACTCGCCGTCAGACCCACAGTCTTCGATATCGCTCTTTGATATTATGCCGCCCGATTCCTTGTCAGAGCTCAGCATGACATATAGAATATCCTTCAGCATAACGTCCTTGATGTATTTTATATCATGCCTTATATCTGCAATATCATCGACCGTAAGGCTGTTCAGATGCTCTCTCAGATTTGCTTTTATTTCGTTGACCTTGTCCTTCGCTGATTCAAACATGGACGCAACACGTGTGTATCTTCCCTCGTCTTCCGAATTTGTGGATTTATAATAATTAGCAATATCTTTCGCATTTCTTGAGAGCTTATCCATCTCTATGGCAAGGCTCTCCATCTTGAACGCCAGGCTTAAGAGCTCTGTCGTTTCAGGCACCTTCTCAGGTCTTTCGACAAACGCGTCCCGCTCATCGCCCCTGGTTATGCAGTCTGCAAAGGCAATGCACCCGTTATAGTCGCGGCGTATTACCACCTCGCCTCCGCGTTCCCCGCACTTTTTGAACAACTCCTGCGGCGCATCCTTCTGGCACGTCTGCCCAGGCTGCATACAGTCGTATATCATGCATCCTTTTTCGTTAAGTCTCTGATAAATTTTGAAGCCCTGTTCTGTGCAGTGGCGCTCAACGTCTAATCGTGCAGACTCGGGCAGGTACTGGCACCTTTGTTCCTCTTTCTGGATGCATTTTGCGACCTTGCATCCACCCTCAAATACAACCACGCCGTGCAGTCCTATGCCAGGGCATCCCTGCAGCCCTTTTTCAACCTCCTCGCCTGACGGGCACTTCAGCGACCCGACAATCGGATTTACATGGACCGTATCCTGGAACGTGCAGTCGACAAACTCACACCCGCGGAAATCTTTCTTTACCAGAGGATTTCCGCCCGAATTTCTGCACTTGTCAAACACCTCTCTTGGTGGTTGTGGACACTGTTGTGATTCACAAATAACGCGTATAAATCCTGCCTCATCTTTTTCCTGATGGCAGCCTTGAGGTATCTGTGTTGTTGGTATCGGGCACTGATCACACGCACATCCGTAGTCGGTCTGCCTGCAGGCAACAGTCGATCCATCAAGGCAGGTTATGCTTGTCGCGCACTGTCTGGCCTGCACGCAGTCGTTAGGGCACGTCGTATCTTCGCCCTGTTCGCATTTATAATTTCCGCACGTGTCTGTTTTGATTCCGCATGATCCATAATAAGCGATCCCAGTGCCTGTCTTTCTCGCCTCGCAGTCATTCGAATATGTTTTTCCGTCCTTCCCGCAGACAGGGGCGTAGTTGGTAGGACAAACCGTTGTCGTTGTAGTCGTTGAAGAAGAAACGCATTCATGGCCAATCACGCACTTATTGCTCTCATCATATTTTGACCTTAGATATTCATCAGACGCGCAGATTGGTATCGATAGAAGAGGGCATGTAGTTGTTGTTGTAGTCGTTGGTTGCGTGTAAGTCGTGCATTGGTAACCGGTGATGCAGTTGTTGGCGTCACGCTGCTCTTTTGGGTAGGCGTCTGACGCGCACGGTGGTTTTTCCGGAGGCGCAGGGCAGACTGCTGTCGTTGTAGTCGTTGTAGTAGTCGTTGAAGGGCATTCCTTGCAGGCACATACATTATTCACAAGACTGCACGAAACAGTCGCGCCATTAGGACATGTTCTTGATGCAGGACATTCGGGAACTGTAGTGGTTGTTGTTGTGGTTGTTGTTTGTGTCTGGGAGTGTCCCTCGCATGAAGGCGTGCATTGCGAGCACGTACCGGCAGAACAAGAGTTTGAACAAGAAGAAACAAAACCGTCAGGACACGTTGCCTTCGATGGACTACAAATTACTGTTGCGCACGGGTCTGTCGGCGGTTGTGTCTGGGTTTCCTGCGCGAATGAAATTGATGTAAATAATAAAATTGACGCTGCTATAACAAACAGAATTGCAGGTATCTGCAACGCCTTAGTCATGATAAAACTATGCCTTTGCGCTGTATATAAAGTTTGCGTGATTTTTCTGTAATGCCTTCATTGTGTAGGCTGTCTCATATTGCATGACCACGACATTTGGGTTTGTAAAATTTGGCCTGCCATTTTCAATTCTTCTTGCAGGGTAAGCGCCGTGCCTTTTGTGCAGGCTTTCAGCGGTCTCAGGGCTGTACGTCATGACGTGATGCGTATCCCAATAAAGGGCCTTTGCGTGCTCTATTATGCTGTTTGCGATTCCAAGCCCATGCATGCGCGGATCAACTGTAAGGTCCACGAGAATTACGCTGTCAGAATCCGCCTTGTGCGTGCTCCAGTCGCCGTTGCCTGTAAGCGAGAAAAAGTCTGCAGGAACATTTTCAGCGTCTCCAGCGGTGTTCAGAAATAGTGGTTCAACTACAGCCGATGCCTTGCCTTTGTAGAAAGCGCCAATGATTGCCCCACGGCTGTTTTTTATCCGTATCTCGAACTGCTCCGTGTCGCGGGGCGCGTAATCTTTCCACGCATTCTGGAGTATTTCAAGGAATATTTTCTTGTCGCCGTCTGCCCAATCTGACGAGCCAACGTAAGTAATCTCTGCCAACGTCCTCACCAATTGAACTGTACCAGATAAGCTTATATTCACATGTACCTGTACATGATGTAATTCTTCGCAGCGCTATTGAGGTTTCTTTTTACGAGAGCGTATTCAACGATGTCTTTTATCTCGTCAGAGGTGGCATATTTTCCTTTATACCGCTTGCCAAGAATTCTTAATATTTCCTGCATAGAATCTTGCAAGGCCTTTCCATCTTTAACGCCGGCTGCGTTGAAGCTCTTCTGCACGGACTTGAAGAGCTTCTCAGGTGAAAATTTTTCCTTTCTCCCATGCCTTTTCATTACGTATTTTACTTTGACAGGCTTAGCGTGTAGCCATACAAGCGAGTAGAAGTCGCATGCTTCATGATGTTTATTTTTCTTGAGCACGTAACACACTGCACTTCTTATATCTTCTGTATCAGCTACTTTTCTGTGTCCGATATGCTTTACCACACCATCTGCTATTCTTTCTTCTAGTTTCACATTGTCCAATCCTGTCTTATGCAGAGATACATGTATAGATTTCAGTAGCCTTTTCGTGTCAAATTTCTGAATCCTGCCGTTTCTTTTTTTCACTTTTTCTACCATGCAAACCACCCTTTTGCAATTTCTATTTGTTTGCTATAACCATAAATATCGTTGTTTTTGTCAATACTATTGTTTCTTTCTTCTGTGAACGTGCTTGTGTTCGCCCATTTTTTTTGCAGCAAACATTATTGCTATCACTAATATGCTGCCCACAATCATGTGCATTAGTAGCCAGTCCAGAACTGTAGTGATAATCCAGACGCTTATGCCAAGAAGCATAATGCCAACCGCAAGCCTCATCCTTCCTTTTTGTTCCCGTCTCCACATTTCCATCCTCTTGTAGCCGATCCCCTTGTAGCCAAGATATATTATTACTATGAGCGGCACCACAAAAACAAGGTTGTAGAGCAAAAGCAATAATAATGCTGGGAAAAACTGGACACCCGACTGTGACATCATTGTTATTATTGCCAGATAAGGTGCTCCGGTGCACGGAAGTTCTATCAGCGTTACAAGCGAGCCGAATAGGAATGCGCTTATCAGGCTCGTGTGGGTGTTGCGGGCATTGCTCTCCACTGTCTTCACGAATCGCTTTGGTATGGCAAGGCTGAACCATCTGCCGTACCAGAAGTAATCCTTTATCTCAAGAAATGCCGCAAGAAGAACAAACGCGCCGATAATGACATAAAACATCTGGCTAAGCAGTTGTATTTCTCTTACTGCATTGAAAAGCGAAAGCAGTGTTACGCCACCAATAATGTACGTGGTGTAAACGCCCAGCGTGTAGACAGACCCGTTGACAAGCACGGCCCTTTTCTTTTTCGCCTTGAGAAGAATAGTTATAAGAAGCAGAAGAACGCCAATCACGCATGGGTTTATCGAATCGATGAGCGCAAAGCCGACGATAATAGGCAGCGTCAGTTCAGGGGCAAGCGCTGACGACGCTTTTTGTGCTTCCTTTGCCGCTTCTTCCTGGGGTCTTTCATCGAACACGAGATTTATTTTGTCACCGTCCTTCCAGATATAATCGCGGAATGAAGAGCTTGGCACTCCGTTGACAAACATCTTCAGTGTACTTTGTTTGTCATTACAGAAGTCGCCATTATTCTTGTCTAATATTTTGTCCGAATCAAAGTTGACATCCATCGCGTCAAAGAATGCGCCAAGCATGAGCGGTTGCGTATTCAATATATCTTTTGTTGCTGTGTCTATCGGCAACCGCTCGTGAAAATGAATCAGGTTTTTTTCCTCATGCGTGTGCGGCCCGTCGAGCCTGCCTTTCTCGACAGGGAACCGGAATTCTTCCCCGCACGTATTCACGTCAACTTCGGCGTGGATGTGCGCAGACCAGTAGCACTCTGTTTCTGACACGCAGACTACGACACCGCGCTGGGCTGCGCCGCTTGTGTACACGATATAAACAGAATAAGAAAGCCCTATGACTGCAAGCAAAACAATTGCGAAGATTGCTGCACGCTTAAATTTTTTAGACCTCATCGCATAAAGAACAGAGAGTGCACCAACAACAATAGCCGCAATGAGGAAATACTGTTCTGTCTCAAAGGAGCGGCCTTCAACAGATACGTCAAACGTTTTTCTTGTTTCTTCTCCGCCATGCAAAAACTCGACATGAACCTCGTGCGGGCCTGAATTTTTGAAGGCGTATTTGATGACGTAGTGGCCGGGCTCCCGCGCTTTTGCTTCTATCCGCTCGCTCAGCCCGATGTCGTGCTTGTCTACCACAAAGAAAACAGAAAGTCCTTCCAGATGCGTCTCATTCTCTTCTATCTCCGCTTCTATGGCAACCTCGTCATCCTGGAATGCCGTCAGCGGGGTAAGTGATATAGAAATGCCTTCCGTTGGCATATCCCCGTGCGCAAATGCCAAAGCATTGAATGACAGCACAAACAGAAGAGCAACAAGAATAGAAAATATTTTCTTCATTCTGAATTACCTTATAATCTACTTTCTTGCCGTGTATATTTAAACTCTCTTACATCAAATATAGTTATGGATACAGTAACAATACCAAAACCCGAGTACAAAAGGCTCAAGAAAATAGAAAAAATGGACACTGAACTACTTCAGGATATAGCCAAGGGAATAAAAGACATTGTTTCTGGAAAAGTAAAGGAAGTTTAGAATTCCTTTACTATTTTGTCAATTTCTTCCTTGTAGACTTGAAGGTGCAAAACTATAAAGTCTATATCCCTTTGCTGGGCTTTCTTGCCAGTTATCGTCACAAGAAAGACTACAGAGTGCTCTTCATAAACAAGGAATAACAGCCTTTTGCCATCAAATTTCTTTTCCCTGAAGAATCTATATTTTCTACTCTTTCAATTTCTGCTTTATCAAGTTTCTTTAGTTTCTTGTCGTACCAATCAGCGAAACTAAGCCTTCTTTTTAGTTTCCTCAACAAGTACGGCATTCACCACGCCGTCTTGGCCCGGCCTGCTTGTGACCCTTGCCCTTCCTAATTCTGTCTCGAGGATTGCGCCCTTTGTTATGATATTTCTTCTCACAAATTGCCTGTCCGCTTTGTTCTCTGACACGCTTATTATCTTTGCTTTCTGATATTTTCCTGAGACGGCGACGTTTGCGATATTTCTAGTAAGAATCATAATTTTCTGGCCGCCGCCTTTTGTGCGGATTTTTCTTGTCTTGGTTTCTCCTATGTGCGCTGGCACGAAGTCCCGGCCGCGCTGGTACTTCTTCTTTTTCATGTGCTTGCGGAGCATGCCGCCGCTAATCTTTCTCCCCGACTTAATTTGCCATTGAGTCATAACGCAAGACACCCTGAATACATAGAAGTTGCGAAGCAACTTCAGTCTGTCCTTCTTACCGTACTATCTTCAAGACCTTATCTTCAAATATTATATTGGATATTAACGTTTACTGTAAAGATTTAAATACATAGGAGTAAAGTAACTGCATTATACTTTTCTTTTAATTTTAGGAGGCAATATATGGAAAGACCAATAGACGTTTTGAACAACGCCAAGGGAAAAAGGGTTCTCATAAAGCTCAAGAGGGGTCCGGAGATATCAGGCATCCTACAGGCGATGGACCTGCACCTGAACATGTGGCTCGAGAATGCAGAGCACATCTCGGAAGACCAGAAAACAAAGCTGGGAACAATCTTGATCCGCGGCGACAACATTCTTTACGTCTCTCCAGAAAAAGGCAACGAATAAATATCTTCTATACCGCTCTTGCAGAAAGAGATTAAGAGTATATTTGTAGGAAAGTATTAAGTATAGAATTAACTATAGACTTTGAAAATTCTAAGGAGAACCTAGGTTCTCCTTAATGTAGAGTGATTTTTATGTCAAAAGGGACGCCGTCATTCGGAAAGCACAATAAGATAACGCACATACGTTGCCGTCGCTGCGGCCGCCACTCTTACCACATCCGCCACAGCCAGTGCTCTGCGTGTGGCTATCCGCGGGCAAAGCTGAAGAACGAGAACTGGAAGTGGAAGCCCATCAACCGCACCCACAGAAAGAAGCTGAAGATCAAACACCAGAAGGTCAAGACAACACACCAGGGCAGACATACGAAGTGAAGATTCTATTCCTCAATGAAACTGCAGACTTTGAAAGGATTTCATTCTTCCCTGCTGTCCATCAGCATCGCCGCGCCTGTGATCATTCCAATTACAGCCGCGATTATGACAATTGCTATTGTTGCTATGGGCGGAAGGACCTTCCATCCCATCAGAAGAAGCGCGAACATCAGGAGAGCCAGCCCTGTGAATACGAACCCGATACCCATAAGCCTTTCCAGAAGCTGCTGGTCCATGAATTATCTTTGGCGTCTCAGCTTATAAAATTATTGCACGAAACAAATTAGATTGAATTCCATATTCGTATGATGATGGTCGACGTAGACATATACGTCTGTTGACGTATATGTCAGCTAGAGGCATTGTCTGAACCGTTAGACGCACTTCGTGCGTCAGTTTGTTTCAATGCCTCTCACGTCGACCATCATACTTTAATGGAATTCAATCACAAATTACGCAGAAATTACGCATTATTAAATAGCAGGAAAATACGGTATATTCTTTGACATTCATATTTGACTAATCTGCTTTCTTATTGCAGTGATTTCTGATTCCTTCAACCGTGCAATAATGTCCTTACATTTTGCAAGAAACATTGGTGCCGCAACAAGCATTTCCTGTATAAACCTGTCATCGACTTTCCTATCTACATAGTATTGGGTATCTATCCTAGCCTGAAGCGAATCATTCATGAATTTGCATTCGGTTGGGATGAAATAATACGACAGAAACCTTTTCATAAATTCTATGGTGCACGCGTGAATCTCACATTTGACACCAATTTTCATGAGAATCGAATACAAAGAGAAATACATTGCATAGTAAGACGTTGAAACGCTCCAATCCCTGTTGCCTTTTGCTTTTTGCATCATTTTAAGAGATTCCTCAGCCTTCAGGATATATCCGTTCGCCAGATTTTTGTTTGGTTCAATCATCTCGATGCCGCCTTTTTTAGATTTGCACCATTTAATCTTGTCCATAATAATCCCTCAAAATCGCATTTACAAATTCTTCAACACCCTCAATGACGATGTGGTTTTTCAGCACTTCATTAATCAGGATATCCTTGTTTTTTAGCGCACGGCGAAATGCATTTGCCGGGTAGTTCTTTACGCTTATCTGCAAATTGTATAATTTTGATATTTTCGATACATCGCTTCTATTATATGTGCCAGCAACAAAAACGTCCAAGTCTGAATCCTTTTTTTGCGCGCCTTTGGCATAGCTTCCGAAAATTACAACAATGCCTTCAAAGGCGTGTATTGATTTCGCGAGCGCCTCTTTGATGAGCGGGTGTTTTTTGAGAAAATTAGCTGTGCGCAAATGTTCGGCAGCCATTATAAGATTTTTTACATACTCTAAATTATCCAGATTCAAAAAAAACTCTTTATTCTTTCCTGCTGTCCTGCTTTTCAAAAACCCTTCGTCCTCTAGCTTGTTAAGCGCATTTGATACAGATTTCTGGTTCAAAAACTTTTTCCTTGCGATATAGCTGCCTGTAAATGATCCTTTGTAATCGCCCAAGAACTCTTCCAGAAAAACCAGATAGTTTTTATTAAGTAACATAATACTTATATAAGTAATCATATACTTAAAGTTTACTGTTTAGCTCTACGGTATCCCGCTGCACCGGCAGGGTTGATCGGTCGGCTCGCATGCAGTGATACGTGATGCGATGTACTGTATCTGCTCGGCGGTCAGCGTTATGCAGTTCCCGCACGCTGAAAAGCAGAGGAATGAATTGTCCCTGCCCTCACCATGCAGGATGCTGCACGCTTCATAGAATTTGTTGTAGAAATCCTTGGTCTGGAACTGCTCGTAGTTCTCCATGCATATGCCCTGGCTAGTACCGCACCTAAGCTGCGCGCAGGCTTCGCCGAATATTTTAGTCGCCTGCGTCTGCGTCATTCCTGATGTTGTGCTCGTCAGGAAGAACGCCGAGACCGAGAGCAGCACAAGTATTGCTATGACTATGATTATCACGATGTTCACAGCCATTGTCAGTCCTTTCATAAAAATTCACCATACTGTTCGTTTATTTTACTGTGCTTTTATTTACGACCGCTCCTTGTACCAGGGGGTTTCTTTCTCACCGTGCACGAGCTTCTTATGAATAACAAATATTACCACTGGTATAAGAATCACAAGCATGACGACCAATATTGCAAACATAGGGAAGCTCGGTACAGGCTGTCCGCTTACAGGCACGCACGAGTTTGCCTGGCATATATCGCCGTCTTGACACGCAACACAAGTGCCACCGCTGCTGTAGCAGCTCGATGTCGTGCCAGGGCATTCTTCCTGCAGCGACACGCACTGGTAATTCGCGCACGTGTAGCCGTACGCGCACTGCAGGCAGACGTTGTTCGAGCACCCGCATGATGTAACCGTCCCGCCGCACTGGACATTCTGCTGGCACTCGACATTATAGACAGTGAATTCCTTGTTTAGTGTTATGTCCTGCTCTTTTACAGTCGGGTTTATTATCCTGTATACTGCGCAAGACGCAAGAGTCCATGTGCCGTCCTTGTCAAGTATTATGGACGGCGTGAATGTGAGATTTTGCTGTGATGCGATTTCACGGACAGTAGACTTTGCGCTGACCGTGTTATCGTCAGGGTCTGTGAGCGAGCACTCGACAAAGGCTTTTGACGTATTTGTGCCCCTGTTCCTTACAATCACGTTTATGTTTACAGGCTCGCCCTCTTTCGGCGTTTGCGTGGCTATATCAGCGCTTGTGAGGAAAATCGTCTGAGGGACAATAGCCGAAAACGTGCCTATGTTCGTGTCAGTGTCATGCACCTGCGCTGGCGCGCACGCACTGCTGCCTGACTCATACACAGAGCACGATTCAACTGTCCACGTGCCGACGGCGTTCGCCACAACGCTTGGCCTGAGCACAGCATTAGCAAGGCTGCCTATCTGCGTGCACGTAGAGTTCGCCCTTGTCCTGTTGCCGTCCTGATTGGCAAACGAGCACGCAACAAAGGCGTAGCGCTGCATATCCTCAGGATTTCTCACAGCAGCAGAAACATCAGCGCTGCCCTGATACGTTACATTGTTGTAGCTCAATGACGCGTTTATCGAAAGGTTGAGAGGCGACCTTACTATAAATGACTTTGAAGTATTGTAGACGCTGTAAGGTATTGACGACGAGCACGAACCTGACGTATCTATTCTCAGATCACAGGACTGCACAGACCAGTTGCCCAGAATGCTGAGGTTTAGGTTTGTAGGGACATTTATGCTTGTGCCAGGCGGGAGCTGCGTGCAATTCGTTTTTGCTTCTGCCAATGATCCATCAGGCTTCTGCAACCTGCACGACGCGACGCCGTATCTCCAGAACTCTCCCTGGTTGGATATTTTTACTCCTACGTTTTTGTACAGCCTTACGGTACTGTCGACAAGAACGTCGGTCACGCCTATCCTGCGCTGATTCGGCGGCAGTGACAAGAGCCGGCTTATTTCGCTTTCAACTTCCTGCGACTTTCTGATCGCCTCTGCAGAGTTTGTAACCGTAAGGTCGAGAAGAATCGTTTTCAGGTAGCTTATCTGATTTACAGCCAGCAGGTCTACTTCCTCGAGAACCTGCCTGTAAGCATCACGGCCCGTGAGGTTTCTCATCTCGCCTGTTATCTGGGTGTGGTAGAGCTCGAACGACTTGAGGTAGTTCATGAGCGTGTTTATGTTGAGCGACGGACATACGAAATCATTGTTAGCGCTCATGATTATCTTTGTCTGGCCAAATGGCTGGTAAGCAATATCATAGTAATTTCTTGTCTCGTCGCCGCACCTCATCTCGCATCCTGGCTCGAAGGAGAACCACGTGCACAGGCACTTCTTGTCAAGGCCGCAGTTGTTGGACTCAGCAGCAGATTTGCACTCCGTATAAGTCGAATTAGAGCTGCACGCGATGATCTTTGCCGATGCAAGGTCAGGGCTTAGTTTCGCGCCAAAGCGCACTCCCCGATCTGTCTGGGTGTGTGTCATACCGCTGAACGATGAGACGCAATCCTGGCCGCAGCTCTCGTACGGCTCGCACACGTTGTCACCACACGCATATTTGAATATATAAATCGGCGCAGACTTCAGATTTTCCTTGTTGCCGTATCCGTCCTGCGAATAGTACCGCACATAGTTCGCGCCCTTGTTCGAGACGCCGATTGAACCTGTGTAAATGCTGGTCGGCGTGCATGAGTTCTGACTGTCAACGCAGAAGAATGTCTTGTCACAGCCCGTACCAACATCACTGCACGTCAAGGTCACAGCTATGCCCTCAGGGTACGACGTCTGGCATTCAGAGCCGTTGCACTTGATCGCTGTTGCCGGGAAATTGTTGTCAGCCGGCGCAGTCACGATTATTTTGCCGCCATCGATAGAGCCTTGCAGTATGGTGCTGCAGTCCGGCGAGAACGACGCGTAGAGGTCGCACTTGCTCACGTTCCACACGCCTGCTGCGGTTGGCTTGAATGTTGTCACAAGGTCGCGCACACTGCTCAGACTAAAGAATTCACACCCTGACTTATATTGGCTTGCAAGGTTGCTCGGCGACCTCACACTGCACAGGCTGTATCCGTAGTAATCGATATCACCGATGTTGCTTACCCTGAGCTTTATGGTCGCATTATCGCCAAGCGCCACATTTTGCGTCATCTCAATAGACCTTATAAACAGATAGCCGGCCTGCCCTATCGAATGCTTCAGCGACAATGTTTTCGTCTTTGTAGGGCTCGTGCCTGTAACATCAATTGTGTAATCGCCGCGAACAACATTGAACGGCGGGGTGACATTCAGGTAGACCGTCTCGCTCGCGCCTGCATTCAACGTAACCTGCGATTTGAGCAACCAGATATTCCAGCCCGTTATCAAGCTTGCTGAGATCTGTATCGTGCTTTGCGGATACCCTTCTGCGTCTGTATTTGTAACAATAATCTTGTAGAGAACAGGCTCTGCCGGCAGGCTTGACCACGCCTCAGGCTGCGCCGACAATGAAAACGTGCCTGGCAGCACGATGTCAAATGTCGTCTTCATCGCAGAAGCCATGCTGTTGCCTAAAACATCCTGGCATGAAACATAGAGTGTATTTGATTCTGATGTGATTGTAGGCGCTGTCAGCTGCACTGTATGCGTTCTCTTGTCAGGGCTTTGCAGCATGGCATTTTCAGCAGACATAGTTGCGTAGCCGCCTGTCTCTAATGACCATCGGCATATAGCAGGCTCATCAGTCATAACCATTAGCGATACGTCTGTCGAAGGTGCGCTCGTGCCGTCTGCAGGATAAATGCTCATGATATTCGGCGCATCAATGTCATCGCCGTTTATCCACATGGCGTCAAGATTATTGCCAGCTGTCTGATTATAGATTTCGCCTTGGTCAGAGCATGATATATGGACAGTGCACTTGCTTCTTCCGTCCGCCAAAGCTGTGCACGTCTGCCCCACAACAGCAGGTATGTCGCTGCACAGTACCTGCGTGCGGCTGAGGGCTGCGCATGCATTTCTCGCGCCATTGTAATCAAAGTCAGCAGCATCCCACCTGCATCTTATATCTTGCAACGGGCTCGTCTCATCTGTGAGATATCCGGAAACCTTTACAAAAACCGGGCTTCCTTTTACGTAGAACACCGGCTCAGTGTCAATATTATCGCCCCTTATCTCAACCACCTTTGCTGTCAGGTTCTGGATAGTGCTCAGTATAAACGTCGCGCGCTTGCTCTCCCCACTGTTTCCACCAGCTATCGCCACAGCGTAATATTCAATAGTCCTGTCAACAGGCAGATTTGCCTTTACCTCAACGCACGGTGTTGTCGTGCACGTCTTGATGGCAGCGCCGTTGACAAAAATTGTAATGCTACCAAGATTCGGGTCGGGCGCGCTTGCGCTGAAGATTATTCCGATCTTATTGTCGATGAGCGTAGGGCTTTTCGGGAATACGCTCATAGTAACAGCCGGAACAAACGTTATCGTCTTTGTGTCGTTGGTCATGCGCTCTGACGTTGCATTGATGACAACCGTGGTGCTTGCTGTCGCTGTAAGCGTGACAGAGCACGATGTTTGGCCGCTCTGGATGGCGCATGAATCAGCTGACAGCAATGCTTTGTTCTTGGTATCAGATTTTTTGAATGTGATTGGAATTATTGGAATAGATGTGCTTGGCTGAACAATATTGCCGTCCTGATCGTAGACCGATGCTGTCAGCGTAGCGGTCTCGCCAGGCGTCAGCTTGGTCTTGTCAACATCAAGCACGATGCGCTTCGACCTCATTGTTGTGAACGTCGTCGAAGCCGCAGAAGTCATGTTATTTCTCGCAGGCGATTTGTCCTGGCACGAAACGTAAAGTGTGTTCGTGCCTGCTTTTATTGTCGGGCTTCTGACTGATGCCGTGTGTACCAAACTATCTGCGCTGGTCATAACATTGGCAGCAGGAATATCGTTATATCCGCCGGCGAAGTTAGCTTCGTTTGTCCACCTGCATACAGACTGCTCATCCGTTGTTGCTTTGAGCACAATGCTCGTTGTAGTCTGGTCGCTTCCGTCCGCAGGGTCGGTTATTGTCACACCTGGCGGGTCAAGGTCTTCGCCGATTGTCCACACAACATCAAGATTATTGCCAGCTGTCTGTTTGAATATTTTTCCTGAATCGGCACAGGAAATATAAGCAGTGCACCTCTTCCTCTCGCCGTCCAATATACAACTGGCCTCTGTAGAAGGTATATAGCACGTTGATTTTGTGGAATCGAGGGACGTTGAGCACGCGTGCGTCAAATCATCAGGCATTTCTTCGTATTTCTTGTCCTCATTATTCCATCGGCAGTCGATGTTTTTTTCGTATGGTGCCTGTCCGGCCTGTCCAGAAATCTTCGCAGACACGTCTATGAACGCATCGGGGGTCGCTGTGTAGTAAGGATAACTCTGGTCCTCGTTGATGCCAATTATTCTTGAAATGAGCGTTCTCTCTGACTTTATGGTGAACGTCTTGCGCGCGCTCTCATCCAATACTTCATTATTCGAGCCAAAGGCTTTTGCGTAGTATTCTATCGGTACGTCCTCATTGAATTTCGTGGTTTTGGATCCTATGCAGAACCTGCTTGCACACTCGAAGATTTTATTAGCAGCACTACCAGTAGGCTGTGCGTATATTATTATCTTGACTGTATTAGCATCAGCAGATGTGGCCGTGAACCTTATGCCATTCGGGTTGTCCACAGGCGTCGGGCTCTCGGGCTGCACGGTCACCGTGAGCTGCGACGGCTTCGGCACTGACGTGAATTCGAAAGGACCCTCCCTGTCGTGCTCTATGCTTGACGAGCAATCATTATTACGGGATGCGTTCACTGCACAGTATTCTATGTTCCATTCATTGAGTTCGTCCACAAGCACGTTTGTCTGGAACTTTACTATGGATGTACTTGCCTTGATATTTTTTGGATCTCTCATTGGTGCAGGAACCTTCAGGCACGACGATGTTCGTACATATTCTTTGGTGTTTGGATCACCTACAAGTGATACAAACTTGCACTCCACAATGCCATACCTGTCGTCGTTCCCGCTGTTGCTTACTGACACATTGATGTATGCTGTCTGCTTGTTGACAACCTCTGACGGGTATTCAACGCTTGCTATGGTCAACCTATTAACAAGCTCCTGCAGCTTGTACAACCGGTAGATCCTTTCAGTCAGTATCTTGCTTTTTATATTGGCGTCACTCACAAGCTGTTGTGTCGGGGTTTTGTTTATATCGCCCAGATAGTTCAGGTGGCTCGAAGCAAGCTGCTGGACCTCATAAATATTCAGGAGAAGCAGGCTGTACGTTGCCCTAGCGTCGTCTGTAATGTCAGTTCCTTTCAGAGTACTATGTAAAATGTCTATATCCTTGCCCACAACGTCGTTGATTTTGGCGAAGTATTCCAAGTACTCGTCAAACTTATCTATCCCGTCAATCTTCGGGCATGAGTATTCGGCAACGTTTGACGTGACAGCTGATACGTCAGAGAATATGCCGTGGCTGCCACTTATGTAAGCATAATAAAACCCTGATTCGCCGCGGCTGCAAACACGATCGCACCTGTAAGGGCTGCTGTCAGAGAATGTCAGGGTCTTCTTACAGAGTTGTGATTGTTCTGTACCTATGCACTCTGCCACCGGCGAAGCTGCATCGCATATAATGTATGAATCATCCCGCAGAAAATGATCCATGTCTGGCCCAACACTTGTAGTGAACGTTAAGCCTGAGAATGCTGTTGCCCGTGTCGCGCTTGTCTGCATGTTATAATCATTCTCGCAGTCACCAGGGCACGCGCTCGCGCATTTTCCTTCTGTCCTGCACTCCACCGGGTATTCGCAGACATTGTTGCCGCACTTCGCACCAAAGAACGTCACACGAACATAATCAAGCTTGATGTCTGAATTGCCGTCTACGCTTGCGTTTATCTCTGCGTCTTCTGCCATCCCAATGGAGGTTGCTTTAATATCACAATATCCTCTAGTGCCGGTGTGGCAAAAGGCGGATGAAAGTGTCATATTTTCGTGCAGCTCTTCAAAATTTATTCTGAAGGGCTGTGTTTTGTTCACATTCCCGTCTACGCCTATGACAGCTGCACTAAGAATAATCTCCTGGCCCACGGGCACCCGTTTCGGCTTCGCGTCCAGCATGACGCGCTGCGTAACGTATCTTGTAAATGTGATATTCGTTTCATTGCACAAAGTAGAATAGCACGCTTGGACTGTGACATTTCCATTCAGATCTCTATTAAGAATGCTCACGTTGAAATAGCACGACGCGCTCATGTTTGTGCGGCATATATAATTACCGTCTTCTCTTTTCGTGTAGACCCTTGCTGTTGTGTTTTCAGGCTTGTATTTTATATCAACTCTAATCGTGTGGTTGAAATTGTCATAATCCTCCCCGCCAGCTTTCTTTACCGTGATATTTATCGTTGAATTTATCCTGCCATTCGCCATCATGCTGCTTGGAGTTGCATTTATCTCAAGTGCCGTAGGCCTGAGAACGTAGAACGTGTAAGGCATTTCATTCGTATTCGGCGGTGTCGCTTCATCCCTGCAGCTTATGTAAACAGTATTGTCGCCTGAATTAAGAGGTACGCCTGTTTCTTTGTAATGCTGCCTATTCTGTCTGGGTGGCACATTACCCAGCTTTTGGGCATCAGGAATATCATTATAAGACGCGGGTGTTACACTGTACTTGCATATGGCGTCTTCATTGGTTGTGATATCGAGCTTCAGCGTTGGCAGCGAATCAGAAATCGGCACAGCAACTATCTCAGGCGGGTAGTTTATTGTTATTTCTGGCTTATCGATATCAAAGCCAGTTGTCCACGTTGCGTTGATAGTCTCATTTTCGGTCTGGTCATATATACCGTCACTGCGCGCACACGCTATATAAACGTGGCACTTCTGGCGATTGCCGTCTATGTCTTCGCAGTTGGGGTTGTTTGCGAAGCATTGTACTTTTTTAGCATCCGAAGTAGTAGGGCATGTTTGTGAGGTGCTCATTTTTATATAGCTCTCATTTTCCTGGCTCCACCTGCACACAAGTTTTTTGGTGCCTAAGTTATTTGATGTAGACACAGTAATTGTTGCAAGCGGATCGTCTTCAAGATAGTAAGGTTCTTTCATATCACCGCTTATATCCTCGATCTTCGTGATGAGCTTTGTGATAGATCGTATCGACAAGTTCTTTCTTCCGCTTTCGCCTTTGTTTCCTGCTGTGTCAAAAGCGACTGCATAATATTCATAGTTCGTATCGATATCAGGAATTTGTGCTGTATTTGTGCGGAAGCACGGGTTCGGATCGGGGTTGTCCAGATCAACAATATCACAGGCGGGCTCAAGCTCATAGAAGTTTTGCCTGCACACGCCCTGTTTGGCGCCTTGTCTGGCGCTTGTGCGTATGCACACCGTCATGTTCGCGATGTCTTCTGATGCCGATTCAAGTATAAAATACAGTTTGCCAGCACCCCTATTACTTATTGTCGGCCTCTCGGGAAGCGTTGAGACGGAAACAACAGGCGGGCCGACATCCAGAGGAAATGAAATTTGGTTGTAAGCACTATTCGGGGAAAAATCATCGCTGACCTTTCCCGATGTCTCCGTGCTGAGGTACGCCTTGCTGAATTTTACTGTTTTGCCAAGGCAGCCGCCTGGGAAAGCTGTATCCGTGGGGATTGTCCAGTTTTTTTTCTTGTCCGTCTGTGTAAATGTGACATTTATTCCGTATATAGCTTCTTCGTCTTCTTTTCTATCAGTATTTATTTTGCATGTGCCTGAGTCGTCAGAACCGGCAACAGTGAGGTTAAGTTTGCCATCGCATCCTGCATAGCTTGCGAAGACCTCTACGTTGTTCCCAGGTACGCACATCCTGCCAGTGCCTGTACAGTATTTGTCGTCGATTTTTACATCTGTCAGTCTGCAGACCTTTACCGGTATTGAAGTATACTTTATGCATATCCTGTAGGGGTCTATGGCAATAGCGCCATCATGCCGCACCTCTCCGCCTGCTCCGCCGCTCTGTTCATAACCTATATCACAAAAAAAATAAGGACGGCTATCTCCAATTTTTAATTTTACGTCTTCAATGAGCTTTGTGACTGATAACTGATTACCTAAATCATCCTTGTAAATGCCATTCGTATCTCTTGTTACATAGCGTCGGCATACGAATATGTTATCTGTGTCTGCCGAACTGACATCATAAGTATCAAGTGTTTCAGTGTGTTTCGTTGGTGTATCGGCAACATAGCCATCGTCACATACTGAGTTTTTTTTAAGCTTTGCATCATAGAGAAACTTGGTTTGGGTTGTAAACAATCCTTTCTTTGTGCATGTGTATCGTGGATCGGCAAATGAATTTTCTTCGTTATGATGATTGTCGACATGAGACTGTGTATAACCTGCACCTGTATCGCAGGTACTGGTTGAGTGGTATACATCTGTGACGAATTTGACGTCCACTGAGCTTTTCACATTTATTGCGACTCTGACTGTCAGCTGCGGGGTCGAGCTGTCTCCGACAACAAGGGATGTTGTTCCCAGCTTCAAGCCATCTATAGTTACAGTACCGCTCTGGGCGGCAATGCTTGCCGTTGCTATTGTTGCGTCCGGCGGGGATGTTATTGAATAAGGCGCCGTGCCTTCTGTGACCGCCACAGTTCTCTGATAATTAACAGCCGTATCAACGCTCTGCGGCGATGCATGCAGGCCCCACGTACAGCCAATAGTGGTGCACGCGCCTGAAGTTATTTGCCAAGAACAAGTTGCACTGCCGCTACAGGAGAAAAATGTTTTTACTCCAGAAAGAAAATAATATTGTGGCACGCACGACGATTCAGCGCTTATGCAGTCATTTTCGCCAAGTTGCGAGCAGCTCTTTGTAGGCGTTCCCGTGCACGCACCTGCTTCTGCTAATATTGGAAATAAGAACAAGCTTACCGCTACCACTATCAAAGCCAGTTTCCAGTTTGACATTGATTAATATTATCGATTGCCTGATATTTATACATTTTTTGGCTCTAGTTACTCTTTTTTAAATATGAGCGTCAAATAATCTAATTTTCAACATGGGCTCGTAGCTCAGTACAAATCCCTTTTCTTGAAAGAAAAGGTCTTTGTAAACCCCAAAAGAACTGAAGGCCATCAAGAATAAATGGGATTGTGAGCAATCTGGTAGCGTGCATAATTTTGTACGCCAAAAGCACCTGGCTCTTAAATAGAGCCATTTGATGCAAAAATTGCAGATGAGAAATCTATGGCGAAACCAGGGTGTCGCGGGTTCGAAACCGAGAGAGGATATCCTCTCTAAGGTGTTACTCACCTTATGTGGCTAACGCAATATTATGCTGCATCGTGCGATAATCCCGTCGAGCCCATTCAACCTTCTTTTTGAAAGAAGGTTAATCAAGAAATAGTTACTCTGGTTATACTATGTTCGGGCACGCGTCGCACGTCATGCCTGACGCGCCGCATTTTTGCCTGAACTTGCCGCAAAACAAGCCTGTGCTCAGTCCTATCGCCCTCGACCCTGTGGTGTATTCGCAGATAGCCGCGCACTTCGTGTCGTCCGCCAGGTCTGCCACGCGGAGCCTATTTTCATCGCAGTACGAGCAGAATTTTGTCAGGCACGTTAACGATTCGCGCTCGCTGCCGTACAGCACGCGGCACGAATCAACAAACTTGCCGAAATCAGGGTCTGTGTCAGCCGCGCCAAGATTGCATGAATACTTCTCCTTGTACTCGAGGCACTTTGTATTGAATATACGGTTTGCCTCGGTTTTTGAAAGCTCTATTGACGACTGCGTCATGACAAACATGCTTACAGTGATAAGTACACCGATGAACAATACCAGCAAAGTAATCTGCTTTAACGCTAATTCCATACCAATCCCTTTCTACATTAAGGGAAACCTAAGGTTTCCCTTATAACACGCAAAGAACCAAAGGTTCTTTGGTGCACCAGAAAGCTTTGCTTTCTGTGTGTCTAGACTTAATCCCTTCCTGAAATTTTTGCTTAAGCTTTTTTCTAAAAAGCTTATTTCACGGCGTGCAGTCGCACGGGTCAAAGACGCACGAGTTTGCGCTGCACGTCTGAACGCACTGGCACGCGCCTGTCGGCTTTTCGATCGTGGCTACGCGCACTTCGCCTGTCTTGCACTCAGCCCCGCACAGACCCGGCTCGCACGCAAATGTCACGTTGTCCATCACGGCCTTGCACTGCGCGTTGCAGTAGCCGAACTCGTCGCGGATTGCTGATTTTTTCCCGTCGCACAGCAATCCGCTTTGTTGAAAGACAAAATGATTATTGTCCGTATTGGGCATCTCGCACTGCTCGCCCCGGCCTGGGTCAACAATATTGTCGCCGCAGATAGCGCACCGTGTTGTTATAGACTTTGAGTCCGGTGTGACGGGCGTGCACTCTGAAGACGTGAATGCCTTTCCTGTGAGCGTGAAGTTGCCTGGTGTGTACGGACAACTAAAGAATGCCTTGTCGTCTATTTGTCCGCTTTTCGTGCACAGCTGGTTATTTATGGAGCACTGCGAGCAGTCTTCATTCCTGCTTAACCTCACTGTGCAGTTTATTCCTGCCGGGCTGCACGCGCCGGATACGTCTTTTACATAAATATCATTCGTGAATACATCAAACGTTGTTTTCGAAGAAGAGCCGTGCTTGCTTGGCGCGCTGCAATCAGAAGACAGGGATCCAAACGCGCTGCACTCCAGGGACCACGAGCCCGTTGCATTTACGAACACTGAAGGATTGATCACGACCGTTGAGCCGGGCGCAAATCTTATGCACGTGCTGTTTACCACTATCCTTTTTGATCCGCCTGAGAACTCGCACTGCGTGAATCCGTAGTACCCGACAGACCCGGGATTATTTACTGCAACCGATCCTGTGGCAGTGCTTCTGATCTCTGCAGAAGACGGCGGGTTTATGCTGGTTATTTTCAGCAGTCCTGTCACGCCCGTTGAACAGAATTCTGTCAGGTTGTTTTCAATGTTCCTCGCTATAAAGCTCGCCCTTGTTCTCGCCTGCGTTGTGTTCGAGACAGCAGGATATTTGATAACGCCATTCAAAAAGCTTACATATTTTGTGAGATCGTTTACGATGATGCTGTGCGCGTCCAGGCACGGCTGCATCTCAAATCTTTCCAGTGGGTTGAGCGTTATCGCCTCGGTCAGCGCAGACTTCGCCCGCTTGAAGCTCGTGAGCGACGAGGAAAAGTTGTTCTTGAGCTCCTTTATTCCATTCAGGTTGACATACGGGCACTCGAACGAATAATTATAATTGCTCCTTGCCGACGTCTCAGAGGATTCGCCGTACATATAATAGGCTCCGTCTGTATCCACGCACGGCACATTGCACGAAGCAGCCGATGATGCGGACAATCCTTCTTTTCCGCACAGGCAGTTCTTGTTCAGCCCGCACCCGCTGGAGAAAGCGGACTTGCACTGGTCAAGAGTTGCCCCACGCTTGCAGACTATGAACTTCACAAGGTTGAAGTACGCAGCCGCCGAAAACTTAACGCCATCGTCTGCCTGCGTCTCGCATCGCCCTGACGGGCAGTATATTTTTGTCTCAGGCCCGCAGTCCAGGGCGCACGTGCCTGATTCATACATATTGCATACCCCGTCGCCGCAGAGCGTTACATCGTACGCAGCGTAAGCTTCGGTTGAGAGCTTGTTCGACGTGACGTTGACGCCTATGTTTGATGTATGCGCAGTATCATTGGACCGTACCTCATATTCAACGTCCGCTTCCTCGCCTGGCTGCAGCTTGAATGAAAGAGAGTTTCCTGACGACGATTCCCTTTTCAGTTGTCCTGTCCAGCCCTTGGGCAATATAGTTTTAACAGAGAATGTGCTCGGTTCAAATCCAGTCTGGTCCTTGTTGATGACATGAACATTGTACGTGAGCGTCTGCCCTGGGATGCCTGTCTGGCTGGCCGGCGTTATGGATGCATCAGCAGTCGCGTGGTAATCAACATTATACGCCACAACGGCTGAGCCAGAGATCGATCCATCTTCTGAAACAACGCGCAGCCCGATGCTGTATGACCCAACACTTGTATCATTGAGTGATGTGATTTTTAACGTGATCGACCTTGTGCTCCGCGCCGAAATAGTTGTCTGGTTTGGCACCTCCACTATCCAGTCAGAAGGTGCAGACACATCTGTGACCAGTTTTACAGAAACAGGATTCTGGTTCTCGAGCTTTGCCGTGTACGAAACGCGCGTGCCCGGCAGAACAGTCTTCACAGCCGGCTGTACCACTATGCCTATCTCCTTTGGCGTGAATATCTTTATCGTGAACGTGACATTCTTTTCAGCTGCGTAAGATAAAACAGAAAATGTTGAGATTGCTAGGATAAATATAAGCAATAGAGAGAGATAGGTAGTTGTATTCTTTTCGCTATGAATATAATTGACTTTTTCCCTTTGTAATTTCATTTCCATCACAACTTAACTTTCACCATGACGGTCACAGCATCGTCCAGAGAGGGCGCCGTGAACGTGTAGGAGAATTTTCCGTTTTCATCGGTAGTCGTCGTGTCTTCCATTATTGTGTCGTCGCCGCGCATGACCGTAATCGCCACAGCATAGTTTGCAAGCGAGCCGCACGGCTTGTTCGGGCACGAATACCGTGACTCTGTGTAAGACTTGACAGCGCCGCCCTGGCTGCACCTCGGAGAGCCAGCCGCAGTTGTTTGATACTCCTTGCCGCACACAGACCAGCACTCATCGCCACCCAGCCTGTTGCACGAGAACGACGGCATACCACAACCAAGGCTGCCAAGCCCGCCCACTACGCCAGCGCCAAGATTAAGATTCGATTTGGATTCTTCATCGGCTGGATTTTCCAGGCCTGTTGTATCTGTTCTTTCGGTCTGTTGCGTTGTTGGAGAAGTTTCAATGGGTGTATTCGGACAATCCACAAGACAGTTGAAAGAGTTTTCGCCTTGTTCACACACACCGTTGCCACAAGGATTTCTGAAATCTTGCGCATAAGCAACGCCGACCGTTGCGAATGGCGAAGTGCTCAAGACTTTATCTTCTTCAACATAAGGAGCTCCAAAGAATCGTCGTGGTATTGTAGACGGTCCGGTCTGTATTGGAACATTTTGTCCTGGTATCTTGCCTCCTGTCCCCACTCTTGTCCATGAAAATCCGGCGCATGCCACGCCCGCGAGATTCATCGGACACCCGTCAAGCACAGGCGTGAGTTGCATGACTGTCTGGCCGATTGCTATAGCCAGTTGCGGGTTGCCAGTTACAATACCAATAACAACCGCGCCGACAAATGCGAAAATATCAACCAGGCACCCGAGGCAGAAATCGCTCTCCTCGCCCTCGCCGCCTAATTTCACGGGCAGGTTCGAAGGGCACGCCTTGTGCCTTCTGTACTGCGTGAGACCGAGAAATCCTTCTTTGCCCTGGTCGCACCGCATATCAGGAACCGTGAACTTCTCGCACGTATAGACGTAGCCATTGCATACGTCAGAAAAATAGCCGATCTCTCCTTCTACCGTCACGGGCTGGCCGGCTGCGATAATCTTCGTTGCGCCACCGGTCGACTGCCCGTTTATTTTCACGCTGCGTATGCTCGCGTCGCTTCTCTGCGTGCAGTCTACATCGTTCAGCTTTCTTGGCGCGTCGCCCTCTTTAATATAATACTCATCAGAAGGCGGCCAGTGCTGCGTGCGGGTCGTGCCTGGTATCGTTGCCGAGCCTCCTCCTGCAGAAGACGCGACCTTCAGCTGGCCACACCAGCACGCTTCGTCAGAGCCGCCGCATAAACCAGAGCCAATAGGACGAGGCGGTGTAGCCCATATCTCGTTGACATTGCCTCCGACAGTAGCGAACCGCGCTGAGATCTGCGCGATGTTAAACGTATTTGAATAGCACGCGCCAACAGGCACGCCCGTTATGCTCGTCTGGCCGTACTGATAGAACCGGCTGTAGAAATATGTGCCGCACGCCTCCTCGCAGATGAACTCGCTAGGACAATCAACTGCGTATTCTGTCTCGCCTGAATTGCACGACCCGGATTTCGCGCAGTAGCCTCTTGGCGTTGCGTAATTATTCCTGCTGATGCACCACGCCCCGCCGGCTGTACGGCAGTCGTCGCACGTCAGCGTGTCGATCATTGAAACTGATACGCTGGCACCTCCAAGTATAGTGCGCGATGAATCAGACGCCACTGCGACAATGTTATGGTTGCCGCGCGGCAGCGTTCCTGACCACGAATAAGGAGGCGACGTGTCTGTGCTTTTCAGGTTGCCATCCACCCAGAATTCCACCATCTTCACACTGGAACTGACACTTGTTGTTACATCGATGCGCCCCGAGACCACGGCGCCGTCAGAAGGGTTTGTTATGCTGATAACGTCTGACGATGTTCCTGATAATGGCGGCAGGGCTGTGGAAGTTTCATCGCGGTCGCAATCAGAAGTCGTAATTTTTGGATTTGTCCAGCATGAGTCATAAAAATGAATACAGCCGCTGCTCAATCCGCTGGAAGGAGGGCACCACACAAATCCTGCTGTTATACAAGATGTGCATGTTGAATAGCTGCTTGGGTCGCTGGTGGTGATTGATACTGTACTCTGAATGCACCCATTTCCATTATAGCTGTCGATGTAACCGCAAGACCAGTCAGAACCCAGCACTTGTCTGCAGTCTAATTGTCTAATTTCATTATTTTCACACCACTTCAATGACGTGCCCTCGCAAGTTCCATCCCATGTTATGCTTCCGCAATTACTTGTTGGCGCAGATGGATTGTTCGAACCTTTGGGATTGTTTGTTGCTGGTGGTATGGTACTGGGTGTTTCATCACAAACATAGTTGCCAGATAACTGATAACTGCTGCATGCACTTCTGCACTGATCAAGAGATGGATAACTTTGTAGTCGAGCATTGTAAGGTGACTGATAATCTGTCAAACATTTAACGTGCCAAGGCGAAGTTCTTGTGTCGGCGTACAAGTTATATGTTGTGCCAGTTCCAGCAGCTAGTGTTACATGGCTTTCTATTCTGTGTTCGTCTCCATCATAGTGACCTTGTGCCGCTGCTTTCTGATGATTTTCTTCGCTATGTTCATCACCATTCATATGAGTCCCGCCGAGAGATGCGTTGCCTGTTAGTGACTCGCCGTCAGTGTGTTCTTTTATAGAATTAAAAATTTCTTGCTTTTCTGCGGAAGGTAATTTATTAAAATCAGAAACACAACCAGAACAGCATACCAATGCTTTTTCACTATTAAATTCTATCACGCCATAATCCTGATTTGGTATAGATTGTCCTGTCAATATTGGGCAGCTGTCACCAAAATTATTAACATATTTTTCATGTTCTACTTTTACAGAGTGCGAATCAACAGCTTTATGCTTCTTATCTCCATGCGCCTCAGCCGCGCCCGTCCCGAACTTTGCGAATGAAATGAGAATCAGCAGCGCGGAAAGGATATCGCTGCCGCCGGAATCATCGCTGCTTTTACCAGTTATTCCATTATTATAATTCAACAACCCGCCAAGGGAAAATTGTGGTATTGACAGCGATACCATGAGCCATACCATCACAAGGGCTGTGAATTTCAAGGCTGATTCTTTTGTAAATAGGATATTGGTGACGTTGCTGTTCTTACGTGTTGTTTTCTTCATATTCAGACCTCTAATTAACTCGACATTCCACAAAGTATTATGAAGCAAGTAAATAATCTGGATATTATAACTTGCTTCATATATAGCAAACAAGAAATATAATACCTGATTCTTTTCTTGTTTAGCTATAATTCCTGCGTAATTCTCTGTTTTTATTTGTGCAAGAGTGATATATAAACACAATCCATCATTTGAAGAATCTGAATATGGTGGATTGTGTTATACAGGTGAATACCATAATACGATTGAATTCCATTAAAGTATGATGGTCGACGTAGACCTATACGTCTCTTGACGTATAGGTCAGCTAGAGGCATCGTCAATACAGATAGACGCACTTCGTGCGTCAGTTTGTTTCAATGCCTCTCACATCAACCATCATCATACGAATATGGAATTCAATTCCATAATACCACCGTTTCAAAACAATGGTATTCACCATGTATTAAGTTTAATTTGTATCTGAAAAAGAAAGAGATAATCCAATGCTAATTGTTTACCGTATCTTCGCGCCGTTGGGCACGCGCTTCTCCGGCGAAAGGATTACTGCCTCGTCACCGGCGGCGAGAAGCATGCCGTGACTTTTTACGCCGCGCAGCTCCTTGGGCTCAAGATTAGCGACAACAACAATCTGCTTGCCCTTCAAATCCTCTTTCTTGTATTTCTCGCGCAAGCCTGCGACAAGCTGCCGTATTTCTTTTCCCATGTCGACTTCCAGGACGTATAATTTGTCAGCACTCGGATGGTCCTTCACGCTGACGATCGTCCCTGCGACAAGCTCGAGTTTGCCGAATTCTTCTATCGGTATCATACCATCGACCACGTTTATTTTTTCCTTCCTGTCTTTTATCTGTCCTGCTCTGTTTATTTTCCTTTCGTTTGGGTATCTTGCGTATTTAGACACGTATCCCTTTGCCTTCTCTAAATCTTTGTCCTCAATTTTCTTAAACAGAATCTTTGCTTCTATTTTCTGCCCGGGCTTTATCTTTTCTTCAAGAATGCCGCTCCATTTTATGTCCTTCTTTTCTGCGCCCAGCGCATTCAGCGCTGCTTCCGCCGTCGACGGCATGTACGGATAGAGCATTATGGATATCGAGCGCAGCAGGTTTACAGACGTATAAATGGTGTTGCCCGTATCATACGCGTTTTTCTTTTCCCACGGCTTCTTCTTCTGAAAGTATTTGTTCACCTCGGACGCGAACGCAAATACGTTGTTCAGCGCTGTCCTGAGATGAACATCCCTGACATTCTTTTCAATCTTCGCCGCTGCTTCCTCCAGTTTTTTGTAGAGCTCTTCGCCGTCTTTGTCGAGCTTGCCCTTGGGGACCTCTCCGTCGAAGTTGCTCTTTATGAAATGGGTCACCCGGTAGAAAAGGTTGCCATAATTAGCTATGAGCTCGTTGTTGATGCGCCTCTGGAAATCACTCCAGTCGAAGTTCGAGTCCTTGTTGTCGGGCAATATGGACGACAAATAAAACCTCCAGTAGTCTATCGGGAATAGATCGGCAACCTCGTCGCTGAAAAGCCCCACGCCCTTGGACGTCGAAAACTTCTGCCCCTCCCAGTTCAGGTATTCATACCCAATCACTTCGTGTGGCAGGACAAAGTTTATTTTTTCCTTTCCAATAAATGTGTCCTTTGCGGCTATGAGGGTCCCTGGCCAGAATATTGTGTGGAACGGTATATTGTCTTTTCCAAGGAAGTGGTAGACCTTTGAGTCTGTCCAGTACTCCTTCCACGACTTTATCTTTCCTGCGTCAGCCGCGTCCTTTGTGATGGAGATGTACCCGATCGGCGCGTCAAACCACACGTAGAAAACAAGGTCGTCGTACCCGTCAAGCGGCACGTTTATGCCCCACTTCAGGTTGCGCGTTATGCACCTCGGCTCGAGCCCTTCCTTGATCCAGCCGAGCGCGAGCGCCTTCGTGTTGTGCGGCCAGTGTGTCTCCTCGATCCACGACTTCAGCTTGTCCGAAAGCATCGCGTAGTTGAGGAAAATGTGCTTCTCCTTCCTGAATGATATATGAGAAAGATTGCAGATGGCGCACCTCGGGCTCTTCAGTTCTTCGGGATCGAGCACAGACGCGCACTTCTCGCATTGGTCGCCCTTCGCCGTGTCGTACCCGCATTTCGGGCACGTTCCAACAATATATCTGTCTGGTAAAAATCTCCGGCAGTTCTCGCAATACGGTATAATGATCTGCTTGTGGATTGTGTACCCGTTCTTGTGCGCAGCCAGAAAGACAGCCTGCGTGATGTCGTGGTTTGTTTTTGACGACGTCTGTCCGAAGAACGTGAAATCAAAGTTCCACTGCCTGTAGATGCTGTCCTGTATCTTATGGTACTTCTTTGCATACTCGTGCGGTGATATTTTTTCTTCTTCAGCTCCAAGCTCGACAGCAGTTCCGTGGTCGTCTGTCCCGCAGATGTAGATGTTGTCAACGCCGAACAGGTCAAGAAAGCGGTGGAATACGTCCGCCGGCAGCAGCGAGCCTATAATATTGCCCAGGTGCTTCACTCCATTCACGTACGGCAGCGCGGACGTTATGGTCACGCGCGGTGAAAACGCATCTGTCTTTATTTGCTCTGATTTTTTTCCTCTCTTCTCTTTGGCTTTTGATTTTATTTCTTTCTTGAAACGAACCACCTCTACATTAAGGAAACCTAGGTTTCCTTAAAATCTTGATTAAACTCCTTTCCCAAAGAAGTTTACTAGGCTTACATTATTTAATCATGAACTTATCGATCTGGTCTCTTGCCTTCTCGCGCTTTTTCTGGAAGTCCTTCAGGAATTTTTCAACCTTGTCTGCGAGAATCGATTTGACATCGCCAGTGTGCAGCTTTCCTGACCTGTAGTCAGCGAATACCTCCTTTATCTTTTTGTCGTCTTCCTCGAACATGAAATAGAGGTACTGGCACGCGACGTCGACGTCAGGATTGCCCCCCTTCTCGCGGTGCTCCTTGAGTGTGGCCGCGCCTCCGGAGAACGCCTTCATGATTTTCTTTCGTGCGCTTTCTGGATTTTCTGTCAGGTATATGCACGTTTCTGGTTTTGACCCGCTCATCTTCCCGCCTTGCAGGCCGGGCATGAACTTGTGGTACGTCGAAGAGGGCTTAACCATGCCAACCTTTTCTGCAATGTCTCTCACAAGCCTCATATACGGATCTTGGTCTACGCCTATAGGCACGACGACAGGCTTTGGCCCGCCGTACTCCTGGAGCTGCGGGAAGAGTATGTGCGCCGACTGCATGACCGCGTAGAATATCTGGCCCGGGTTTGTCTCGTTTGTAAACCCGAATATCGCCTTTATGGTTGAAAAAGTTGTCTTCGCCGAGAGCTTCACAGCAAGCTCATACAATTTCGGCGTCCGTGTGGAGATAAATATGTGCGTTTTTTTCTGGTCAAAACCGCACGCTATCAGATCGGGTATGACCTTCTCGTACGCGTTCTGTATTGCCTGCTCTATGCTCTCTGCTTTTCTGAAAACATAAGTCTCGTCGTTCGATATCGGTATGTAGACGTGCGCGCCAGCCTGCTGCAAAAACAGCGCCTGATCAATGAACAGCTTGTTTCCGAGATGAAGGCTTCCCGACGGGTTCACGCCCGTGAGCACGGCAAATTCCTTTTTGCTGTTTATCGAATCAACGATCTTTCCGAAATCCCTGTGCCCGACAACGACGCCGCGCCTGTACATGAGCGAAAGGTTCTTCAGCCTCTTTAGCTCCTTGTCGATCTTCTCGATGCCGAAATCCTTCATCGCTTTTTCATAGTCTATAGTGCCCTCTACCTCTGACACGGATATCTTGAACTCGTTCTCGCCCACGTCGATGTCAGCCATGAAACTCACCTATTATAATTATTCTCTTGTACATCGCGATTAATAAACGTATCAGAAAAAGAATCCGACGGCTATGCAGATCTACCGCATTACTGAAGATTTTACATCCTTTATCCATTGGTAGAGCATATCACCACTTTTACAATAATTGCGAATGAAGGTTTAAAAACTTGACATACAATACTTTATTAGCAGGTGTTACAATGGTTCTTGAATATAATAAGATTAGAGATTATATCGTAATGGTTGAAAATTATATCAAGGAGCACGATTACAGAAGGTTTCAAAAACCCATCACTTACGGTTTCTTAGGGCTTCTTTTGCTTGGCATTGGTTATTGCCTAGGAAATAAAGATTCAGACCCTAGGCGTGATAATAAAACGGCCATTACACGAACATACAAAAAAGAACACCCAAGACCCACGCAAACAAGTGTCAAGACTGTACAAAAGCAAAAGCCATATTTGCCGAGGCTCAATTCTAAGCCGGTAGAATTTGTAGAATTAGAGCCTATTTACGTATCTGATCCAAAAACAATGAATAAAATAAGAAATGCCATAGAAGCATACAAACTTACTGGCAGAAAAGATTTGACATTAGACGAAACATCAATGGAAAAATATTTGGAACAACTTCTGACGCCTGCTGTTGGTAGAGTGGAAAGAAATGCATCATTATCGCGCTATGGAGACCCGTCTAAAACAGACTTTCTTCTTATGACAGGTGATGCAGGGTATAAATTAGACTTTCAAAGAGGTCCGCCTACAAAGCGATTTGGCTTTGGCACTAAAAACGATATCGTTTCTATAGACGTGACAAATGACGAACGCCTAATAAGCTCGCATGAAAATACGTTGGGATCAATAAGAGACAGAATTGGACCAACCATACCACTCAAAATCCACTATTTTGCATTTAGACCCACTGCATATAAATCATTAGACGTATTTCTGAACGATGTAAATGAGAAGCTCCAACCAATCCTTGATAAAGAATTAGGGCCAAAAACAACTAGAGAAATAGACTACGCCTTTTTCACCGATATGAATAAAGATGGTGAGAAGGAAATTTTGACTTGTGTCACTGCAGAAGATGGTGCATTGGAATTCTATAAAATAGATAACGAAGAATCTCAGGTAGATAAACTAGAATTAATTACGCGTATCAAAAATATCGATCCTTTGGATTTCAAAGTTATTGATTTAACAGGCAACAATAAGCCTGAAATTTTATTGAAAGCTGATTTAAAGGATAAGAGACCATCAGATCCTGCTTACACTGTTATAATTTCAGACGAAGATGCGAAATATAAAACATATCAGACGCCATTCTATACAAACCTTACAGACTTGGATGGAAATGGAATCGCAGAATTTCACATGCCAAATGGTGAACTATACACATGGAATGGCGGCTATTTCACTTATAAGAACCCTGCCGCTACTTCTTTATCGTCCATAAAAGGCGCGATGTTTTCAGCTGCGGCAAATCCAAACAAGAGTGAGGCTGATTTGCTCATCAAAGAGATTGAAAGCACGTATTCCAGCGAAGTTCTTGACGTATGCAGAGAGATGATGCTTGCAAAAAATCAATTCAGCCAAAGGTTAAACCTCGAAGCTGATCGTAGCATGCTTCTGAAATTAAGCCTGCCTGAATTTCTTGCGCTGAGCGTGGTGCAGAGCGTGGCACGCGATTATGAAAGAACTCAAGAGGTAAAAAGAGAACAAGAACTTATACGTTCTTATGGCGGCGATCCTGGTATGCACACTCTGCAGCGCGACGCTCATGGAAATATCGTAGGTCTGCGGGAGAACCCAAACTACCGGCCGCAAACAAGTTACGATGATAACGTGGTAAGAGAGAGAAGCGGTAACACAGAACGCGGGAGAATTTATGCCACGCCTGAAGCCGCGCAGCAAAGGCGCCAGGAATTGCAGAACCAACAGTACCAAAGAAACTTTCAGGAAGGCACGCAGAGGGCACGTCAGGATGTCGGACGTGCAGTCGATGCAGGTCGGCAAGCTGCGGATCAAGCAGCTCAGCGCGTGCAACAAGGCCTGCAGGATATTTTCAAGCAAAAAAAAGACAAGCCCAATAATTAATCTTCCCTTATACCAGTACTTACCCGTACTTGGAAAATTAGCTCAGAAAAGACGATCTTCTGCTTTACCGCTCTACTGATTATTTCTTCTTCTCGCCCCAGATGAACCAGTACTCCACGAGCTTCTTCTTCTGCCTTTTTATTTTTACTGAGACGGGAAGCCCCCTGAACAGTTTTCTTATGCTTTTTTCGTCTGCCAGGTATTCAGGCGCTGGTATGCCCAATGATTTTCCAAATGAGAGAAAAGCGAACCTGCCGCCGGGTCTCAGGAATTTTATCAGCCTTTGAATCGTGTAGCCGGGATTTCTCAGGTATTCGAGGACGCCCACGGCTGCCACGGCGTCAAAGGAATTCTCGTCGAATTTAAGGTCGTACTCCTTTATGAGCACGACGTTCTTTTTGCTCGCCTTTTTTATCCTCTCGACAGCCCTGTCTAATTGCTTCTGGCTTACATCGACGGCGATGACCATTCCACCAGATGCCCTTTTTGCCAGGGCGGCTGTCGTTGTCCCGGAGCCGCACCCGAAATCAAGCACAACTGATTTTTTGCCGAGCCTCAGTTCATTTATTATTCTTTCCACGTCTTTGTCCGTGTACCATATCCTGAACGTCTTGTCCTGCACGAACGAGAATTTGTTGAAAAACCTCTCGACAAATTTCCTGTCGGTCTGCAGCTTTATCAGGACGTACAGTGGCACGCCGATGACGATAAGAATAATTCCCATAAGAAATACCGAGACGGCGTCCTGAACGCGCACGAGCCACGTGTAAAGGAGAAAGAAATTAAACAAGACTATAATAATTGGTCCTGCCCTTGGAAACGGCGCATTAAATCCCCTTTTTATGTCAGGCATGCTTATCCTGAGCTTTACCACCGACAGCAGGACGCCTGAATACATGATAACGGCCAGCGGCAAAAGCAGGGAAAGCACGAGATAAAAGTCGCCCAGTGCCACGATTGTCACGAATATGGTTACCAGTGTCTGGAAGAGTATAGCATTGTGCGGTGTCTGGTATTTTTTGTGCAAGCGGCCGAACCTGGGCACCAGTACGTTATCGCGGGACATTGCGTACAGCAGCCGCGGCGATGAAACTATCCAAGAAGCGGCCGTCCCTATGATCGGTATGAAAATGACAGCCGTGAATATCTTTGCTGCGCCGCTGCCAAAAAAGATGGAAGCGAGAAAGGATAGCGGCGCCTGCTGCTGTCCGAATACATCCCACGCAGTAGACCCCAATGAAACGGCCACAAGCGCAATGCTAAGAACCGCTATTATTACTGTCGACAGCACCAGCACGCGGGGCACTTCCCTTTTCGCGTCCTTGACCTCTTCCGACAAATAAGCCACGGTTTCCCATCCGAAGAACGTCTCCGCGATGAGGAATGTCGCAAGAAATATCAGCGAATAGTCGCCGACAAAAAACGGCTCGAGGTTGCGGAAATCAAAAAAAGACAGGCCAGGAATGATGAGCGCTACTATCGTCAGAACTGTCATGACTCCAAAGAAGAGCAGCATCTTTGACGAGACGCTGATGCCGCGATAGCTCACAAGGCTGAATATCATTATGAATGCCGATGAAAGGATAATATTGAAAATGTACGGCTGCCCGGGAAAGATATACAGGATTGACCCTATCACCAGCATCGCAATCGTTATGTTGGCGACGATCCATGCTATCCAGCCGAAGATGAAGGAGTGGAACTCGCCGAATGCCATCTTTGTGTATTCGTACACGCCGCCGCACTTCGGGAACATGGAAATAAGCTCGGCAAAATACAGCGCCATAAATACAGCTATAACAGACATGATAATCCATGAAATGATGGAAGCAGGCCCTGCTGTTATAGCGCCCAGCGCAGGCAGGAAGAATATCCCTGTTCCGAGTATTGCGTTTATCGCAAGGAAAATAAGCGTGTTCTTGCCGATGTGCTCTTTCAGTTTTTGGTCTTTTTTCATAATGCGCTCACGAATCCTATTCCTGCAAGATATAATGCATACGCCGCCAATAAAATAAATGATTCCCGCATCCTGAATGTTCCTCTGCTAATCAGCACAAAGAAGATCGCATTTACCGCCACAAGCAATATCAGCGCTGCTGTCGTTACCGTTCCTATGGTAATAGGGTTTATCAAAGCAGCCACGCCTGCGACGAGCGTGATGTTCGTCATTATCGAGCCTACGCTGTCGCCGACGGCGATGTCGATATTTTTGCTTTTCAGCGCCGCCAGGTTCACGCTCAGCTCAGGCATTGTCGTGCCGATGGCGATGACCGTTGCGCCTATCGCCGATTCTGCGATGCCAAGAATGGACGACACGCTGATGGCCGAACTGACCACGATATGCGAGCTGACTATAACCCCAGCTATCGAGGCGATAAGGTAAGCCAGCGATTTTATGGACTCTGTGGTCTTCAGCCCTTGGATCTTTTCCTTTGCCCTCACGCCCTCTTTTACGATCATCTTGGAAAACAGGTAAAACAGTATGAGTGCAAAGATGCCAAACGCATAGTCTATTTTTCCAAGGATGAGAATGAACAACGCTATCACAGTTGTGACAATAATAATTTTCTGTGCATCGACGATATTTTTTCGCCTCACCGAAAATCCTGACAAAGCCATTACGCCGAATATCAGCGCTACGTTTGATACGTTTGCGCCGACCACGTTGCCCATGCTTAGTATGCCCTCGCCCCTCAACGACGACAAAATTGCAATGACAAACTCCGGTATGGACGTCGATACAGCTATGATGACAAACCCGACGGTGAGCTTGCTTATGCCTGTCAGATACGAAAATCTGACAGCGTTCTTTATCGTGAAGTTGCTGAACTTCACAAGCAGCACAAGCCCGATAAAAAGCATCACGATTTCGTAGGCCATAACAATACCTCAATTAAAGGGATTTCATTTCCTTCTTCACTTTATAATCATGCCAGATATTCTATGGTGCAAATCCCACATTTTTGTAAGCTCGACCAGTATGAATATTGCTACCGCCGTCATGAACAGCCGTACCCAGTCCATAAATGCGAGCGGCACCGTTCCAAAGACGGCGTTCAGGTATCCTACGTGAACGACAGCGAACTGCAGCGCTAGCGTAATAAGAATGGCGACTATAAGCCTGTTGTTTTTCACGACGGCTCTTCCAAGAACATATTTGGACGAGCGAAAACTGAGTGCAACAACCATCTCAAAAACGACAACAGACGTGAAAGCCATGGTGCGCGCCCTGTTTACATCGGGCAGCTCCATATAGAACAGATAAAGCGCTGCGGCAGAAAGCACGACGCCGACAATAACGGCAAAGACCAGTGACGCCCTGTCGAGTATTTTTTCCTTTGACCCGCGAGGCTTTCTTTTCATTATATCCGGCTCGTATGGTTCCATGCCCAAAGCCAGGGCAGGTATGCCGTCTGTCACAAGATTTATCCACAGCAGCTGCAGAGGAAGCAGCGGAAGGACGAATAAGCCGGTAGCCGGGTCCCTTATGAACATCAGTGCAGCGAATACCACGATGACCTCTGCTATGTTGCAGGACAGGAGATAGAGTATGAACTTCTTTATGTTGTCGTAGATCCCCCTTCCTTCTTCCACAGCCGAGACTATCGATGCAAAATTATCGTCTGTCAGGATCATGTCGCTTGCTTCTTTCGCGACGTCCGTGCCTGAAATTCCCATGGCCACGCCTATGTCCGCTTTCTTCAGTGCAGGCGCATCGTTAACGCCGTCTCCTGTCATGGCGACTATGTGATTCTTCTTTTTGAGAGCGTCTGTTATCCTTACCTTGTGCTCGGGCGAGACCCTTGCATAGACGACAACGTCATCGGCAATCTTATCGAATTTCTCGTTGCTCATTGCGTCCAGCTCTGCGCCCGTCAGTATAATGCTCTTGTCGTCAATCATATCAAGTTCTTTTGCAACAGCCACCGCCGTCGCCCTGTGGTCGCCTGTTATCATGACCGTCCTTATCCCGGCTTCTTTACACACCGCCATCGAATTTCTTGCCTCTGGACGCGGCGGATCCATCATGGCCTGCAGTCCCACGAATATCATATCCTTCTCTTCCATGTTCGTGTCATTCTTTATTTTCTTTATCGCAAACGCAAGAACGCGCAGCGCGTCTTCCGCAAACAGCTGGTTGACAGAAAGTATTTTATCGCGGTCAGAACCCCTCAGCCCGTCTATCGCGCCGTCCCTGTATATGCTGGTGCACCTTTTGAGAACCTCCTCGACAGCGCCTTTGGTGTACATCACCGTCGCGTGTTCGAGCTTGTACACAACGCTCATCATCTTTCTTTTGGAATCAAATTCTATATCCTTCAGCCTCACGTGCTCAGACCGCACATCTTTCAGCCCGTACTTTGCATTGGACACGAGCAGTGCTATCTCTGTCGGATCGCCAATATTCTCGTTTCTGGCCTTTTCATTTCCTAGCAATGCGTTGTTGCAGAGCATGCCCGTGTTAAGTATCATTTCCAGGTCTTTGTCGCTTCCGATTTCTTTTTCTCCAAGCATAAACCTGCCTTTTGCATTATAGCCCTCGCCCGTTACGTCAAATATTTTATCATCGACATAAATTTTTCTCACGGTCATTTCATTTTTTGTGAGTGTGCCCGTCTTGTCACTGCAGATCACGCTCGTTGCGCCCAGGGCTTCAGCCGCGGGCAGCCTTCTTATGATAACGTTCTTCTTCGCCATGCGCGCCAGACCTATTGCTAATGTTATCGTCACCACGGCCGGCAGGCCCTCTGGTATGGCTGCTATCGCCAGCGAAACAGCTGTAAGGAATATTTCCAGAAGATTTATCCCGTGAAGCAGCCCGCCCGCAAAAACTATAGCAGATACGACAAGGATTATAACGCCCAGCTGTCGTGCAAGAACGGTGAGCTTTCTTTGCAGCGGTGTCGGTTCTTCCTGCTCCTGAAGCGACGCAGCTATCTTTCCGAACTCCGTGCTGCTTGCCGTCGTCACGACAAGAGCCTTGCACCGCCCATAGACAACAACGGTGCCCGAGAATACAATGTTCTTTCTGTCAGCCACGGAAAGCTTGCCACTTAATTGTTCGATCGTCTTTGTAACAGTTGTGGACTCTCCGGTAAGCACGGATTCATCAATCTTCAGGTTTGTCTCTTCGATGACCCTGCAGTCGGCCGGAACCTTGTCGCCGACTTCAAGAACGAGCACATCGCCCGGAACTATCTGCGAAGCATCAATCACCCTCACCTGGCCGTCGCGAAGAACCTTGCACTTGGATGCCGCGAGCTTTTTTAAGGCTTCAAGCGTTTTCTCAGCCTTCCGCTCCTGGAAGAACCCGAAGGCTGCGTTGAGAATTACGATAGCTATGATGGCTGCGCCATCCAGGAGTTCGCCGAGAAGCAGGGAAATTACCGCAGCGGCAATAAGTATAATAACCAGAAAATTCTTGAACTGTCCGATAAATTCCTGCAGGGCTGTTGCCTTTTTCTTTTCCGGCAGTACGTTGGGTCCAACCTTCTCCAATTTTTTAACAGCGTCTTTTTCCGACAGGCCGTTCTTCGTCGAGTCCAAGTCCTTTAAAATTTCGTTGATTGATTTCTCATGCCATTCCATGATTGATAATTGTAATTCTATATTTATATATTGTAATTCGTGTGTGATGCGGGCACCGTCAACTTACGGTATTTCATTTGCAGAAGACGTCATTTTACCACGATATTCATGAAATCTTTTGCGATCGTGACGTTCTTTTCATTCTTTATTTTATCCGTTAGCTCATCGACATCCTGATAGCGGCGGCTGATGTGCGTGAGCACCAGCTGCTTCACGTTGGCTTTTTTTGCGATACTCAAAACCTCGTCAACGGTTGTGTGCCTGTAGTCTTTTTCCAGGTCTTGTGTAAAAAACGTCGAGTCGTGGATAAGCATGTCCGCGCCTCTGGATATCTTGACAATATTGTCTGTCGCCATAGTATCCCCGGAGTAGACGACTCTTTTGCCGCGCTCCACAATTGATATCTCACTTAGCTCGATTCTTTTTCCATGAAAGACAGCAGAGCCATTTTCTTTGAGTCTCTTGAATATCGGGCCCTTTTCAGGGAGCCCTAATTTTTTTGCCTTCTCCTTGTCAATTTTTATCCGGTCCTTCTCGACAAACGCATAGCCGACGGCTGGTATGGCGTGCCTGACAGGAATAGAGCATATGTAAAATTCGTCTGTCTCAAGAAGCTTTGTTATCTCGCTTCCCTCGTACGGCACATCAACGGGCACGACATCAAATCTCTTTGACGCGTAGCCAAGCTCGAGCAGTGTCTCAACAAACCGCGTTGCTTCGGGACCGAATATCGTGAGCGTCTTTGTCCTCTGCTCCAAGTTCATCGTCTCCATCAGTCCAAGAAGCCCGGCAAAATGGTCGGCGTGCCAGTGCGAGATAAATATGTCACTGATGCGCATGAAGTTCAGGCCTGCGGAGAATATCTGACGCTGCGTGCCCTCACCGCAGTCAAACAAGTAAGAGAATTCGTTCTCGCTCCTGTAAGTCAGGTATATGGCGGCGTGATTTCTGTACTTTGTCGGTATGCCCGCTGTCGTGCCGAGGAAGGTTATATCTACGGATGTCATAATTATCTGATCTATAGTTGTTAACGCTATTTTTTAAACCTTGATAAACAAAACTAAACATGGAAAAAGAGTTTGGCGAAATCGAGGAATTTCTCGACGGCCATAAAGTGAAGTACGAGATCATCGAGCACGAGCCTGTCTACACGTCAGAAGAAGCCGCGCGCATAAGAGGATTTGACCTTAAATCAGGAATAAAATCACTGATATTTAAAATAACAAAAAAGGACCGCCATGATTTTGTGCTCATACTAGTATCAGGCGACAAAAAGGTCGACAACAAAAAACTGGCAAAAATCCTCAGTGCCGACAACGTAAAACTTGCAGACCCGCAGGAAGTGTTTGAGAAAACAGGGTGCGAAATCGGCTCGTGCCACCCGTTTGGAAATTTGGTAGGGCTGGAAATATACATGGACAGAAGCATTCTGAACAATGAAACTATTGCTTTCAACGCAGGCCTGCACACGATTACGATAACAATGAAACCGCACGATTTGGTAAAATTGATAAAGCCGAAGATAGAGGATATTGCAAAATAAATCGCTCAAAAGGATTTTGTAAAGCTTTTTTCTCATCGAATTTCTTGCACGTATAAATTCATAACGATAAATTTTGAACTCACCAAGTGTAGACAGAAATACCGGAATCGACGAGATGAGCGAATGCGCCAAATCCCTGATTTATTTCTTTACCGATTCGCCTGTTTCATGAACGATAGGCGGACCGTACGTGCGCAACTTGAGCCCTTCTGTAATGCCTGAGAAATAATCTTCGATCATTTTTGATTTACTTGGTAAACAGGGCTCTCTTTTTATAAAGGTAAAGAATGATTATGAGCCACAGGACAATCCCTACGACAGCGCCTGCATTGATCACAGAAATCAGATTAGTTATTATTGACAGTATGCCTATCACAGTGACGAGAATCCATCCTATCTTTTTCATCTTTAATAAGAGCCAGAAGGCAACAAGCCCTACTACGCCAATTATAAGAACTATGACTCCAAGTACGCCAAAAAGTGCGCCCACAGTGCTGCCAAGAGTACCGCCAGCCACTGCACCAACACCGAGCGCGGCTATTCCACCAAGAAGCAGAAGTATGGACAGTATAAAACCTAGCACACAAATTACTGTAACGCCTGTAGGTCTTTCAGCCATCAAACTCAACAATAATTATTTGTTTCTTGCTGTATAAATAGATTGCGTCGGCTCTGTTGAAATGCTCAACAAAATGATTATACACATCACGGCGTCAGTCTAGTCCTGTCACGCGGCCACAGCATTGCTTCGCGTATGTTTGTTGCGCCGCAGATTACCTGCGTAAGCCTCTCCAGACCGAAGCTCCATCCAGCGTGCGGCGGCATTCCATACTTGAATGCATTGAGATAGAATTCAAAGTTCTTTGGATTCATTTTTCTGCGCTTCATCTCTTTAACAAGAAGACCGTAATCGTGCTGGCGCTGGGCTCCAGAGCTTATCTCCAGTCCATCTATCAATAAATCATAGCCGCGGCAAATCTTTTCGTTCCCAGGCTCGGCCATCGCATAAAATGCCCGTGCGTCCGTGGGCCATTTCGTTACGATAACGGGATTGAAGTGCTTGCACAAGGCGCGCTCTGCTTCCGGTGTCAGGTCGCCGCCCCACTGGATTTTTATCCCGTCTTTTTTCAGCAGCTCTAATGCACGGTCGTACGTAAGCTGCTTGAACGGCATTTGGGGCACAGAAATTTTTCTTTTCAGCGCTTCCAGCTGCGGCTTGCACTGATTTTCCACCTGGCTGTAAATAAAATGAATAGCGCTCTGCATATATTTCAACGCGCTCTGCTCGTCTTCGACAAAAGCCACTTCGATATCCATCTGCGTGCTCTCGTTCAGGTGCCGTGTCGTGTTGTGCTCCTCTGCGCGGAAGACAGGCGTGACGATGAGGACCTTGTCCAGGCCCGAGGCCATGAGCATTTGCTTGTAGAGCTGCGGGCTCTGCGACAGAAAAGCCTCGTTCTCAAAGTAAGATATCGGAAAAAGATTTGTGCCACCCTCTGTAGAAGCAGCTACGACGCAGGGCACATGGACAAGTGTGAACCCTTCCTGTTCCATGTACCTTATGAACGCGCGGTGGACAACGTCCTTTACCCTGAATACAGCCTGAACTTCTTTCCGGCGCAGATCGATGAACCTGTAATTTATCCTCGTCTCAAGCTCGGATTTTATGTTCGGGTCTGTTTCCAGAGGCAGCGGCGCTTCTGATTTTGACAAAACAACTATCTCCTGCGGAAATACCTCCACTCCGGACGGCGCGGCCTTGCTCGTTTTCACAGTGCCTTTAACAGAAACAACGCTCTCCCTCGTGAGCGAAGAAATTGCATCAAAAACTGCCTCCGGGCACTCGCCTTTCTTTGCCGTTACCTGTGTCTCTCCGTCCTTGTCGCGCACTATCAGGAACTTGACCTTGCCTATGTCCCGTATCTTCTCGACCCAGCCCGCGACAGCTACCGTCTTGCCATCCAGTTTCTTTGTGAGCTGTGAAGAATAATGAGTCCGCAGCATAATCATCTTTATCATTTTCGTTTTAGCATGCTTAAATAATAATTGTCGGAATTCAGAAATAGACTGAAATTGTAGCGCTCTTTAAGTTTTATTGTATTTCATGATAATGCGACGTTATAGAGTACTATCCACGTTATGAACCACAGAAGTATGTAAATCGTCAGGCCGTTGCTGAACCACCACTTGTAGCCTTCTGTGACTTTTAGCAACTTCTTCAAAACAAGTACAAAAATTACCGCCAGAAGAACCATGAGGAAAAACGACTGCGCGCTGTTGTTGATAAGAAAAGACGCGTAGCCGGCGACTATTCCAAGGATTGTGAATATAACTGTTGTTTTCATTTCCATGTCAAAATACCCCATTCATTGTTCACCATTCAAAAGCATTATCAACTTAACGGGTGTTATCATCGATAACACCCCTTTATGGAGCATTAGCAACGGCTAATGCATGGTGAAGCAAAGCTTCACCTGCACAAGTGGAATCTTCGATTCCACTATGTGCTCCTTAAGTTGATAATGCCTCATTCAAAAATTCGCCGATATTCTTCTGCTCGCGCGCTTCCTTTATCAGCACGGCCGTAATCCACGACTTGCGCACAAAGTCAGGGAATTCTTTATTCTTATTCATCCAATCCTTTAAAAACGCTATCGTCCTTTCGTCGTGGCTATAGCCAGAGCCGAAAAAGCCGTATTTCTTGTGGAGCTTCTCTATCTCCGCGTCACGATGAACTTTGGCAATTATCGACGCTGCGCCTACATGGATGTATTTTTTGTCGGCAAAATTCTCGGCTACTATATCTATTTTTTTATTTTTGAGCCCGCCCCTTATTTTTTCCGCAAACTTTTTTACATTGATCTCCGGCGAATCGATTATGACCTTGTCGGGATTTAACAGGTTGATTATGTGCTGCATCCGCGAAATCTCAATCTTGTTCAGGTTGCTGACATTCCTCAATTTATCTATTTCCCGCGGGCTTACTTTTACAACAGCATAGTCGTCTGCAATTTTTTTCAATTCTGATATTATTGACTTTCTCTTTCTAGCCGTCAAGAGCTTTGAGTCTTTCACGCCAAGCTTCTTCAGTCTTTCTGCTTTATTTTCATCAGCAAGGTACCCGCATATCATCAGCGGACCGACGACAGGACCGCGGCCGGCCTCGTCGATCCCAAGTATTTTTGTCAAATTATTATCACCCTTTTTTCATTTGTATTCTTTTTTATCCAATAATAATTATCTCTTATTTAAACATATATACCAAAAATAGTAGAGTTATAGCGGAGTGGAGCAGCCTGGAGTGCTCGTCGGGCCCATAACCCGAAGGTCGGTGGTTCAAATCCACCCTCCGCTATTACTTTTTAATAAATTGCTTTTCTATTTTATTTATGCCATTTGTTGAAGGTGACCTGGAATTTGCGAAAGTGATTGAACACCCTTTCGGGAAGGTCTACGAAATAGCAAGAACTGATAAGTACAATGTTGCCCTCGCCCGCATAACCGACGACTACAGGCATCACCACAAAATTGCCACGGAAATCTATCATTTTATTTCTGGTATGGGAAAAATGGAATTAGACGATCAAGTTATAGATGTATTTCCAAACAAGTGCATAATTATAGAGCCTTTTACAAAACACAGAGCCTATACTGCAAAAGGTGCTTTTGAAATACTTGTTGTTTCATCACCGCCATTTGACCCAAAAGATGTATTTTACGACCGTGATTAAATGTACCAGCCCGACATACTTACAAAAGAAGAAGGCGGGGAATTGCTGAAAATCGCAAGAGCAGTACTGGAGAGATTTGTAAGGAATGAGCATGCTACAAAAGCAGAAAAATACAGCGATAAATTTCGTGATAAATATGGAATCCTCTGCGAGCTCCTGAAAAACAATGAGACGCGTGGCAGCGCTGTTTCGGGGTTGCCGTACCCGCTGCTGCCTATAATAGACGCGGCGATAGCGGCGGTGATCGCTTCTTCCCACGAGGATAAGAGATTCCCCGCAGTAAAGCCAGACGAGCTCGGCGAGATAAAAATAGAGATCTCCATCCTGACAGAGTCGAAATATATAACCGTGAAAAGCAGTCTGGATTATCTGCACCACATAATTCCAGGCACGGACGGCATAGTCTTTAGGTATGGGCCGTACGAATCGTTCCTGCCGCCACAAGCGTGGGAAAAAATAAAGGAAAAGGAATTATTTTTGGAGCAGCTCTGCCTGCGGGCAGGCGCGAGCAAAGAGTCATGGAAAGAGCCAGGGACAGAACTCTACACGTTTCAGGCCCAGGTATTCAAGGAAGAATAAATTGCCCTTTCCTTGAGCATTTCTTTGCCTACTCATCATTTTTAATCCCTTCTTCCCAATTTTATACTGTGTTCACTATGTTACTAGAAAAGGCGCAAAAAATCCTGGCGCAGCCCGTGTGCGACCACTGCTTAGGTCGTCAATTCGCCCAGCTGTTGCACGGCTATACGAACGAAGAGCGCGGAAAAATACTGCGCACAATTGTAGCTATGAGCATAGACAAAAGCAAGGAGGAGAAGAAAGAGGAAAACAGTTCAGCTGCTTTTGATATGTCCAACTTCTCAGGGTTTTATTTTCATAACCTCGAGTTTGACAAAAATATCAGGCAGAAGACGTGCACCGTGTGCAATGGATTTTTTGGTGATACGGATAAATGGCTGAAGAAAATAGAAAAGGCGTGCAGCAAGTGCGAGATAAAAACATTTCTCGTAGGAACAAAACTGCCGTTTGAGACGATTGAAAACGAAGAGGCGCTGTGGGAACGGGTCGGCATAGATTTTTGCGAGCCGATAAAGGCGGAGATAAACCGGGAGGTTGGAAAGCTGGTCGAAAAAAAATTAAAATTGCGGTACGACCCCAAGAAACCGAGCGCAAATATAATAATCAACCTGGCAGATAACAAGATTGATGTCGAAATAAATCCACTCTTCATCTATGGCAGATACCAGAAGCTGAAGCGCGGTATCCCACAGACAAAGTGGCCGTCCGGCAAGTACAAGACGAGCGTCGAGCAGATTATTGCAAAGCCGTTCATGCGCGCCACGCGTGCAGAGGCGCACAAACTGCACGGCTGTGGCCGCGAAGACATAGACGCGCGCTGCCTTGGGTGGAGGCCCTTTGTTCTCGAGCTGATAAAGCCTAAGAAGCGCGATATAAATCTGAGCAGGCTTGCAAAAAAAATTCCAGCAGCGGTGAAGGTAAGAAACCTCAGGCTCTCTGGCATCGGTGAGGTTCGGAGGATAAAGGAGGCGAAGGTGGACAAGACCTATAGGATGACCGTGAAATGCGAGAAAAAAATAGGCAAGTCCGACCTCGATAAGCTGAAGCTGATAAAGGCAATAAGGCAGAGAACACCGCAGCGCGTACTTCACAGGCGTTCAGACAGGGCAAGAAGGCGCACTGTGAGGTCGGTAAAGGCGCGAAAAATAAACCCCAGGGAGTTCGAGCTCATCGTAAGGTGCGAGTCAGGGCTCTACGTCAAGGAGCTCGTGTCAGGCGACGACGGAAGAACAGAACCGTCCGTCTCGCAGATCCTGGGCGCAAACTGCAGTTGCACGAATCTCGACGTCATAAAAATACACATTTAAGCTTTTGCCCGCAAGTAAAGTCACTAATTAGGAAAGACAAGGTAATACGCCTCTTGGCGTATACCTCGGTAGAGGATTACTGCCAACAGGCAGTAATCCAACTTTCGGAGATACTGAAACAGATATCATTATAAAGGATTTCATTTTCTTTTGGGATGGAAAAGGGAAGATAGTACGGTAAGAAGGACAGACTGAAGTTGCTTCGCAACTTCTATGTATTCAGGGTGTCTTGCGTTATGGTACAGAAATCGTACGGAAAGATGCGCGGAACGCGGAAGAAGCTCACGTCACGCGGAAAGATATCCTTAAAAAAATTCCTGCAGAAATTCAGCCCGGGCGACCGTGTGCATGTAGACTTCGTCCCGAGCAGCGCTATACAGCATCCGCGATTCCAGGGCGCGACGGGCAGGGTCGTCGAGCAGAAGGGAAGGAATTACGTTGTTGAAATAACAGACGGTGGCTCGCAGAAAAAAATATACGCCCGCCCCGAGCATTTGAAGCTTCAGAAATATCAAGCAAAAACTGTTAAATAATATTGAAAATAAGGTCTGGAAGATCCCATGTACTTTTGGGATTAATCAAGAAAAATAAGAGGAAGGGATTAAGTCTAATTTCAACAATATCTAGGAAGTGTAGAAGGGATGTATTATGGAAGTAATTGAAGAAGAGGATATGGACATAAATGATGCGAAGCAGATAATGGACGACAGGAGAAAGGAGAGAGACCTCGTCTATGACCAGAAGATATGCCTGGACTATCTGGAGAAGATAACGAACCTCACTCCAAATCAGCTGAAAAATCTTAAGGACGAGCTCGGAAAAATATCAATCCTGAAGCCTCGCTATATAGCCCTCATACTGAATATAATGCCCGACACAGAGGAAGAACTGGCGGCCCTGTTCGCCAAAGAAAGGACAAACCTCAAGAAAGAGGAAGTAAAGCAGATCATCGACATCATAGGCAAGTACAAGAAATAAAATTTCATTCTGCTGACTATTTTTGCAAGATTTTAAGCCTTTTTAAAAATATGTTTCAATAATATGTTTTACAACGAGGATAAAAATGAAATCTGGGCTGTTTAAAAATGAAAGAGGAGACATGTTTAATCTTAGATTTTTTGCCGAGCGGCTATGCCGACCGCCGGAAATCGGAGCCAATAGCCCAGGCTATCGGCACAAACTTTTTCTCATTGCTTGAGCTTGTGCCACGCGAGAACATCAACCTCACGCCCGAGGAAGAGGTCTACATAGGCGAGGGCAAGCGCGACAAGATCCGCTTCATACGCGGCCAGATGGAGTACAGGGATCTTACCAGCATGGCAAAAACAATCCTGAAGGACGTCGTTGAAAAGCTTGTGCGCAGGAACGAGCAGCGGTTTATCGAGTTCTTCAATAAAGCGTCGACGGTCACGCCAAGGATGCACCAGTTCCAGCTGCTGCCGGGCGTCGGAAAGAAGCACCTGTCAGACATACTCGACGAGCGCAGGAAAAAACCCTTTGACAGCTTTGAGGACATAAGGCACCGCGTGAAGCTGTTCCCGGACCCTGTCAAATCCGTTGTGCTGCGCGTCGTGCAAGAGCTCGAAGGCGACGAGAAATACTACGTCTTCACGCAGACGCCGTACAAGAGATACTAGATATTATATTCTCAAATTCTATTACACATAACTCGGTTCCTGTTACGTATAACATATAAAAATAGCGTCTGCTACACAATAAGCTTCCTGACGTTATTCAGTCCTTCGTTGACAACCCATATGTGGCTGCCGTCATACGCGATGCCGCGGGGCTGGGCGCTTGCACCCAGATTTATATTTCCGCGGATATCGCCGTTGAAAACGTCGATCTTATACAATGTGTTTGTAGAGTAAGAAGAAACATACAGGTGTGTCCCGTCAAATGCGAGCCCCATGATAGATCCAAGCCCTGCAACATTTTTGACAACAGTATTCGTTTGGGTGTCAATCTTGTACAAGCTGATTGCGCCTGTCCCGCCGACCCAGATGTAGCTGCCGTCGAACGTGATTGCCTGTGCTCCAGTAATGCCAGTAACAGTGGCAACGATAGATAACGTAACTGGATTAATCTTGCTTACGGTATCGCGTCCGCTATTAGTAACCCATATGAACTGCCCGTCGAAAGCGACTTCTCGTGGGGTGGCGGTTGGAAAACCACTGATAGAGATTGAAGTAGAAGTACCAGTTGCAGGGTTAAATCTTACAACAGTATTCTGAATACGATTGGCAGCCCAGATGTAGGTGCCGTCAAAGGCGATGCCTGTTATCCCTCCGTAAGCGCCTGCATCTTCATATCTGTTAAGAATAGCGCCTGTTGATGGATCAATTTTGATAAAGTCAGCATCTTGGCTCAAGGCAGCCCATACGTAGCTGCCATCATAAAGAATGCCCCTTGGTTGTAACACACCAGTAATTGTCTGCACGACAGCGCCTGTTGCTGGATTTATTTTGCTTATGGTATTGCCGGCAGCATTTGTGACCCAGATAAACCCTCCGCCGTAGGCAACGCCGTAAGGAGACGAGCCCACGCTTACAGTCGCATCTTTGCCGCCTGAAGTAAGACTCAAACCCAGCGAATAAGCCAGCAGTGGCACAAACTTCTTCCTGTCTCTGAACACTCCTTCTGGCCACGAATTTCTGCAGTCAGAGCCGATGCAGAGCCTGTTCCCGCGGACGTCGCCGGTACCGCGCACGTCGCCTGAAACATCAAGCTTATAACTCGGCGTCGTCCCGATGCCGACGTTGCCGCTGAAATACGCCTGGCTATTATCAATGCGCATCCTCTCAATTCCGCCTGTCGAGAAGCCGAGCATGTCTTCAGCAGACCTGTATACGCCTGTGTTGGTGTCACCGTAGAAAGATATACCAGGACTGCCGGCGCTTCCTGATATGAATTGAGCCTGCCGGGCAAGATAGATTCTGGTCGAATCTATGTAAATTACTGGAAGTCCTCCTATTGAAATTCCTAAACTACTTCCTCCTGATGAAGCATATATGCCAGTATTTCTTTGCGTGTTCACTGCAAAATTCACATTATTCTGATCGCCGCTTGCACTCGCGGTCACTCTCCCCGTAGATAAGATGTCATTTGTGCTGTCATAAATGAGCCCTGTGTCTGATCCCAAGCTTGTCGAGCCTGTAAAGAATGCCAGCTCGTTGGTGCCGCCGCTTCCCGAGAGCTGCCCTGTGGGCCACACTGATTTGCAGTCTGTGCCGATGCAGAGCCTGTTCCCGCGGACATCGCCTGTGCCGCGCACGTCGCCGCTGACGTCGAGCGTGTACTGCGGGTCATTGTTATTGATGCCCACGCGGCCTGTCGCGCCTTTGATCGTGAAGAAATTTGTGATGCCGCTGTTTGCCCTGATGGCGAAATCACGCGGCGTTCCGCTGCTGGTAGCCGGGTTTCTTCCGATCTCAAACGACACGCCTTGCAGAGGGTTTGAGGAAATAAGCGACCTTCCGTATGTGCTATATCCTGTTCCTGTAAAATAAAGAACAGATGAAATCAGGGCATTGCCCTCGACGTGAAGCGTCTCAGCCGGCTCTGTCACTCCGGTCAGGCCTGTCAATCCTATTCCGACCATGCCAGAGGGCTTGACAATGATGCCTTTCTCCATCGCATCGGTCCCGAGCCACAGGTCTCGTCCAGTGGCTGTCACCTTGAACACGCTGTCCGCGCCTCGCACACGACCGCTCACGCCCCACACTATGTCGGTCTCGCCGCCGCTTGTGCTGAGCTTCATGAGCCCGAGCGTGCCTGAATCTGTCCCTCTCCTGACATTAAGAATATCATCCATGGTAACGGTCGACCCGCCGCGGCCGGTTATGATGTCCGTGTACAGCGTCGGGTGGCTCTGCTGTCCTGTGTAGCCGCTTGCAAAAACAGGCGCAGTGAATAAGCTGACAGAGAAAGAAACAACCATCATAAATAGCAGAAAGCACGTCGAAACCCCGACCTTTTCTTTTTCTGCTAATTTATTTTTCATCTTATTCTGCCCCTTAAACTGTTCATTCACCATATATTGCGCCAACCATAACCACTGCCATCATATGCACAAATTTGTAAACTATCTTTTAAACCACTATTTCCCCATATGAACCAAAGAACGCCCCGCGTGGCTGTGCTGCACGCCGGCTTTGTTGTGCCTGGATCTAGTTGTACTCCGCTGCGGGCAACAACCATTCCGTCCGCGCGCACACCGCCGCCTATGTGCAATTTAGCAAGCGGGAATAGTGATGGAATCGTCCCGACGCTGACGTTGCCAGCAGCGTCGATGCTTATCCTTTCTGTATTATTCGTGAAGAGCCTCAGGACGCTCTCGCTTTTCGTTCCAAGCCTCACGCCCTGCTTGCCGTCTGAAAGCGTGCCTGAATAAATGCTGAACACATTTTTGTCATCTCTTATTCTGAACAAGTCTTCATTTGCAGGTCCTGAAACCGTAAGCATACTTGAAGGGCTTCCACCTATTCCGACTTTTCCTTCAAACAATCCTGCGTCTTCCTTTTCAAATACGAAGTTCATATACGTTTGTATGCCTGTACCAGTGCCCCAAAAACGAAATCCATAACCGCCGGGCTGTGCAGGAACTATGCGGGCTTTTATCTGGCTTACTCTTTGCAGCGGAAAGTTAAAAGCAACCCCGTCAAAAAAGAAGTCCCACTCTCCAGGGACTCTGCTAATTTGTTTGCTCCATACTGTGTTCCATGACGCGCTGTCTGGGTCGTAGAAATCTATGTAAACGGTTGCTGGCGATGCTGTCACGGAAAGCTGGACAGCTCCGGTGCCTGAAATAGTAACCTTGCTTGTAGGATTTATTGCCGTGAAAGCATTAGTTGCCTCGCTGTTGAAAAAGCCAGGGCCAGCCCATTTATAGCTTCCAACAACCACAACCGGCGCAATCGAGTGCACCCTGCTTTTTGGCGTTGGTGTTCCTACACCAAGGAAATCGCTCGAAGGGTTCCAGAACAAACCAGAATCAGAAGTTACCGCGTTGCTTGGGTTTCCTGCTGTGCCGGCAAAATATGCGATCTGGGTTGCGGTGCCTGTCACAACGCCGCCGCCTCCGCCTCCGCCTCCACACTCTTTCCACGCCGGAGGGTTGCCCTCGTAGCACTTGAACGTATTCAAATTGCTGTCGTAGAACATTGTTCCCGCCATAGCAGGCGGATCAGTGGATTTTGGTATTAATCTTATTGCCCCGTCAACATCAAGCTTTTGCTGAGGGCTCGCCGTCCCGATGCCGACGTTGCCGCTGAAATACGCCTGCCTATTGTCTATCCTCATCCGCTCAGCGCCGCCTGTCGAGAAGCCGATTGTTCCTGGAGCAGCCTTGAAAATACCGGTGCTCGTATCGCTGGAAAAAACTATAGATGGTGCTGGAGCATTTCCATCTGGGATGTAGATCCTTTGCGTACTGCTTATGGCACTTGCGCCTATCGTAAGCTTTAATGCTCCACCAGCAGAGAATCCAAGTATATCTCCTCCAAGATTGTATATGCCTGTATTTGTGTCGCTGCTGAACGATATTGCGGGTTCAGAAACAGTTCCATAGCCTACACGCATCTTTCCTGTAGAAGGTATTGTAGAAGACCCTGTAGATAATATGTTATTTACAGCATCATACGTAAGCTCTGGGTCAGAAACAAGATTTGTCGGCGAACTGAAGAATGCAACCTGTGGTGACGCGCCGCTTCCCGAGAGCTGCCCTGTGGGCCACACTGATTTGCAGTCTGCGTCGATGCACAACCGCGTGCCGCGCACGTCGCCGCTGACGTCGAGCGTGTACTGCGGGTCATTATTATTGATGCCCACGCGGCCTGTCGCGCCTTTGATCGTGAAGAAATTTGTGATGCCGCTGTTTGCCCTGATGGCGAAATCACGCGGCGTTCCGCTGCTGGTAGCCGGGTTTCTTCCGATCTCAAACGACACGCCTTGCAGAGGGTTTGAGGAAATAAGCGACCTTCCGTATGTGCTATATCCTGTTCCTGTAAAATAAAGAACAGATGAAATCAGGGCATTGCCCTCGACGTGAAGCGTCTCAGCCGGCTCTGTCACTCCGGTCAGGCCTGTCAATCCTATTCCGACCATGCCAGAGGGCTTGACAATGATGCCTTTCTCCATCGCATCGGTCCCGAGCCACAGGTCTCGTCCAGTGGCTGTCACCTTGAACACGCTGTCCGCGCCTCGCACACGACCGCTCACGCCCCACACTATGTCGGTCTCGCCGCCGCTTGTGCTGAGCTTCATGAGCCCGAGCGTGCCTGAATCTGTCCCTCTCCTGACATTAAGAATATCATCCATGGTAACGGTCGACCCGCCACGGCCGGTTATGATGTCCGTGTACAGCGTCGGGTGGCTCTGCTGTCCTGAATAGCCGCTTGCAAAAACAGGCGCAGTGAATAAAATAAAGCAGAACGAAATAAGCGCAATCGAGCGTATGAAAATCGGCCGCGTTTCTTCATGATAATTTTTCTTTTCATTTTTCATTTTTCTTGCCTCTTCATTTGTATATTGACGCCTGCAGTATAAATTATTTTTGTGATTTTTTCACCTTTTTCATTAAGTCATGATTTTCATACCTGTAAAAAATCAGAGCTGCGAAGATTCCCAAAACGGCAAGCTGCCACAGCGCGAACTCATCCAGCCCGACAGCGAAGACGAGCAGGTAGTTTATTGATATGTGTTTGTTAAAATTTAGGTTGTCATCCGCCTCGAAGATGAGCTTGAACGAGCCTGCGCGGAATGCGCCTGCGTTGTTGAGCCAGACCTTCTTTACGACAGAGCTCTTCGCAGGGACAACTATTCCTGTTGCCGTGTGCGTGCCTGTTTGTTCGCCTTCAAGCGTCAGCCCTGCAAGAATGAACTTGTCCTCCTCGTCAACAGCGTCCATCTTAAGGCTGTATGTTATCAGGGCATCAGTCGGGTTTAAAATAGTCGCCTCGAACGCCTCTTTGTTCTTTTCGCCCAGTGTCATCCTGGATTCTAACGGCGTGACTATGAGCCGCGGCACGCACGATATGAAGAATTTCTTGGTTGCTGTATCGGTTGCCACACCTGTTGCGGTCATCTCCACATTCAGGTCGTACCATTCGTCGCACAGCAGGTTGGAAGAATTATAGTTGCCCTTGTACCCAACATCAAACGCGTCGTACCCCATAGGCGTGTACCCTGCTGGGTTGCTGTTCTCAAGGGTTATGTTGTACCGCGCAGTGCAGGCGCCTTCCCTGCACACGAAGCTGCCGCCTGATGTTGTCACGCTGCCTTTGGCGAGGAATTTTATGGGCATCGACCTCGTGAAATTAGGAGAGCTAGGATAGTTGAGTGATAATGGTGTAAGCGGAACCCTGAGGCTTTCGACATCAGGGAAGATGATATCGATGTCAAGCGTAGGCGCGCCTGTCACAGTGTATGACGCTGAAGCAGAATTTGTAATTCCTGCTGGCGTGTACGTGGCTGTCGCTGTCGCGGTTGATCTATATCTGTTTGTGTCTACCCGTACAACCCATGCATTTAAGTCGTATCTGAAATGTCCATTAAGATTTTGGAGACCTTCTTCAGTAATGTAATTCCTGCTGTCAACCGTCAGCTGAAGGTTTGTATTTGCAGGCGTGCACGCTGTTGCGACTTGCCCTGAAATCACAAAGTTGCACGAGATTTTGCCGTATGTAAGCGCGCCACTCGTGACTAACTGAGGTTCAAACCTAAAGCTCATCGGCAAGCTCATGTCACATTCTGGTTTGGCGATCATTATTGTCTGGTTCTTCAGAGCTTCTGCATTTCCGATGGTATCACTCGAGTAAAAGAACACTGTCGGCGCCCCGCACTCGCTGAGCGTGAATGCAGGAGCAGGAAATAGGGCACTGTCGTATTCACCAAACCCGCCTGTAGTCCCAATCCTGTGCATTGTCTTATCGCAGCTCGCGCCTGACCCTGGATAAGGCTCGCAGAAGAATGAAACATCAACGTTGTCATTAAAGACAACGCCATCACACGACGCTGGACCGACGCCCCCACTAGTGCACAATATTGTTGTCGTTGGCGCTGGCTTGCTGACAGTGAACGAGCCGAACGATGTGCCTGTGCATCCAGGCATAGACGTCGAGCCGCTAATAAGCACGTCATGCGGCCCTGACGGGTCTGTCAAAAGAACATTATATGAGTATGTGTAGTTGTTGTTGACCTTCGAGACAAATGCGGCGGACCTGTACGAACCCATGCCATTGGGAGTCACCCGGACACCTGGATTTCCCGCCAGCGTGTCCCAGTTATCAAATTTAATTGTGACCGTGCCCACGCCTACCGGGTCAGGCGTGATTGTAATATTGCCGAACGAAGGCGGGTTACATAGGGTCTCGCCGACATAGCAGAGCGGATATCTGTCTCCCCAGTTCGAGCTTATTCCAAGTTCGTCAGTAGCAAGACATGTAGCCGGAACGCCAGTACCTATTGGCTGCGCAAGATCAATGACAAAGCTTTTTGTGTATGCGCCAACGTTGCTGTCCCAGTTCATCTGATCTCCAAGCAGGTATGCCCAGTTTCTCGATTCAAAGCACTCGTCTTCAGGCGTCGCAGGATTGTCCTTGCTGCAAGTGCCTGCCCATGCCTGCGTGAATAATGTTTCAGGCGCTTGGTCGGGCTCGATGACATGACATCCGATTGTTATTGCCTCGCCCGGGTTGCACTCGCCTGATACCTTGAATACCGGGTCAGCGATCGGCGCGTTGTCTGACGTGAATCTGCACACAAAGCCCGAATTTGTGTTGCCGGCCTTGTCGTATACCACAGCTGTCAGCGTATGAGGACCGTATGAATACAAAGAGCTGTCAAACAGCGAGAACGACAGTGAAACTGCCCTCTCTGCGCCGTTGTCGTAGAGTGTAACATTTTTCGCCCCGCACCCTGCATCAAGCCCCATGACAGTCGCATTCATAGGATACGCAGGAGGATTAACATTGGTAGCAGGCTCGCAGTACGCCAGAATCTCAGGCGCGACCTTGTCCACGTTGCTGACGACAGGCGCAGAAAACCCGGCTGAGCCTGCTGTGTTCTTTGCGGCAGCGCACACCCAGCCATAAGAACTAATTACAGCGCCGCCAGGCAGGTTATAATCGCCATAATTCGTGCTGCACGCGCCTGGGTTAGTCTGGTAAAATTTCAGCCTGTAGCTTGTCCCATCACAGGCAACCCCGCCTGTTGACTCACAAATAACAGACGCTATCAGGTCTTCATTCGTGCACTCGGCAGGAATGCCGCCAACGCTCACCAATGGTCCGCGCGGCTGGCAGGAAGCATCGCAAACATCTCCGCCGCGGACCTCACCATTGCACCGCAAAGCGCCAGAGCAGTCAGCATCGCATATGTCGCACGTAAACCCTGGCACAATGCTCTCGGGACACACACCATCAGGAAGCCCGCCGCCTGCGCCGCAATCAATATTTTCATTGCACACCTTGATAGTCTGCCCAGCTGTCACAACGCTAGGCGATACCGTTTCCCATATCGAATAATCCGCGCCCGGCACAGCAGCCTTATTCAGGCAGCACTCAGAATATTGCGGCGGATTGCACTTGCCTTCACCCGATGTGCCAGGCTGACCGCAGTAGAAAACAGAATGCGGCATGTCTGCGCAGTAATTACGATCTTTAACACACGCGCCTAATCCACCGTTTTCATTAGGATCCCATCTATACCCACTAGGGCAGCAGCAAATATTATTGCTATAAGTATCGCACTCAGCAGCATGTGCGTCTGTCGTGCTGTAAATGCTCGCAACACAGAGTTCGCTGCTGCCGCAAACAGCTTTGATTCTGCAGTCATTTGGTGTTTCTATATCGCCAGGTTTTATCAAGCATACCTTCGCATTCCATACGGACGTCGGCTGGTTGACATTGCTGTCTTGAGGGACGTCGGCGTTAACAATGATTGCGTCTGTTGCCGAACATCCTGGTGTTCCGCCCTGATAACTGCCGCTGTAATAGTACGGGCAGCAGACTTTGTACGCGCCGCTCGTGTCGCCGCGCATATGGCTGTCCGTGACACCGTACATCGACGCCACAGCTGTCTCGCCGCTTAAACAAGATGTTCTTACTTTACATGTATTTGCCGAGGCTGCAGGAATCACTTCCATCGCAAACGCCTTCCTTGCGATAGCCGGCGTGCTGAAGCTGTCCTGAACCTGAACTGTAAATAAATAGCTGCCCACAGTTGTAGGCGTTCCACTTATCACGCCGTTTGATACTAGTGTAAGCCCGGGCGGAAGCGCGCCCGAATAAATGCTCCATACAATCGGCGCGATGCACGAGCCTGACTGGCTCATGGCAAGCACCGCTGAATAAGGATTGTTCTGCCGGGCGTCTGGAAGCGGCGTCGAAGACGTTATTGTGAGAACGCACGACGACGCGATATAAAGGTTATAAGGCTGGGATGCTGTGTTGCCCAGGTTATCCTGAAGCTGGACAGTGAATGCATACGGGCCCGGCGCCGTGGGCGTGCCGCTTATTGTGCCTGTTGTTGACAGCGAGAGCCCGGGTGGAAGCGTGCCGGATGCAATGCTCCACGTGTACGACGAGCCGCAGATGCCTGATGACGTCATAGACAATGATGTCGAGTAAGATGTCCCTGCTGTGCCCGATGCCAGCGGCGAAGGCGTTGTTATCATGAGCGTGCATGGTTGGTTGATATTGACTGTGTAAGATTTCGTCGCCTGCGCCCTGTTGACAGCGTCCCTGACCTGCACAACGAATGAATAGCTTCCTGTAGCAGTGGGCGTTCCGCTTATCCGCCCGTGCGTTACGCCGAAGCCGTCTGTGGTTGTGGAAAATGAAAGCCCGGGCGGAAGCGTGCCGGATGCAATGCTCCACACATATGGAGACGCGCACGCCCCAGACGTTACAGACGCGTCTATAGTCGCAGAATAGCTCGAGCCTATCGTACCAGCTGGCAGTGACGGTGTCGCTATTGCCAGACTGCATTGATAGGGCGCGATGACAAGCGTAAATGTCTTTGTCACCTCGGTCAAAGCCTCTGCGCTGTCACGCACCGCGACTGTGAATGTGTATGTCCCTGCTGAGCCGAACGATGGAGTGCCTCTTATCACGCCGTTGCCTGTGCTGAAATCAGTGCTTAGCGTAAGACCTGCCGGCAACGCGCCGCTTCTAAGACTCCAGACGTACGGCGGCTTGCACGACGATGACGCGCTCAGAAACAGGGTCTGCGAATAGTAAGTCCCCTCTTTGCCAGGCGAAAGCGGGCTGCTGGTTGTTATCCTCATCGTGCACGGCGTTCCTCCGCCGGGCGTGTCTGCGATTACAACACTAAAGTTAACAAGCGCAAAAATGATAAGCGCAAACGCAAGCACGGCGGATAATTTGAAGTAACCTGAACTAGAAAATCCTTTAGAATAATGCAGAGGCTTTTCTTTTCGCCCTGCTAGAAATGACCCAAAACGATCTGCTTTGATTATCCTGCTTACGTTAGAAATAAAGCCGCCGAAGAATCCGCCTACTGTTCTTCGTGTTGTTTTGTTTTCTGATTTATTGTGACAGCTAAAGCTAATTCTGCTATCCATGAAAATTTATTAGCTTGCCCGCAATATAAAGATTTTTGCCGTGATGCACGATTCAATTACAGGAAATTAAATATCAAAGATCGTATTGCCGATACGATGAAGCTGTCAAAAAACGATAGAATTCTTGATGTCGGATGTGCATTATAATGCACAAATTTATAAACTTTTGTGTATTACGATTCATGGGTTGCAAACGTTCTTTTGTCATCTCAACGAAAATATTTTTGTGACTCAGTCCATTATGATTTGTATACTCAGTAACATATGTTATACAGTAACATAAATTTTATATACTTAGTAACATAAAATAATCCTATGAGGGTCGAAGACCACATAAAGGCGTATGAAGAGCATAGAGCTGCAATCGACTGGGCAATAAACCGTGGGCCAGAAAAATCACAAAGAATAATAGGAACGCATGCATCAAGGGGCGTAATAGAATTGCTTTCTGCATATCTTCACAAAATCAACAAAATCGACATTGGATTCCAGATAAATCATCGCTGGTTTAAAAGTGAAAATGTTAGTAAGAGATTTCAAGAATTTCCGAAAAGGGCGATAATATTTAACAAGATGACAGAACTTGAGAATAAGTCGGAGAATCTAACTTATGGTTCACAGAAATCTGAAAGAGAAATAAAGGATGTCATCGAACTATTCAACCAATTGGAAACATTACTAAAGGAGATGATAGAATATGAGAAATAGAAATAAGCTGATTGCATACGCCTTGGACTTTGCATCATTTTTGGTAGAGAGTGGCATAGAACCCAGAAGAATAATTTTATTTGGATCTGTTACAACAGGAGAGTTCGATAAAGAGAGTGACATAGATATTTTCATTGATACTGATAGATCAGAAGAAAATAACATAAAAAGGGTATTGAAAATTTTTGATAAAACCTTTGGGGAAAAATGGCGCTTAAAGGGCATTAATAATCCTATATCGCTAAAAATAGGCGACCTTAATAAATGGCGGAATTTAAAAAGAAGCATACAAAGCTATGGTATTGTCCTTTATGGTGCATACAATGAAGTGCCGGACGACATAAAATCTTATCTATTTTTCAGACTTGCTTTTGGCAGTTTATCGCGGGCAAAAAAAGTAAGCGCGTGGAGAAAACTATATGGATATACACAAAAAATCGGGAAGAAAAAATATGAACAAGAGGGTATTGTAAAATATCTTGGGGGCAAGAAGCTTGACAAAAGTATTGTTATACCTACGGACAAATCAAAAAAATTTAAGGATTTTCTAAAAAAGAACAAAATTAGTTTTTCCGTAAATGAAGTATGGAGTGATAATTTATAAAATGGAACTTCTCTTCTACCTCTCCAACATCTTCCTATGGAAATCCGCTTTGCCGATGCGCGCCACAGGCGTCTTCACAATCCTGTCAGGCGCATAATAGACATTGCGAGCCTGGCTGGCTTTCTCCGGCGCGGACGGCGAGCCTGCCTTGGAAAGAAGGTATTTTTTGTCTATCGTCAGAGGCAGCCCGTATAGTGTCTTAAAGATGTTGCGTATCTCAAAATTGCTGAAGTCTGGCAAAACGGCAGTTGTCATAAGTCGGCCTAGCAATCTGTCATGACGTGCTGTCGTGAGTTCTATGTGACCAAGCTCGTGCTTGACAATACCCTTATTAAACCTAGGGTTGCCTGAGCCATCTATCATTAATGAGAGCCTTGCCCTTACAGGATATAGAGCAACATTATTATTATCAAATGTCCATTGGTCAATAGTACCACCACCACCACCAGTAGTATCATATACAATATCTATGCCAATTTGTGGAGAAGACGAAACTTCCTGATACCTGTCTTCGCCCAGCCTTGATTCTATTTCTGCGATCGCATTTCTTGTTATGCTTAATGCCGACGAAGACGGCTTTGGAGTTCCTGTTGTATCAATATAAACATTTCTTCGCCTGTCTTGGTTCCGCCATCTGTGAGTTCTTGTTACTCCAGGAAATAGGAAATGGTCTGTAATATGCATATAATTTAAGTACGGCAATGCTTCTTTTAGGCTGTCGCTGCTCCCTGCATTATCAGGATCCGTATACTCGACAGTCGTTCTGATCGTGTCGATTAGCGAGTTCAATAGCGTGGCAGCGAGCTCTTTGTAGGAGTAGACAGGCGTGGCGCTGCGCGAGGCTTCGATCGTGAATTTGTCGGTGTCAGGCGCGGCTGAATTGAACACCAGCGTGTAAGAGCCTGCGCCTGTTGTGACACTGTCTGCTTTGCCTGTGTTCTCGTGCGTGACCTTTACCTTGACGCCGGAGAGCGCCGAATTATCGTAGGCGTCTATCACAGCGCCTGAAATCGTGAACGGCCTTTTGTTGCCGAAATTGACATTCTGCACGTCCTGATTTGACGTGTTGATATTTATATCCGCCGGATTTGCGCTTGACTGTGTCCACTCCGTCTTCATGACCTCCCTGACTGTGTATGACCCAGATGTAAGGTTAGAAAATGAATAGGCGCCGCCGGCTATTGTTGTTGATGATTGTTCGCCCACGTCCTTCACGCCGTTGCTGTTTGCGTCGATGAATATTTCCCAGCCCGGCAATCCTGGTTCGCCTGCGTCCTTGGTTGCATTATTATTTTTGTCATTGTACTTCACGCCGGATATTTTTCCGGGCCTGTAGTTGCCGAAATCAACATTATTCACAGAAGTGTCTGACGTGCTGATGCTTATGTCGCTCGGGTTTGTTGTTGATTGTGCCCACCCGGACGGCGCGACCTCTCTTATTTTATAATTGCCTGCCAATAAATTGCTGAAAGAATAAGTGCCGTCGCTTCCTGTCTTCACGCCTGCTTCTCCAGCATCCTTTGCGCCGTTGCTGTTGGCGTCTATGTAAATATCAACATCCGGCACTCCTGGCTCGCCGCCGTCCTTCGCGCCGTTTATGTTCTGGTCCTCAAACTTCATGCCTGATATCGACCCTAATCTGAAGTTTCCGAAGTCTGCGCCTGTATTATGGATGCCCTGCACGACACTGACAGGGCCAGGCGTTCTTGTTTGTGTCCAGCCGGACTGCAGGACTTCTGTTACCGAATACGTGCCCGCAGCAAGGTTCAAAAATTTGTAGTTTCCGTCGCTCTCTGTTGTGTCTGTTATCGAGCCGTTCAATTTTATCTGCCAGTTTGGTAATCCAAGTTCGCCTGCGTCTTTAACGCCGTTGTTGTTCACGTCCTCAAATTTCACGCCGGATATGCTCATTGTATCTGCTGGCGGCAGCAGCGTTACTACTGTTCCAGCTGTGTCAGATGCGCCGTCACCAATTGCTCTTATCGAATAAGGCATGCCTAGAACAGCAGATATTCCGTTGTCAGAATAAAATATCGTGTTTTTGCTGACGATTTTTCTCGGCACACCATTCCTGTAAACAACAAACCCTACTTCATTATTTGAATTGTCTTGCCACAAGACGTCAACCTGGTTTGCGCCCTTTTTCCACGCGCTCGCATTGCTCGGCTTTGCGGGCGGCGTTCTCGGGCCAGGCGGATTTATCCTTCCGACACATCTGGAGGTCGGCTGAGACTCGGATCCGTCGTTGCTGTACGCCCGCACGTCGACAGAGAATTTTTCCGGCAGCGCACCCTCATAAACATAAGCCGTGTCGATCACATCGGCTATTTCTCTTTGCTGCCCCGTCTTGCTCAGCACCGGGCAATCCTCTGCCAGCGCAATCTTGTATCCGTCAGCGCCCTTCACCTTTGTCCATTTGATATCAAGGACGTCATCGTAAGCTTGCGCATCCAGCGAAGAAGGCGCCTCGATTTTATGTTTTTGATTGTCCGGTTCTGTATTTGTGATAATATTATTACTGTCATCCCTGCAGCCATAACCAACAGTCATAAAAGTGATTGGAATTGCGTACTTCAGGTCTTTTAATTTGAAATTATCCGCTAAATACGACACGTTCGCAGCCGCGCTAATCATTGCATCGTGCCAGCTGCTTTTCACGGCTTGCATAGCCCTGTCTAGATAAGCGTTTTTCATGCAAGATATTAACCATCCTATCTATAAAAAGATTTCGATATTTATACCACTTATAAATAGTTACAGAAATTTGGCACCCTTTACCGAAGCAAGTGGGATTCTTGCGGGTATTTTATTCTGTTAACAAATCTTTTCGATTTCATTTTTCACATCGTCTATATCGTATTTTATAGGAATTTTTTTCTCCTTAAGAATATCTATAAATCGCCAAATAGATACCCCGGCTATTTCTGCGGCTTTGCCTAATGATAGCTTTCCTTCCAGATAGAATTTTACAGCTTTGTTTTCCATGTATTCTTTTAATCCAATGCCCAGCAGCTCTCTCATCACGGTTGACCTATCTTCCGACCTCTCCTTTGCGATCCTGTCGGATTTTTCAAGCAATTCCTTTGGCAGCGTAATGCTAACCCTTTCTTGATTCATGCCTACCACCTTTTAACTTATATCCAGCCTGCAAAAACTCCACCACGACATCTCCTGAAAGCCATGAATATCGGGCAAGATCCTTTATCGAATTTTCATATACCTGAAGAGTTATTATATTCTTTTTCAGAGCCTCAAGCAATACTCCTAATGTGCTTCTGCATACAATTCCTTTTGATTCTGCTATTTTTCTAGCTCGCCAATCGTCCATCAAGAGCATTCCAGATTTTTCCTGCTCGCACAATGCTATAGATTCCGCTTCTCCTTTTCCTAATAATGACATAAGGCTTTGTGCAGTATCTTTGTGATTTTTATTTAACGCTTTCACAAAAATGAAGTCGTCTATTTTCTTTTCTACAACAGCGGCATCCCCATATCGTTCTTCTTTGCCTTGTGTAACAGCTTCATTGTAAACGCCGTATGGAATAAAAACCTTGCCGTAAATTTCTTTCAGCACATCGACCTTGTTGATTTTTGAAAGCAGGATTATAGGCGAACTATTTGAAATAATCATTCGTAATCACTTTGTATCACTATGTAATACTTTATATGACAATAGAGTATATAAAGCCTTTGTGTCACATAAGCACGGGCCCGACCAGGTTGAAGAGAAGGACAAACAACATGACACCGCTGACAATTTTCACGACTATCTGGTTTCTTTTTGTGAAGTGGCCGACAAGGTCTTCAAACAAAAGCCCGCCGTCAAGCGGCTTTATCGGAAGTATATTTACAATGCCTATGCCGAGGTTGAAGACGTATATCCACATTAGAAGAAGCACTATGGTCTGGTACGCCACAAAAGAGCCGGCGTCGCCGTTGTAGCGCACAGACTGCGTCAGCGACAAAACGCCGATGTAGGCGCCTTCATTTTCAGGGTGCTTTGTGAGCGTTAATTGATAAGTGTGCTGCGTTTCGTTTGTCACAACCGTCGCCTTGGGCACAAAGAAATCCGCGCCTGACAGCTTAAACTGCGGCACTACAAGGTCGCCCCCGAGCGTTTTTATCGTCACGGTGTCGCCCGGGCTGTACCGCGAAACTATTTCCCTCACGTCTTCCTGCAACCTTACAGGCTGGCCGTTGATCTCTGTTATTGTCCCGCTCAACCCGGCGCTGTGCGCCGGTGTATCGTTGATTGCTTGCACAAAAACACCGGAACTGGAAAATGACGCAGCAGAATACGATGCAAGCACCAGCAAGACGATCATAGCAATAAGTATATTTGCAAACGACCCGGCGGCGTAGACCCTCAGTCTCGTGGATCTTTTTGCTTTCTTCAGTTGTCTTTCGTCGGGCTCGACAAACGCGCCCGGAATAATAATGAGCAGTATCCACCCGACAGATTTTATCTTTACGTTGTCAATGCGGCACATGATGCCGTGCATGAACTCGTGCGGAATTATGACAACAGCAACGCCGATGACCCAGATCCACCACGGCACAACAAATACGCCTGGCAGCGACGTCGGCGCGGACACGGGCCCTGGAAGAAGCAGCCGTACGCCGCCTTCCTTGCTGCCCGCTGCAACCTCCCCTGCCTGGCTTATCAGAAAGAACGATCCTAAAACAAGCATAACTATACCAACGACAACGCCCACCGTGCCCAGAACGCCCCAAAATCCCGGGCTCGCCTTCGCGGTCCTGTCGATAAAATTCTTTCCCTTCTGCGTCCTCCTCATGAAGATGATCTTGTCAAACTTCACTTTCCCTCTATCACGATAAATGAGAAGCCCGACGACAAGAATGAATATCAGAAACGTCGCAAGGTCGTAAGGAACTACGCTGTAGCTATGCCCGCCGATAATGGCTAGAAGCAATAAAATAAAAATTAGAAATTCTTTCATTTTAAACACGCTTTACTTCAATCCTTTGTATTCTTTAATCTTTATACGTAACATTAATAAAAGTTTGCATTGATTTGGTCTTGATCCTTATGCACGACAAAAAAGAGGTCGAATATTATACATGGCCTGAAAAGATAGTCGGCGAGCTTCGCAGGAAAAACGTCAGGGAACATATAGTTCATGGCATGTGGACGCCCTCAGGATATTTTCACATAGGCAACGCCCGCTCAGAGCTCATAACGCCCATGCTCGTATTTTCTGCACTAAAAAATGAAAACATCCCTGCAAGATTCAACTTCTTCGTCGACGACTTTGACGACCTGGACAAAATACCTGACGGGCTTGATGTCAACAAAGACGAATTCGAAAGCTGGCTTGGAAAGCCTTTATACGAAGTGCCTTCACCTGTCCGTGGATTCAAATCATGGGCAGAATACTTTGCTTCTGATATTAAGAACACCCTTGAAAGCTTTGGCTCTCGTCCAGAATGGCACTCTTCCTACGAGTCGTACAAAAAAGGCCTCTACGACCCTGCCATACGGATCGTGCTCAATGACTGGCAGAAGGTGAATCAAGTCTGGGAAAGGGTGGCGAAGACGAAGAAGGAAAAAGACCAGCTGCCCGTCATGGTTGTGTGCGAGAACTGCGGCCGCTCTTCCACCACGTACGCATACGAGTGGGACCACGAAAAGGTGAAATACAAATGCAAGCAGGACAGGCCTTACGCGCAATCTTGTGGCTACGATGGCGAGGTCGCGCCGGAGAAAGGCCGTGTAAAGCTGCCGTGGCGGCTCCACTGGCCGGCTACATGGTTCACGTTCGGAACAACGTTTGAATCAGCAGGAAAGGATCATTTTGCGTCAGGTGGGTCAGTAGAAAGCGGACATGCTTTTATGAGAGAAATATTCAAAACAGAACCACCTTATCAGGAAGGTTGTGAATTCGTTACAATAGACGGCAAAAAGATATCCGGCTCTTTGGGCAACGTCATTTCTTTAAGCGACTGGATGATATTCGCAGAGCCCGAGATACTAAGGTTCATGTACGCATCCTATCAGCCGCCGACAGTCATAGAGTTTAACCTGCACTCAAACAAATTCTTTTTGCTGACCGACCGCTACGACGAAGCAGAACGGTGCTACTACGGTTCTTCATCCATCACAGAAAAGCGCACCGAACAGCTAAAGCGACAGTACGTGCTTGCGCAGATAAAAGAACTACAAAAAGAACGACCAATGCAGTTTTCCTATTCAATGGCCGTCATGCTCGTCCAGGCTGTGCCGAACAAATCTATAGCAAGCATATCGAAGCTCTTGAGATCGATGGGCGCGCTTGAAAAAGAATTAACAGAAGAAGACGAGAAAAGAATCTCACTAAGGCTGCAGCTAGCCGAGGACTGGTTGAACAAGTACGCGCCTGATGACATAAAAATAAAAATAAACGAAGAAGCACCAGAACAGTTTGTTGTCCAGCTTTCAGAAGAGGAACGAAAAGCTGTCTCTGGTGTGAGAAAAGAATTAGATAAAGACCAAACAGAGACGGAATTACAATCGCAAATTTACGAAATCGCGAGAAAAAATGACGTCGAGCCAAAAACCCTATTCAGAATTTTATATCAATTAATCATATCAAAAGAGCAGGGGCCTAAACTGGCGCCGTTCATCATTGCACTGGGAAGAGATAGGGTGAAGAAGATACTGGAAGGCATGAGGTGAATACATTTCAGTGACCTTATAAATTTAATCAAAATATTATATTCATGGAAAAATATGAACTTGACAGAATATTTACAGATATTTTATCAGCAAATAAGCAACGAATCACTAGCATGACATACTATATGGCGCCTTCTTGGAGTAAGGATCAAAGAAATGATCTCATAAGTGAGGCTGAAATCCAAATATATAAAGTGATATTAAAAAAAGGCCCAATGCCATGGCCTTATCTAAGGGTTGTTGCAAAACATGCAATGCTCAATTACATACTGAAAGAAAAAAAGTATAAATCAATATTGCATGGTGATTTCGAAGAAGTTTTAAGAACTCAACCAGAACCAGTAGAGGAAATCCGTATTCTCGGCAAGGTATTTGAAATAGCCGATTATAACATAGAATCCCCACTTGCCTACACTTTCAAAATTAGAGATGAAGAACTAGGTCAAAGATCTGATCAACACAAATCACAATATTTATTAATGTTATGGGAACTTTTTGATAATAATCTAAAAGCAAAAGAAATAAACGAAATGATACAAAGTGATTTATTAAGTGGTGCGTTGTTGCCAGAAAATCCTATAGAAATTGCACAGAGAGTAAAACTTTCTAGATATTGGAACGATGAAGAATATAGGAATCGCATGAGGGTTATTTGGAGAAGAAATTGGGATAAGGCCACTGAACGCCATAAATATCTTTTGCAAAATGATGCAGAATATAGGAAAATGACATTAATGAATCTTCGGATAGCAGTTCAGACAAAACAAAAAAAGCTAAGAGAAGATCCTGTATATAGGTCACAAATAATTTCTGTGATGCGAAATAGCATTGTACGAGCCCATAAAAAACTAGTTGAATTAATTAACACCGACCCTGACTTTAAAGAACACCTTTATGAAACAAAAAGAACCAATATAGCTAAAGGACGTTCAAAGCGAATGAAACATTTCAGAAACAGAATAAATATTTTAAAACACATACTAGAAATAGAAAAAACAGATCATTATTCTTCTGCTTTCTATGTCGCAGATATATTAGAAAGAAGCTACGACACATTTCTCAGAAAATATTATCCACGTGTTTTTATCTCTAGCATACGCAATGATCTACGTAAAATTAGAGGTAAAAAATTAGAAAAGGGTGAAATGAAAACAATTTTTCAACAACGTAAAAACTGGCAGTCATCATTAAATGAAGCAAAAAAGGCAGCCTCTAAATTAAAAGAAAAAAATATGAGACCTAGAAGAGAAGCTCTAAAGGTGTATGCTTCAAAACGGTACGGAACAACAGACCTTGCAACACATATAATAACAACTGATATTAGAAGTGGTTGTGAAATTGCAGATCTCTATAAAATGAATGATATTGCACATTCTGTAAAGCGAGATCTAGAATGGCTTAAAGAACAAAAGTAAATTATTTCTATTTATTTACACTTTCAATTCCTTCCGCGCCGCGTCCAAAGCCTTTTTCTGGTCGTTCCATGCAAGAAGTTTTTTCACATCCCCGTAGGCAAGCCACTTGAACTCATCGTGCTCTGCTGAAAGTATAATTTTATCATCGAAAGCCCGCACAAGGTAGACAGACTGCACGGTCTCTGAGTGTTTGTACTTGTGCTGGTATTTTATCGGATATTTATATCGTATCTCAAAGGGCACCTTTCCGATTATTCTTATATTTTTCAATCCCGTCTCTTCGAATACCTCTCGCTTTACCGCATTCTCATCTGTTATATCCTGCCGCTCAACGCCGCCCTTTGGGAACTCCCAGCCCTGCCATCCAAGGCAGCGGTGAAGGACGAGAAATTTTATCGCTTCCTCTTTTGACTCATCTTTTTTGAATACAACAGCCACGACAGCTTTTCGTACTGACATAAAAACAATTTCGGAATTAGGCTTTTATAGCTTCTTAGAAATGCTCAAGGAAAGCATCGGCGTAGACATATACGTCTTGTCGACGTATACTGTCAGCTAGAGGCATTGTCAATACAGATAGACGCACTTCGTGCGTCAGTTTGTTTCAATGCCTCTCACGCCGATGCTTTCTCAAAGGGCTTCTAAGAAGCTGTTTTTATAGCTTCAATTAGTAGTATATCAGGATTCTAATGTACACCGTTGACGATTATTACGCTGCATCGCTGAAACCTTTTCTACATGAACCTTTACCACATGCACCTTCACTGCATGCCAGTGCTTCACTAACAGAGCCTGATAAATGCCCGGGATATGCATCCGACGAGTTTCTGGCTATGTTTCCAATTATAGACAACCAAGTAACCGATGTATATGTAACTCCTGCGAATATACGGATTCTTTTCCGGTTTTACAACAGATTTGGCGGTGAAGAAGCGCTGAACGCATACAGGCTGCGGATTCTCGGCGCATCTGCAAACGGGTACGGCGATTGATATGAATGAATTCCAGTCCGGCCACATAGAAGTGGTGTGTGGGCCGATGTTCTCCGGCAAGTCCGAGGAGCTCATAAGAAGGATGAAGCGCGTGCAGATATCAGGAAAGGATTTTCTGATATTCAAGCCTGCTATCGACAACCGCTATGATACAAGCCATGTTGTTTCTCACGATCTAAGGAAATTGGAGGCAAATCCAATAGGAACAGACAGGCAGTCGCTGCAGAATCTCGAGAATTTTGTGGACAATTCAGATCCATTCGTAGAAGTGATCGGCTTTGACGAGGCGAATTTCTTCGACCCGTACATAATCGAGCTTGTTGAAAAATGGCGCAAGCAGGGACGCCGTGTGGTCGCGGCTGGCTTGGATCTTACGTTCCGTGGGGAACCCTTTGGGTCAATGCCACAGCTGCTTGCCATCGCAGACTATGTCGACAAGCTCAAGGCCATATGCATGAAGTGCAAGAATGAGGCGGGCACAATAACACAACGAATCGTCAACGGCCTTCCAGCTAGATACAGCGACCCCACAATACTGGTAGGCGCGTCAGAGTCCTACGAGGTCCGCTGCCGAAAATGTCATGAGCTGATATTATGAAGCAAGTAAATAATCTGGATATTATAACTTGCTTCATATATAGCAAACAAGAAATATAATATCTGATTCTTTTCTTGTTTAGCTATAAGGGAATAGATTAAAAAATAAGACTATTCGACATTTATCTCGTCCTTGCCGCAGCTGCATTTTTCTTCCGGCGAATCGCACCACTCGCACATAAGGACAAGCTTTGATTTACATCGCCTACACGCGGCGTCTTCGCCTTCGTAAACAAAATAAGTATCCCTGCAGCTCCCGCAGGCGTAAAGTTCGGACATGAATATCAAGTAATTCAATGACTTAATCATTCTATAAACATTTCGGTAGGTGGGTATAGAAATAGCAATGCGAGGGGTCGGATTTGAACCGACGAACGGACTAATGTCGACAGGCGTGCGATCATTATTTGCCGCACGCCGTGCAACCGACAAGGTTTCTTAAAAGCCATAGTCAATTTCTGAGCTTCGCCTAAGCTTCGCCTTATTTTCTTAATTAACTTTCCTTTTCAAAGAAAGTTATCTTGCGCCTTTGACCAGGCTTGGCTACCCTCGCATCTTCATAGACTTCTGTTTTATTACTTTTAAACCTATAGGTAAAATGAAATGCCCTTTATAACCATCGACTAAAGTCGATGGTTTCATTGAGCATTTCAATTGAATTCCTCTCTTCATCCTACGGCTAAAGTCGTAGGTTTCCAGAAGAATTCAAAATGAAAAAATAGAAGCTTATATACCTATATCCCTATAAGTTGACATATGAAAGAAAAAAATTTATGTAGATTCTGCAGAAGTAATAGAGCGGTCAAACGTGGCTTTCGTCAAAATAAAAAAACAAAGAAGCAGCTTTACCTGTGCAATAAATGCGGGTGCAAGTTCACGGTGAATGACGGCTTCCTCAAAAGCCGCTTCAGGAAAGGCGAGATCCTTTTGGCCATTAATTTATACAGGAAAGGCCTCTCTTCTTCTCAGGTGAGGGATGAATTAAGAAGAAAAGGCATTTCTGTCTCTCGCTGGACGATAATAAAGTGGAACAGGAGATATGAAACTTTCTGATAAAATGTTTCTTGATCAAACTTCTTTTTTAAAGAAGTTTGTATCCCTATAAGTTGACAGATACAAAAAATAAACACAAAAACCGGCAGCAGCTCATTTTTCTTTTTCTTATTTAATTGATGAAAAAGAGCCGCCAAAAAACAACGGCTCTTTTTCGTATTCTTTACAGACTGACCCCTTCTCGCAGGTCGTAGCCAGTTAAAATAAGAAAAATAAGAACAACGATCGACGTAAACCACACGGAAAACGCTAAAGCTGTACGTGGTTCCACTTTTAATTCTCCTTTCCGAGAAAAAGTTATTAATAAAAAAAGAAGCCGCCTGTGTTCTCTAACCCACAATTTAATTAGAAAGGGAGAATGAGAATTATTCACTGTGGCACAGACGGCCTCTATTTGTAAGGAAATTAATTGCTACTATCATAGTCTATTGCCACTGCGCCAGTTTTTGATGATCTGCTGGATAACCAAGACCAAGAGTGCGATGACCAATAATCCAACGATGTACTTCATAGTTACTCCTTTCAAATTGATTTATGAATTTGATTTCTTGTTTAATTAATTGGTAAAGGAAAATTTGCAGTGAGGTAAAAACTGGGCCGCTTCATTCTTATTCATTTTAAAAATGAAATGCCTAACATAACCCACATATTCTAAAGATGTGGGTTTACCTGAGCATTTCTTTATGAATTCGTACGTATATTTTCTGTCGAATTCAAAAATAAATTAAGAACAAAATCAACCCAGTCTATTCTCCTGCTTACTCCTTTTGAAGACGACTTGTTCGTTCTCAAGCACCGGGATTATCGTGCTTCCTTCTTCAAAGTCAGAAACAACATTACCCAGTGGTTCAAGAATGTACTTCTTTACAGCTCCGCGCATCGGACGTGCACCGAATTCAGGGTTGTAGCCATTTTTGACCAGGAATTCTTTCACCGTTTGACTCTTAGGATTGTTGAAATCGATCGTTATGTCGTACTTATCCACAAGCTCCTTTGCGTCTTCCAGCAAAAGATCAAGAATCTTGACAAGGTCTTCATGGTCAAGAGATTTGAATATTATCTTGCCATCAACCCTCCCAATAAATTCCTTTCTGAATCCTGCACCGAGAAGTGCGCTGTCAATATCGTCCTCTGTCAGCTCCTCGCTCGTAACGGTTTGTGAGAAGCCTATTTCCTTTTTCTTCTTCACTAGTATGTTGGACGTCATAATGACGATGGTGTTCTCGAAGTGAACCTTTCGGCCCTTGCTGTCATTTATAAAACCATCATCAAGTATTGGTAGAAGTACGTTGAATACATCAGGATGAGCTTTATCAATTTCATCCAAAAGCACAACGCGGTACGGCTTCCTTCTCACAGGCTCTGTGAGCTGACCGCCCTCTTCGTATCCAACATAACCAGGAGGTGCTCCAATGAGCCGGGAAACGTTGAACTTTTCCATGTACTCATTCATGTCTATCCTCACAAATGTTTCTCTGGATCCGAATAAAACACGTGCGAGTTCTTTTGCAAGTTCTGTTTTTCCAACTCCTGTTGGACCCAGAAAAATAAAGGAGCCAATCGGCCTTTTTGGATCCCTTATGCTGCGCAGGGCATTCGCAACTGCCTTAACAGCACGATTCTGACCAATTATTCGTAGCTCTTGGTTAAGGTTTTCCAGCCGCGTCCTTTCTTTTGCACGTGTCATGACAGGTACGCCTGTCCAAGATGTGACAATATCAGCAACGTCGTCTATGGTTACAACGTTTTCATTGCGCATCTTGACGACGCTTGCAGCCTCGTCCATAACATCGACAGCTTTATCAGGCATGTGTCTGCCATGAACGTATCTCGCAGCTAAGTGCACCGTCTCTTCGATTGCGTCATCTTCGTACTGTACGCCGTGATGCTTCTCAAAGCGCAGCTTGATGCCCCGAAGAATTTCTAACGTCTCTTCCTCGCTAGGTTCGTCAACCATCACAGTACGAAAGCGGCGCTCCAGAGCAGCGTCTTTCTCTATGTGCTGTCGATACTCATCAATGGTCGTTGCCCCGATGCACTGGATACTTCCGTCAGCAAGGGCTGGCTTGAGCATATTTGCAGCATCGATAGGAGCTCCCATTGCAGTTCCAGCACCTATAATCGTGTGCAGTTCGTCAATAAACAGTATCAGATCTTTATTTCGCGTAAACAAATCCAGAACGCGCCGAATCCTTTCTTCGAACTGCCCACGAAAAACTGTTCCTGCAACAGATGCACCCATGTTCAAAGAGATTATGCGCTTCCCGCGCATGTGCGGAGGAAGGTCGTCATCTCCACGAACAATCTTCTGTGCAATGCCTTCGACAATGGCTGTTTTGCCAACGCCGGCGTCACCTATAAGAACAGGATTGTTTTTCTTTTTCTTGCCAAGAATCTGCATGGTCTGTCTTATTTCTTTCTGCCGCCCAACAACAGGATCCAGCTTGTCATCAGCAACTAGCTGGGTAATGTCTGTCAAAAACATTTTCAGCTCATCAGGCAACGAAAACGCCTTTGGTCTTGTCTGTTGCGTAGGCTGAGAAACACCGTGTCGATGTTCAACCGTAGGCGTTCCAGGGCGCCTCAAGCTGACGTATCGCACATGTTCCTCCAAGGCAGACGCATCCACACCGATTTCTTCTTCCAATTCTGTTCGTAATGAAGCAACATCGATCTTCTTGGCAACAACGTATCTTACAAATGTGCAACCTCTATCAAGAATCAAGGCAAACAAAAATATCTCAGCAGATACATTCTGATGTGCAAGTGCAGCAATCTTTTGTGCCCGCTCAATAACGCGCGGTACATTCGAAGTATTTTCTTGAAACTTTCGAAGCATTTGAAGATCGTGCATGACACCAGAATAAGAAAGCTTGAATTTGTCGCAGACATTCTTTACCGGCTGCTTGAGAAATTCGTAGACAGCCAGAAAAATATGAAGTGTAGTCATCTGCACAAATCCAGTTCCGCTTGCAAGAGAGTTCGCCCTCTGAATGATAGAGCCTTGATCAGCTTGAGTGTTCTCTGGCATAAAAGTAATTCTCCTTTCCAAAGTGTTATCTAAATTAGAAATTAGTGAAAATAAAGAAATTTAACTAAAATCTGATTTTATCACGTGCTTTACAGTATTTACCCTGCCACACACGCATCGATCAGATTTCTTGTAGCTCACGATATCCTCGACACCGTAAGCCACGACCTGTCCTGGAACTGTCACGCCGTAAAGCCATTCGCTATTTTTTTCCGTCGCACGATTTCCACCAACAAGACAAGTCCTTTCCTTTTGAATCAGGTTCCTGAACCACGCGCCCTGTAACCAAGATGGCTTAAGCAATTCGATACAAAGCCTCAACGTTAGGTGAACGCTCGGACACGTCTCAAATACAGTTGCAGGCTGGGTTCCTCCGTAAAACATCTCCCTCTGTTCTTCGGAAAGATCAGGCGCATCGCCAAAATCAACAGGCAGCTTGCTGTTGAGGCACTCATAGCAAGGGCCATTTTTGCCATCAACAACAATTGCCTTGTAGTGCGTAACGCCTGGAAATGCTGTGGGTATCACATGCTTGATGCCCTTTTTTCTCAATGCATCAGCAGCAGCAAAATTATCATCCTGGCTCCGCCCCATCGCAACAACAACAATATCAGGGCGAAATAAATCAAGATAGTGCTCGAATGTTGTTATACTGTCTGCATTGGTTGCTGATAAATTGAGATTGATTCCTGCAAAATAGTTGGCTGTATGGATATTTTTATAGATTGTACCGTGCGGAAATTCCTCTACAACCCACTCTTTGTCGTCAGCTATTCTTTCTGAAAGCTTCCGTGCAAGAACAAATGGCTTTAGCTCATTTTCTACTTCACTGACATCAACCCACTGTCGCACAGGGTTGTATATAGAAAATGGCTTGCAGTCGACAAGAATAACAGAATGAAAATAGTGCGCTATGTCTCGTGCAAGCAGACTGGCTGTACCGCATCCGATTATCATGATCTTTTTGTCGCTGAAGAATCCCAGGGGCTCGACAAATCTCCGCATAAATGTGAATCTCTTTCTGATATAATCCTTGCTTGTCAATGGATTAATGAAACTTACGTGCCAAGGCCACCGAGCGCTTCCCTTCAGAACAACGCATTTTCGCTCTTGAAAAAGAAGCCGTTCTATCTCATCTACGTTGTTTTGTGTTCCTCGAAGAAGCACTGCTTTTGCAAGCCTCATCGTCTCATCGCACGCATCCAACCAATTTATGTGTCGCTCAAGAGTCAAATCGCATGTGTCAATCATTGCTTCATGACCAAGCGTAAGAAGGAATTCTGTGAACGCTCTTGGCAAATTCTCGTTATGCACAAACACCGCAGAATTCACATCGCGATCCTTGACGAGAATGAAGCTTATAGCAGGAATATTTACCTGCTGGGCGATCTTCTCAATAAAACAAATATCCTGCACAGACCCTGCACCAATAATAAGATCGGCATTAAGAGATCTTAGCAAAGGGTCGTAGCTCGTATTTGGCCTTTCCCAGACGTAGAACTCCCACTCTTTCTCCAAGATGTTATGGGTCATAATAATGTCTCGGAGTGCATCGCAGTAGTTCTGTCCAACATATTTTTCCCCAAAGGTGTAGCAGAACATATCACCTGCTGCCACAGCGGCATCGTCAAAGAAAACAAATCTTTTGACGCCACAACGTGCAAATGCCTCAGCAACCAAAAAGGTATAAGGGAGGTTGAACAGTGCGATGGTCTTGTCGCGCAAATAATTCCCAACAACAGGAATTATCCGCTGAAAATATTCATCCAGTGTGTGCATAACATTTCCTTTCATTAGTTAAAGACTATAAGTTCATTTTCCTATTTGCTTTATTTAATTTTGTTCAAGAGGTTGAAGAGAAAATTATTATCGTCCAAAGAGGGTGCATTCTCACAAGGGTCAATATCACATACAACACCTTTCCCCTTCTTATAAATGCGCCCTCCGTCTTTCGGAAAGAAGGGTGAAAGTACAATAGACATATGACGATCTTTCCAAACAACATCGTATCGCCGCCACCCTCTTAACAATGCCGAAGCGCAAGGATTGCACCCTGCTCCGTTAAGAACCTGAAAATTCAGCTCTTCCCATAATTTTCCCTTTGTTGTATACCAAAATGGCAGCTGCCTTGCCTCTTCTGCGAAGATGTGGTCGTCTGGTATCAAAATGACATCGCCCAAGCTTGTATTGATGCCTATTTTATTCAGTGCAAAGCATCCGATGCGCCATCCATGTTCAGAAAAAGAAGGGATCATAATGAAGCTGAATGTCGTTGCAAATCCAAGCCTGTAAGACAGATCAAAGGTTCTGTACACCGTAGCAAGATCTCCGCCAGAGAGCCATGGTTCTTGTGAGAATGGGTGGCTGTGCTGCTTTCCGACGAGCTCTAGAAGTGGATTTCTGCTTATTATCTCCTCAATCTGATCGTTGAAAAATCTGTTAATCTTGTTGAGTTTCCTGCTCTTGAATCCGGCATGTCCTTCAGAGTAGTTCTTTGCCTCATCAGGCGGAATTGCCACGTCCATCACGATAACATGCCCGACCTCGTCAAGTCCGACCTTCTCAAGCGGTGTTTTTTTCACATCGTGTCCAAGCTTGATATGCATAACAGGATACATGGCCGCCTCAAAAGGCCTTCCGCATTTCTGAATACCGAAATCAAAAAACTTCTTTGCCTCCTCAACTGCTTTGCTAAATGCTGATTCTATGTAAAAAATCAGAGGTTTCATTGTGAAAATTCCTTTCTTAAAATTTCTTTTGTGACAATTGTAACTAGTGGCATGAAGCGCCGCTAAGCAAAACAAGCCAAATTTTTTATGAATTTTATTTGAAAAGACGCAGGTCAAAGAAAGATAACCTGCGCCTTTTCTGATCAATCAATGTTCACGTACCGGTTGAATGCGTGCTGGAGTCTTTCACCCTTCTGAGGCCGCCCGATCGTGTTGTAGATGTCATGCATGCCGCCAACTTCCTGCAGCACCCTATCAAGCTTGCCGACTATTTTCAAGTCAGCAATGATCAGGTCTATTCCAATGCGCGGCAACACACGGCTCTGGAGCACCATTCTCAATGGCTGTTTATGATAGTGGGAAAAATTGCACAGCCTGTAATGGCCTCGTATATTCTCGCCTGCCGTGTGCGCAACTGGAATATCCAAGATCCTGAAGTAGTATTCTGACAGATAGGTAGACGACTCAGTCGAAGGGCCGCTCGATGCGTACACAGCAAGCACAGGAGGTGCAAAGTATATGGTATCCTTTGCATAGATGAAGTACGAATTAAAGATGTCTCTTTCATCGCCCTCATCCATCTCTTCTATGCGCTTATCCACAGACTTTAGAAATGGCCTTCCGCGCAATCGCTCGCCGTCACGCGTGCCTATGTTGAAGACAAGCCTTCCGACGAATCCGAGCAAAGCGCTAGGATGCGGAGGGTATTCTCTTTCACAGGCAACGCACTCGAACCTGTCAGCAACTATAATCAGGTTGCCACAGTTTGGGCATTCAGCAAATCCTTCGCCAGGGTTTGTGATGGAAGTGATAAAAGACGGGAAAAATCGCTTCATCTCCTCCATCTCTTCCACTAGGGCATCAGGATCCCGTCTTGCCCATGAGATGTGGCGTTGAATGACGTCCGGATTTACAATCCACGTTCTGGGTGACTCATCAGGGTGAACGAGCTTTTGCTGGGTGATATCCATGGCAGACCTCATCCATAAAACTCATCCCGACGCAGATCAACGCGTTGTGTTGTGCTTGGCTTCTCATCGCCTGTGCTTGTGTCTGATGTACTCTCCTCGACCTTCATCTCTGCTACTGTATCAGGTGTTACGCTCGCGGTGACATCGACAACAACATTTCCGCCTTGATCTTTGACTACACGACCTTCTTCTTCCACCCTCCATCCTTGGCGCCACACATATTTGTTGACATCCCATTCATAAACGTTGAATGGAGCTTCCTTGAGGCAGAGTGCAAATCGCGGAACACCGATGCCCTCAACAACGCCAAGATCTTTTCGAGGGAAGAGCTGGAACTTCGGATCGTGACAGTCGCACATCTGGCTTTTAGAAAGATCAATTGTGCCAGTTGTGCCAGTTGCTTCTTGGAGTTTTTCCATATCTTACTTCTCCTTTCACAAATTAGAAATTATGAGTGTTTGGTTAATTAAAAAACAAAATTAAAAAACAAAAATCAAAGTAGGTAGAGAAGATGGTACAAAATTTCTCTACCTACTTAGTAATACGGCATCATCGCCTTCTTCGTTTGGTTCGTTTGTCCGTAAGACCCACTCCATGAGGGCCAACATCTAGACTCCCACTAAGTATTGCTGCATTTAATTCATCCGCAGTCATCTCAGTTTGAGTCGATTGTTCTGCTTCTTGTACTGCAGTGTGGTCAACATCCACTCCTGTCTTCGTTTCGGGTGCAGATACACCAACAAACTTGAACACGATTTCAGAAACAGGCGTGCCTTCAGGCTTCTTGTTGAAGTTGACCACAAGCTTCTTGTTGAGCAGGTCGAGAAGTATATTGTCAGCTTTTTCCGGATCAACACCAAGTTCTCGGACAAGAACCTGCGTTGTCAGATAGCCACGATACCTCTCGGCAATGAACATGAGCATGCGGGCGCTTGGAAACCTGTTCATCTCTATTATGAGAAGATAGATCCCAATCACCAGCAGAATTGCACTCACAACGAAAGCCCAGAAACCTACAAGCGGTATAGGATAGGGTGATCGAAAATCAGCTGCATTGACAATAGCCAGAGCAATCAGACCTATTCCCCACCATTTGACCTTCTTGCATGTTTTCATGTAGTTAGCTGGATTGCGATCGTAATCTTCATCGCGTCTTTGAAACATTTCTTTCTCCTTTCTTGTTAATGAATAATAGTTTTCTGAAGAAAAAGGGATGCGCCATCTCTTAGTAAGATCAACTAGATAACGCACCCCTTCTAAAGTAAGAGTCTTATTCAACTTACTTTTACTTCTCGTTGTCAGGCTTCATAATGCTCTTCAAGGCATTGATATTAAGCGCATCCCAAGAAAGAGCACTCGGCAAGCCCTTCGAGTCATTGAATATGCGCAAGTTCGGGAAGGGTGTCTGTCCAGATTCATAAGCATTAGCAAGCACCCGATGACCGAACTTATAGGCTTCGAGATTCACGTCCAAGGCACGGTCTGCTTCGATTATTTTTCGCTTGTAGTAGGAGTCGCCTTCACCTTCCAGAATGTCCCTTATCTTGTTCTGCTCGGCTGCTTGTCTGTCAAACTGTGCAACCTTAAGACCACCTTCTGCAAGTATTTCGACAACCTTTTTCTGCCTTTCAGCCCCGATAACCGTGACGATCTTTACCTTCTCGGCGTCGTATTTAGCAATAGTGACGTTATATTTACCTTCCTCTTCTGCCTGAAGACGCTCGAATTGGGCTTGCTCGCCTCTCGCCCTTGCGGTTATGATGGCCATAATATTCGTTCGCTTGCTCGAAATTTGAGTCTCTATGCCTTCTTCGTAATCGATTTCCTTGATAACGAATTGGCTAAGGCCTATATTGTACTTTGCAAGCGGATTCTCTTTTCTCATGGGCTTGCCATCCTTATACCGCTTAACTACAACGCGCGAGCGAAGAGTCCGCTCATGTGTTGCTGGATCCTTTATAGTATCCTTTTTCTCCTCTGTTAAGTAAATACCGTACCGAACCTGATCCCAAGCCATCTCAGAGAAAGAACTTCTCTTCGTAGTGTAGCTCTCTTCTGACGCCATCAGAGCAGCTGTCAGAATAACTGCTTCTGATACAACCTGACGCACGGCTTGATTCACAAAGTTCTCATAAGAACGGAAACTCTTATGAAGACTAATTAGCATTGAATCATCATCAGGCAAGATGAAGCGAACATTACCGGTAATATTAGCCTGTCCACCGTCATTAAACCTGATAGGTATCGATTCTTCAAGGTCACCACCCTCGGCAAAGTGCTTGGAGAAGAAAAAGGTACCAGCTGCCTGATATTCGGATATCGTACCGAACATCTGCCAGTAGGTCTGTGGTCTTCGAATTGTGCTCATATCACCTGTTACGGCTTCCTGCTTGACATGATATTTACTAAGATCAACTGTTTCCCAGATAAACGCTGAGAAAATGAATAAAATTACGCCAAGTACGCTGAATAACCAAAAAAGGGCCTTTCTGAGCGTGCTTCGACGTCCAGTATCAACTGAACTACCTAATGTAGCCATAGTAATTCTCCTCTTATTAATTGTTTTTGAGATTGTGATTTAGAAAAAATGAAATCTTTTCTCCTACTTACTCGATACGTCTTGCTTACCAGGCTTAAATGTAATCGGCTTGAACGTGAGATCAAGACCAAGATCTTTCTGCACGTGCTCATTGATAGCCAACAAAAGGCTATAACCGTTGTTATCGGCCTTATTGTTTCCAACCTCGATCTCTGGCGTTGGTCTGTGCTTGGCATAAGCAACAGCCCAGTAACCGATTACTTCTTTATAAGTCTGAATGCGCTGCGCCAGTGCGCCATCTGCAAGCATAACCTTTCTGCGCTTTTCTGCTTCACCGTCACCTTTCAGGATCTGCTCCATCTTGTACTGCTCTGCCTTCTGTCGGTTGAGTTTTGCAACTGATAATCGTGCCTGGGAAATTGTTATAGCAGAGTCTCTCTGCTGTTCAGCAACCACGATATCTCGTTGCATATCAACCCTGGCTGTATACTCAGCCTCGGTGACAGCTTTTTTTCCTGTCTCTTCAGCGGTTTTCTTATCCTGAATGGCCTTATCGGCAGCCGCCTTTGCAGTCGCAATAGCCTGCAAGGCCTCGCGTTTAGCCTTGATCTGGTTGAGTGTGGCTTGTTCGTAATCGATTTCCTTGATTATGAACTGGGCAATCTGAATACCATAATCTTCCAGCGGGTTTTCTTTTCTCACAGACTTACCATCAGGACCTCTCATTATATCAACTATTTCTTTCCTGACGGGTTCGCCTGTATCAGGATCTTTATCGAGTGTGATCCTCGATTCGGTCAGATAAACGCCATCCATAACTTGATCGCGGGACATCTCGGAGAATGCACTTCTCTTAGTCGTGTATGCTTCCTCAGAAGACATAAGTGCGGCTGTAAGGATAACTGATTCATTGACAAGCTGGAGAATGCATTCATGTACCATCTCTTTATTCCCGCGGAAGTGCTTATGTATCTTAAACAAATACTCATCCACACGGGGTATTCTGAAACGGACGTTTCCGGATATCTTCGCTATGCCACCATCGTTGAATCTGACATCAACCCTACTGTCGTTGTCGTCGTCCACCTTTACAAAATCATAGGCGTCCTCGATCTTGTACGTGTAGACATCTGCAAGCATTTTACGATACATGCCAGGATCGTAGCGCGCAGAAAGGCTGCCAGTGTAAAATGCCTCGACAATCTGGTAGTAGCCGTTGTTGTTGTCGCCGATCATGTTCATACCAATACCAAGAACGGCAAGACCAACAACTGTCCATACCGCGATTCGAATGAATCGCTGGATGTTGCGAGGCACGTCGAATGTATCAAAGAATTTTTGTAACATAGTACTATTCCTTTGAATTGTGAATAATGTGGTTTATTAGTTGGTTAGTTACAGAATTAGACTTACTTCACAAAAATTACTGCTTTACTGTTTATTTGCTTCAGGTGTCGCTCGGCCGCTTGAACCTATCACTAAGCGCCCACCATCCACGCTCCTTTCTTGAAAAATGTGAATAGAATTAGTTGATTAAAAAACTGATTGAGTTGACGACTCGATGTCACAACTCTTTACCTAACAGATGAATCACGCCAGGATAACGGCTTTTCAGGTTCATAGCGTAATCGACAAAATTGTGGCGCATGAGTTCATCGCACAAATGTCGCAGATCAACCTTGAAGCCTACAAGAACAAGATTTTGCTGTGTCCTGAGCTTCTTCATAAAACTTCCATTGTCGAACATCAGTTCAGCAAGAATCGTATCCATTGTGGTCACTTTTTCTTCTGAATCGAAAAGCTCGACGTACAGGGTTATGAAAGAGGACCTATAGTAGTCCTGCAAAATACTATCTGGAGGCAGACCTCTCATCGCAACAGCAGAGACAAGATATCCACCATCAAGCTTTGGGTCAAGGAATACAATAAGTCTTCCATCTAGTTTGACGCTGTCCCAGATGTCGGCCTGTTCATATCGCTCTGCTGGCTTTTCATTCTTTCTTGTTAAAGATATGACAGCCAAAACCGCAAGCACAACCAGACTAAATACAAAGGTAAGGCGAAAGAACCCGCCTTTCTTTTCTGTCGTTTGTTGTGGGTTATGGTTAGTTATTTTCACTTTTAATTCTCCTTTCCGAGAAAAAGTTAATGATTAGTTATTAATTGTGATTTAATTTTTACAATCTTACTGCAAAAACTCATTCATCCGTAAAGAAATCGCCCTGCTTTTTCTTGCGCGCGGTTGTGCGGGCTACTGACAATCGTTTCTTCTTGTTATCGATCCACCTGAGAACCTTGCTTATCAACGTCATATCAGAACCACTCATCATGTGTTTTTGCAGATTTTTGCCAGACTTTAGATTATTCAGTGTATCTAAGATTTTCTTTTGATCGATACCAGGGATTTCAATATCAGCGCGCACAACACGATAAAGAATTCTGCACTGACGTTTTGCTTTTCGTTTAAGCTCTTTCAATTTTAATTTTAGCACCATAGAACATCCTTCTTAAAAATTATTATATATTGTTGGTTAGTTGATTGAAAATTAGTGCAAATTGAAGGTGGAATGCAAGATTTCAATTGTTTATAGTGAACCAACATTTACTGGGTTTACAATATATTCATGAATTTACAGCGTTACGATCGGCGAGTCTTTGCAGCGTTTCCTCCTCTTTGCCCAGTATCATAACATCATCAACGACTGGTAACGCGTTTGAGTAGGAATTTGCCCATTCAATTATCGTTAATTCTCTGCTGCGCAGAACCTCAATGAAGCGCCTCGTGTGTACGCCGTTCGTCAGTGAAAAATCAGCTATAATAAATTGGGGCCTCGTTTCTCCAATCAGAACCAGTGCCTGAAAGACGTCATCAGATACTATAACTTTTGCGTGCTGAAACTTCTCCGAAATCATTCCACTGAGTTTCTCGACATACCCGTTCCTCAGAAAGCCGCTCTTCTGGACGATCAAAAATCGTACCTCCCTCTCATCGCTGCATTCGAAATTGATGGGTATCTTGTTTCTTGCCAGGAATTTTTTCAGCTCTATCGGCAAAATCCTGTGGTGTTTCTTATGTTTGCCTCCGGCTGTCCTGAATGAACGTAGCCCGCGCCCATATATCCAGTTCAGGATTGTTTTGTTGCATACTCCGCAGATGTCAGCAACCATCCCAACGCTCAGTGGCTGTGTTAAAATCTTTTTTGTTGATTTTGTAAGCACTGTTGTAGGCATCTATGTTCTCCTTTCAAAATAATTGTTGAAATTGTTGATATAGTGAATTTGAAAAAATCATTTAAAAAATACTGTTCCTCTTATTCTTTCTTCCCGCTCAATGGCCCTCCGTTCTTCCTGACTATAATGCGTTTCTTATTAGAAACGCAGAAGTCGCGTCTGTGAATCGGCTGGAAAGATTTGAGAATGCGAACTTGGTGCTTTAGCCCATTACCTAAACCTAAAGGTTTTTGAGAATAATTTTTTGGTTGCATACCTTTGTCCTTTTTGAATTTTCGAAAGATTCGTGGATTAAAGAAAAACTAATGAAACCAAGGGCTCTGTAATGGCGTTGATTGGAGTTACAGAGCCCATTAAGAATCACAAACCACCGGATGGTTGCTGCTTGTCTTCAGAACTTACTTAGACATTCTTCAGCATCGCCACAAGGAAGTTCCAGAACTTCTCGACAGTATCTATATAGACCATCTCGCCCGGTGCGTGATTGCCTTTGATTGTCGGGCCAAATGAAATGGTATCAATATTGGGATGTTTCTGACAGATTATTGCGCACTCCAAACCAGCATGAACTGTTTTTACCTTTGGTTCTTCTCCAAACAGCTTGGTGTAAACATCTTTTGCCGTTGCGAGAAGGGGTGAATTCATATTGGGCTGCCACGCTGGATATTCGCTTTTATATTCGACCGCCATTGCAAAACGTCCAAATAAAGCATCAACCTCTTCATTCAGTTCATCCAGTTCAGAAGTGCTCATGCTGCGCTGGCTTGTTGTGAACACGACGGAATCCTCCGTTGTCTTGACGATTGCAAGATTCATCGACGTCTGGACAAGCCCTGGAATCTCAGACATCTTGATCACGCCGTGCCGTATATCATGAATTATAGAAAGAACCATCGATCTATCGCCACCATCCATAACGCCCTTGCAATTTGCCTTCTCCTGCTCATTCAATTCTTCCAGCACGACAGCAAGTTCTGGATCCGTATTTGCATAAGTATCGCGAAATGTATTGGTTGATTCTTCAACAACATTTTTCGCGTCCTCGACCCGGTTGCTAGGAATGAAAAGAAGTGCTTCGCATGACGATGGAATTGCATTGTGCTTTGACCCGCCGTTGATAGAAGACACCATAGCACCTGCTTCATCAACGAGTGTATCGATGATTTCACCGATGATTTTGATCGCGTTTCCACGGTTTTCATGGATTTCCAAACCGGAATGACCGCCTTTCAAGCCACTGACGCCAAGCTTATACAGCGCATGACCTTCAGGCAAATTCCGGAAAATTACAGGAAGTGTTCCGGCCGTTGTCCTGCCGCCTGCACAGCCAACAAAGATATCTGGCCAATCTTCCGAGTCCAGATTTATCATTTTTTTGCTCTCCAGTTCAAAAGCAAGGACCTTTACTCCGTTCAGACCCCTTTCTTCGTCTGTCGTGAACAAAAGCTCAAGCGGGCCGTGCTGGACATCCGGGTCGATCATGACAGCAAGCTCGGCAGCAACTCCAATGCCATCGTCTGCTCCGAGCGTTGTTTCAACCGCTTTTATGACGTTGCCCTCACGAATGAACCGGACAGGGTTCGCAGAGAAGTCATGACCCTTCGGCTCTGATACCATGTCGATATGCGATTGCAAGCAAATCGGGTCGCGATCTTCATACCCAGGGGTTACCGGAACTCTGACAAGAACGTTGTGGGCTCCATCGGATTCTACGGTGCAGCCAAAACTATTTGCAAGGTCAATGATGTATTTGGCGATTTCCTCTTCATGCCCAGAATCTCTCGGTATGAGCGATATCTCCACGAGTTGATCCCAAACGAATTGTGGTTTAAGTCCTATCACCGCCTGTAAATTATGCAGGCGTATGGACTCTCTGTTGTTTGTCACGTCTTTCATAAAAAATATCTCCTCAAAAAATTGTGAATAGTTAGTTGATTATAATTTGATTATAATTAAAAGATATTATAATATTCCCGATTATTTATGTCAGTTTGCCTGTCTGCATTTTCCTTACAAATCTTTCTGCAACGAATGAGGAAATAATAATCGGTAGAAGAATGCACAGAAAATAGAAAGAGCCGATTAAGTCGTCTCCGATACGGGCGCTGAATTGCCTTGCATATGCATCAAGCCTGCCCCATACAACAGCAAGCACAATAATGCTGAGGGACGCCAGAAACGTTCCGGCAAAAACAAGGGAAGTCGCCAGTACTGTGCGCGCCCTGAGCTTCTGGCAGTTTTTGAAAGCAAGGTAAACTGCCACAAAACCTGCGGCGAATGTTACAATTGCGTTCATCGCAGTTTACTCCTTTACAACCCTTCTGTAAAATTCTGCAACATCGATCCTAAAGAATGCCACTGCCCTCTCTTTGAACGTTTTTCCGAGTGGAAGTTTGGGATAATCACGTATGAGAAAATTCGGGCTGTTGGGGGAATATCTAAGAGTGAAATAATTATCATCTATGTATATGCTCTTATAGATCCCGTCTTTTCCTACGTTAAGTTCGTAGTAATTGATATCTCCGTTGTTATCCAGTCCTATATATGCGGTTGTATCAGTGACGTTTCCATCGGTTGTTCCACAGTGCACAGAAAGCTTCTTGTCCAGTCCCATAACGTGTGCGCCCTTACCTTCACCTTCACCTTCTATTGTGTCCTCAGTCATCTTTACCATGTCAGGCTTTGACGGCAGGACCAGAAGCTCCTCAAGGGTCTTGTCAATGATCATGCGCGTATATTTCTTGTATTCGTCCTTTGCGTTTATATCGAACGGATATGTTGTGTTCGAACCAAGAACATTTCCAAAAGCGTCCATTTCTTTTACAACCATCGTGATCTGTCCGAATACTCCATTTTTCTGAGTGTACGTGACGGTTGTGTCAAATCCTGCTTTGCCACTTGACGAAACAGACATAACATAGCTTGTATCCGGCATCTCTCTTAGACTGTATAATTTATTGTCGATAACACAAGCGATCGCGTTTGCTAGTATTGGCTCGCTCTTGTGTTCTTCTTGCTTTGCAGCTGTCGTGGATGATTGTTGTTCTTGCTGCTCCTGTTGCTTATCTCCACCGCACGACATCAAAGCAGCAAGAAGAAATGCAGCGATAACAATAATATAAGATTTGAAGTTTTTCATAAAATATCTCCTCAAAAAATTGTGAATAGTTAGTTGATTAAAAAACTGTAAAAATAAAAAGCAGGGCATCGGGTTGTTCCAGAATGCCTAAATGTCCTCTGTCGGTGCCTGATCAGATTTAGGGTCCTGTGCGCAATGCCGATGCCGTGCATTGGTATCAAAAAAGCATGCTCCCGAACTTTCTATGGTTGTAAAACACGAGAAAAATCGCCAGGCCGCCCGATATAAAAATCACTGCGTTGGATATTATTTCTGTTATATTTATCATTCTAATCTTTTGCTCCTTTCTTACCATTTCTTTATCACAAGAATAAGCCCGGAAAATAAAAGTGCATACCCGACAATTTGCTGCCACACAATTCTTTGTGGAGGCATGATATCCGGCATTATTTTTCCAGCGACAAACAGCAACAGCACCGCTAAGCCATTGTACATAGCCCAGATTACCGTATTGTTAGAAGCTTCTGCAGGATCTGACTGGATTGACAAAGCCGTCAACAGCACGCCACCGCATATCAGCAGGCCTGTCATTAAACCAGAAAACCATACACCACCAGGCGCATCGCCCAAGGCCGAGCAGCACGTTCAGTATCAAATCATGCGTAATGTTCATGCCGGTTTTCCTTTCAAAGATGGTGGATTGCGTTTATATCCTGCAGCCGCGATCGGAAGCTGACTCGTGCGCTCAATCTCCTTTCTGTCAGGCACAGCAAAGACGTACAGAAGTACAGTAATTGCAAACAGCACAGCAGCCAGAATAAAGCGGTTTCTCCTTGCGGAAAGCGGCACACGGTCGTTCAACGAGCTTCCGAAGATTATCGCAGACAAAACCAGAATCCATAAATAAATATCTATGTCCGCCAGAACCAAAAACACAAACACAACAACCACAAAGAACAGCGAAGCCCTCCAAAGAATTATATTTTTCCTCTCTTCTATATTTTTCTTTTCTTCTTCCATGGTAACTCCTTTCATTATTGATTATGTTGTTCAGAGTTATTCTGATCCTTCGATTTATGTCTGATGCCTGTGTACAGAATAAAGCATAAGGCAATACCGACAATTCCAACGACAAGACTTTACTCCTTTCGTGATATTTGTTAGAAAATGTTAGAAAATAATTGAACCGAAATAAAAAGCTCCGCCAGGCGTTGAGGTACCAATTCAATGCCGTCTGAAAGGAGGAAACCAATCAGACACCCTAACAACCTTGAAAGGGCTTAGCGGAGCCATTAATCAAAGAGGCTGATTACTGTCCTGTCACTGCAGCTCACGGCTCAAAGTCATTGCCATAATAAGTAACAGCGTAGCGAATGGAATCCTTGTCAGCCGAAAGCCTGGATCAGGCGCTAAATGCGAGACACTGGGTAAGTCATTGCGCAAACGGCCTGCAGACCTTTGACTTTAGATCTATGAACCTAAGATATACAGTTCGACGATGTTTTGGCAAAGATTTGACGCCAACACCAAGAGAATAATCGCAAATGATGTCGCCAAACAATCTTTCACGCTCCTCTTGCAATCTTTTCCTTCTTTCCTCTTCTGCACGCAGTTCATGCAACTTGATCATTTCTATCGTAATAGATTGCAGCTTATTCAAGAGTAGCACAACCACAATGAAAGATAAGCTAAATACAACGAATTGCATCGGTATACCATAGGGAAGAAACAGTATACCATAGGGAAGAAACATATTTGTCAAGAATGAAAAAACAAAAAGACCAATCCACACAATAGGTGCAAATAAAATATAATAGAATGGTCTTTGATTTCCATCTTTATCTTTGACAAAAATGGAGCTTTCACGATAATACCATACATCATTAGGAGTGTCTCTGAGTGGGTGAAGGATAGGTTTGAAGTCAATACCACGATATCCACAAAGAAGAAAGAAAATACCGCCAAACAGTTTTATTATTGTGACGATAGGAATCAAGATCAAGAACACTAAAATCGGTTGCAGCGTATAAGCAAGGATTCTTCGGCGTCGATAAGCGCACTGATCCGCGGGTTTGGTACTAAAAAAAATATTTACCCATTTATTTTCCCATTCTCGTGGCTCTTTTGCGAAGAATTCTTTTCCAACCACTATATCTATTGATGTGTGCTCGATCACACCAATATCACTTTCTTCCAGATAATTTTTCCTGAACTTCCCGGCACCATCAAAAACTTTGTATTCGTAATTGTGGGTGCTCCTTTTGCTCAAGCAGAATATTTTCATCCAGTCAATATTTCGTGATTTCAGGTAAACTATAGCCGCATAAACCGTATATTTTCCTGGTCGAGAAAATTGGACATAATCCATGAGCTGATCAATCTCCAGAAGGCCTCGGTCAACTTCATAATTCGACGATCCTTCATTGCGGAGAACCACAACAAGAAGGCGTGGTTCTTTGTCGATCACATCTTTCAATCTTTCGATAGTGTCCGATGTCAAACACCATCGTAATGGCAGAACAGCGTCAGCTGCTTGCGGGTTATTTATAATAAGTTTAAGCATGTCAAATATCCTTATGTTGTTATAAAAAGTGAATTCGAAAAATTGTAAATTAGATCTAGAACGAATAAGTCAGCTGGCTGTTCCACCCGAGATCAGACGCCCAGCTCGTGCGCAAGCGGATGCCCTCGACAAGAACACTAAAGCCAGCTATATACCTTTCCCCACTAGACAAGATGGGATGTCTGTCATAGTTTGCGGCGAGCTCCAGGAATGTCATCGGTCTTGCAATGCAGACGGCATAAAAATATGTGCCGTTATATGTATCGCTACTGAACGGCGCTATTCCTGCTATCACGTTTACAAACCCTTTCTTAAGACTAGTCTGAAATACTACTCTCTCAAAGCTGTGATTCTTTTCGAAGCTCATAATGATCTTAAAAGGATCGAATGTTTTTGAAGAAACAAATGAGAATCGTATCCTTGGATTCTGGGCGACCATAAATTTTGAATAGAAGTCGCTTCCAGTATAAGCAACCATTACGCCGCGCAGTGTTATGTCCACATCACGCGCAATCAGGGGTGCATGAGCAAACGAACCGTCAGGCGAAGGAGGTACACCAGGGATAGGCGTATACTGCTGGCCGGCTGATACATCAATATTATTGCCAAGACTGTAGGAGACAAACGCCTGATTTAATTTTGGATTTAACGTAAGGTCGATATCAGAGACGTACCTTACGCTGCCTTTTGTTCCTTCTACGCCAATAATCGCCCAATTAAAATTGAAATCAACCAGATTAAAAATTGTCTGGCCATATATTCTATTCTCGCTCTTTTCCTGGGTTCGCACAAAAGAGAAAGGCGCAGCAAGAAACGTCAATACGCTTGCTATAGCCAGTGCAAGCCTTGATTTATGCTCTATCGCTTCAGGCAATTCCTTTACAGCAAGAGCCATATTTTTGCCATTGCGTTGCAGTTCTTTTACGGCGCTTTCTGACAGCTCGCGCGCGGTATCGATGTGAATTCCATGGTATTCGCGCCTTGACGTATATTCATTGAACCTGTCAAGCTCAAAGTGCCTTGAAAATGCCATCGGGCTGCTGCGAAAGAAACGCTGTACGTACAGCCATACAAGCATGAACGGCCAGAAAACAAAAATTGCCCAGAATATAAATCCAGTCTTCCAGCCCGCCATTATCTCGCTGTAGACATATGCGTCCCAATGACCTGTACCGCTATTCTTCCCTGTAATATAGATCCGGAATGCGATTGTAAATACGCCCAAAGTCAAGGACAAAGACGTCCATAAAGGGCTATAGACAAAAAGCCCTGCATAAACGACCAGAATACAGAGCTTTGATATAAAATCTGCCAACGAATCATCATCGCATGAATAATGATTTGAATAACAATTAGAGTAATACATTTTTGGATTCCTTATAATTATAAAATGATTTGTTTAGAATTAGTTGATTTTTCAATAAACGTAAAAGCAGCGGACAGATGGCATCTCGTCCATAAAGGATATATTTGGTATCGTCCGCTGCTTTCGAAAAGTGGACATCGACAATATCATCCATAGAAAGGACAACAAGATAATCGTCCACTTTATGAAAATATCAGAAACAAATGCTACGCCGCCCGATTATTCTGTGTTTACATTATTTTACTTCACGCAAGCCTGACGATAGCATAAACAATACCATAAAATATACCGTACAAAGCTCCCGCCATTACCAGCACAGAGCACACAGCCGCAAATTTTGATATTTTCAGCTCCTCTGCTGCGAGTACTGCTACGAGTACTGCGAGTACTAGTACGGGTGCTGCAAGTGCTGGTGCGAATGCTGCGAATGCTGTGAATGCTGCTGCGAGTGCTGCTGGTGCGAATGCTGCGAATGCTGTGAATGCTGCTGGTGTGAATGCTGCTGCGAGTGCTGCTGGTGTGAATGCTGCTGCGAGTGCTGCTGGTGCGAATGCTGCGAATGCTGCATCTCTTGTCAGTACATAAACCACAAAAAACACACCACTGCAAGCAACAGTCAAAACCCATTCGTATTTGAACAGCTTGCTGGCGAAGAATTGTTTTAACATGCTAGACTCCTTTCCTGGAGGTTGTTTAGAATTAGTTGATTTTTGAAAAATTGTTTTTCAGAAATTTGATTTGAAATATGTCCTAAATACCAGAAAAAATACAGCGCCTATAATCAAAAACATGGCGACAGGATATACGACAATCGCAAACTCGAACTTATCTATTGCGACTAAATTCGCGATGCTTCCGGCAAAGAAAAGCAGCCATGCTGACTTGCTTTCGATCTGGGGATTGCAATATACCTTGCGTATCGTTGGCAATGCACCAGTCATGTCAACAGCTATGTTAATCAGCAAAGCTGGCAAAGGTGAGTTGAATATAAACCAAAGTAAAAGCCCAACAGCCGATATTATTAAACAAGTCCTGTCAAACGACGTCCAACCGCCTTCGCCGTACTTCAGTGAAAGCAGCGCAACTATTATCGTGCCTATAGAATAGGATACCAGAACAAATATTGTTGATTCTGCACCAGAAGAATGATAACTGGCCAGGATTATGATGTTCATTACAAGCCAAATCAACCACGAAGCCCTGTTTGGCTTTGTTGACCCCTTCAGAATTGAGGAGATATACGGTATGTAAGCGAGGATTGACAAAATCCCTGCTATTAATCCAAAAATTTTGGTATAATGCATTGAAGTGTCCTTTCACGGTGATTTTCAATTTATTTTTCAAAATTGTTTTCTTACTTGATTTTCTTTCCAAAGATTACTATGTTTCTTGATCAAACTTTTGGATAATAATTGATTCAATGTAATTTCTTTTAATCGACTTTTTCTTTTGGAAAGAAAAAGTCGCAAGACAACGCAAGACATTGAAAAGTCTGGTGTTGTACAAAATTTTATGTAGCGAAGCGTAAAGAAATAGAAAAGGCAAGACATGCAGAAACCAGCTTTACAGGCTGATTTGATTAAGTTTTTTTCGTCTTGCTTTCTTCCCGTTAGAGAGCTTTCGACCCTACCGATCTAAGTAAGAAAAGACTGATTGCTCAATTTTTCTTATATTTGTGATCGGATTTGAATTTTGTGATTTTTCTTTGTTTATAGGTAAATATTCTCGAATGCGCCTGTGCCCATGAACTCATCGGCAAGCTGCACAAATATCTTCATGCCGCCCTTCTTTTTTGCGTACCGGCACGCCTGCTGCAGCAGTACGTTTTTCAAGGCTTCGTTTGCGCAAATATAATAGCCGTTGTTGTGGAGTGCCCTGTAAATTGGGTCGCGATCGTAATTCGTTATAAATGAAAGCTTTAACTCCTTATCGCCCTTTTTAAGCATTACTAATCCGCCTGAATCAGCCGCCTGCCCAACCTCGTAGCCGGATGACTCGAACTTCCATATTATGTGCTTTTTGTCCATTTTTTCCTGCCTTGGGGCGGTTTTTTCTATTTTATTGAATACACCCTCGCCGATGTCTGTCAAAAAGTAATAAACGGCCTTGGTTTTCTTCACCTTCACGCCTTTCTGATCCACCAAACCAAGCTTTAGCAAAAGCTTCATGTTGTCGTTGAACGTCGAGCCGGACATCTTCAGTGCCTTATAGAGCTGCGACGTATAGAGGCCTTTGCCAGTGCCTATGGCTGTGATTATCTTCATCTCGCTTTCATTCAAGCCGTTGACATCAAAATCCACGTCAACATTCGCCCTGCCGATAGTTTTTATCTTGTCCCGCATCAGCTCGACGACGTCTTTATCGGTTATCTTCCCTTTCTCTATTTCCAGCTTTTCGAACTCAGCAAGGAACGGCTTTGAAAATTCTGAATTTCTTGCCAGCATAAATCCGTGCCCCACGGGCAGCCTTCGCAAATAAGAGCCTTCCTCATTATAGTCAAGCCCGAGCATGTTCGCAGCGTCCATTATGTCTGACGACTGCTTTGTGTCTAGTCCTAAATTCATGTATATGTGCGTTGACGTATTGCCCATAGCCGGATAGCTCACCAATGAAGGATGCTGGTCGATATAAATTATGCCCAGCCCCAATTCACGAACCTCACGGAACAATAAATCAATGACCGTCTCTGACCCGAGCTTCTTCGATTTTTCCCTGTTCAGAACGTGATGCGCCTCCTCAAGGATTATGGCGCCTGCTAATTTTTCCCTGCTCTTGCCTGCGAGCATCCAGTCGCGTATCCACTGCAGCACAATCTCGATGAAAAACGTCTTGTCGTTTGTCGACAACGCGTCCAGTTCGAATATTGTGATCTTGCCCGGTGAAAATAATTGCGACAGATCAGAGAAGTCCGTATCAAAAACATCGTTCATTTCACGGAAGCAGAGCGATTCCAACGGACGCATTGCTGTTGCGACCCAGTTTCTTTCCCTTGACGATCCATGGCTATGGGAAAGGATTTCAACTGCGTCTTTCAGGTCAGCCAGCCTTGGGTTCTGCTTATTTTCGTACAAATCATTCATTGCCATCATAATTATGTGCTGCCCGCCCCCAAGCAGCCAGTAGGCGTGGTCGAATATGGATGCGAACTCCTTTATCCACTGCGACGCCGTTATGTCCTTGGGCGGCTTCAACGGGTTGAACCTGAACGGCGAGACATCACGACCGATCGTGTAAACCTCTATCCTGTCCCTTAATTCTGTTTGAAGTAGGTCACGGTAATTTCTTTTCGAGAAGTCAAATATAATTACAGGTATATTCATCTCCGCCAAACTCTTCGCAAGCATAAAGGAGACGTTTGTCTTGCCGTACCCGGAAGACCCGAATATTCCTATGTGCGTAAGCAATGATTCTGCCTTTATTAAAAGTGGAAACAGTCTTTTTCTGCCGTAGTTGACGTGACCCAGCTTTATTTCCCCGCTGATCACTTCTCTTTCAGGCGGCTCGATGAGAACCGTGTCCCTCAATTCCTTGTCCGAGTTGACAGCCGCTTTCAGTATGTCGACCATCTCAATTATTCTTTTCCTCGTCTCCTCATCCGCCAATAGATAAGTCTTTAACAACCGCTCGGCGTTCTGCCTGCCCATGACAGGCGTCATCTTCTTGATCTCGTCGCTTATCAGCTTTTCCTGGTAGTACATATTAATCACGACCAAACATCATTTTTCTTGTTCGTAATACAGTGCCTTTGTCTATGGTGTCGTATCTCAGGCTGTAGTTAACGTCACCCATGCATTCGACAAGGCTCTTGATGTCTTCGCCATAAAAATTGGTGTCCCTGTCAACAAAAGTAACGCATTCATTTGTTCCATCGGGGCGCTCTGGCCTGAACGTCACATTGTATGTTCCGTTATCCGTGACTTTCTGTACATAGACCCAAATCTTGTAGGGGCCCAGAATGGCCTTAGTGTTGGGAATAAGCCTTCCATCGTTATACGCAGCAAAAAAAAATTCAATACCTATAACATTTCCATTAATCAAATCGTCAATATCCCACATCTTATTCACCCTCATTCAGATTCTCGAATATCGAAGCAATCTTTCTTTCGGTCTCGTGCTGCTCTGTGAGCTGCTTCAGCTCCGTAGTGAGCTCCATGACGTCCTTCCAGAACTGGACATCCTCGTGCCGCTTCTCCTTCCGGAGCACGGATACGTCCAGCTTCAGGTTCCTTCTTTCATTAGGGTCAGAAATAACAAGGCTCATGCTGTTCTTGTCGTCGATGTCCTTCTCTATCTCTTTTTCAATGCTTCCGTGGAGCTGTGTCCTTACGTCTATGTTTTTTCTTATCTCGTCTATTCGCTGCTCCAGAAATTTTACTCGGTCAAAGATATTCCCGATGACATCAGAGCTGACAATCTTCAGCGGCTCTATCACATCATCCGTCATGCGCGGCATCGCCTGGTGCTCGACTACCGTAACTGTCTTCGGTCTTTTTGGCTCGTATATATCTTCGTCTGTCTTCTTTGCCTTCGCTGTCTTCTCTATGTCTTCTATTGTTTTGTACAGTCTTTCGTCTTTCTTGTACTTGTCAATTTCGTACATTTTACCACCTATAGATAGTTAACTTATATACGTTCCGCCGGAACGTATTTAAAGCTTTCGCCACTGCTTGGTGATATAAACATAATCCACCATCTAAAGATGGTGGTATTTCTTTGAAATACCACAAGATAATACATGGTGAAGCTACGCTTCACCTGTACAGGAGAATCTTCGATTCTCCATGTATTTGTGGATTATGTTATACAGGTGAATACCATAATACCGCTGTTTCAAAACAGTGGTATTCACCATGTATAAAAACTATTGCGTAAAAAAACTGCACGATTGAAACAAACTGACGCACGAAGTGCGTCTATCTGTATTGACAATGCCTCTAGCTGACAGTTGCAGAAAACGAAGTTTTCTGAACTCTTGGAAAGCTTCGCTTTCCACAGATATACGTCAACAGACGTATATGTCTACGTCGACCATGCTGTGAAGATCAGAGGTCTTCAAGCTCTCGACGAGCTACGCTCAGTCGCAGATGAACCCGTGGGTTCAAATCTTAAAAGTGCTCCCGACGGGATTTGAACCCGTGTCCGCGACGGACTCCAACCATCTTCCAGTTTTCTTGATCAACCTTCTTTCCAAAAGAAGGTTGTGAGAGGCCGCTATCCTATCGGTTTTTCTTGATTGACCGGGATTTCCAACCTTTTCCTGGTTCTTTTGATTAATCTTTTCTTCCAAGAAAAGATTACTAGACTACGGGAGCTTCAATCTTACACAGTATCTCCGAAAGTTGGATTACTGCCTGTTGGCAGTAATCCTCTACCGAGGTATACGCCAAGAGGCGTATACCTCACTTTCGGAGATACTATTACAGAATTAAGCAGGAACGATTAAATAAATGAATTTTGTCGGCATTTATGAAACTTACGCAACCGGAAATACCGACCCCAGAAGCAGCACAAATGCGGCGCCTAGGATAACAGAAATTATCACAACGGAATTGAATTTCTTATGGGCCTCCGGCAACAGGTCTGACGCGCCTATGTACAGGAAGTCTCCGGCCACAAACGCGAGCACCATTTCATTAAATCCGACTGGTATGATTCTTGACAGGGCTGCGCCTATCGGGTAAAGCACAGCCGCCACAGCAAGTACTGCATATATTTTTGCCTTTGAGTAGCCGGCGTTCTTCATTATCACGCTGGACGCTATGCCTTGCGGGATCTCATGAACGACCACGCCTACCGTTATCATCAAGCCTAAAAACGGGTTCAGCGCATAGCCGACAGCTATTCCTATCCCGTCAACTATGTTGTCCAACGCCATGCCAAAAACAGTTATTCCGCCGACCTTGTGTACCTCGCACTCGCTCTCGCCGCACGCGTGCAGCATCATAACCTTTTCAATTATGTAGAATGCAAAGAAGCCGACCATTACGATGGCTGCGTTGCTTGCTATGTTTATTTCAGGCAGTATGTCCACAAACGTCAGCGTTATCAGTATCCCGGCGGCAAACCCTATTATATATCTTGGCATTATCTTGCTGATCTTCGTGCTTCTGCCGAGCCAGCCGCCGAACAGGTCGGATAAGCCTGCTATTATCGCGTACAAGATCTCGAGAGCCATGGGTAGTAATTATGAAGCTGCAAATATAAATTAGTGAAGGAAGACGTTCATATTCCTTTGTAGTTACCATCCTTCGGGCACTGTCAACTTAACGGCTGTTGAAACAAACTGACGCACTAAAGTGCGTCTATCTGCTTTGGCAACAGCCTTTTCTGGGTGGTTAGCAACAGCTAACCACCCTTAAGTTGACAGTGCCCATCCTTCGGGCGGCTTTGTCTCTATGGATTTCCAGAGGTACAGCGACGCGTAGCTCCTGTAAGGTTTCCACCTTCTTGAGAATTTGTCCAGGTTCTTTGAGGACGCATCATTCATTTTGTATAACCTGGCTATAGCTTTTTTTATTCCGAGGTCGTCCGCGGGAAATACGTCCTGCCGTCCAAGAGAAAACATCAGGAACATCTCAGCTGTCCACCTGCCTATTCCTTTTACCTTGACGAGCTCTTCCAGGACCTGCTCGTCAGACTGAAAATGAAATTTGTGCGGGTTTATTTCTTTCTTGATAAATTTTTCTGCAAGGTCTTTAATGTAAGACACTTTTGGGTACGAGAAACCTGCTTTTCGGATCTGCCCAGGCCTCAGCTTTGCAATATTCCAGGGCGTGATACTTCCACCGCACATCTTTTTCAGGCGTCCGTATATCGTGTCAGCCGCTTTGCCGGAGAGCTGCTGGTTTGCTATGGACAGCACGAGTACGTTAAAATAATCGCTCCTCTTTCTCAACGTCTGGACGCCGTTGACGTCTATAATGGCCTTTAGTCTTCTGTCGTTCCTGAGAAATTTAGCGGCCTTCTTTGACATCGTACCACCATATTTTTTACTTTCTTCATTAGGAGGAAGTAAGACCTTAGAAGGAACCTAGGTTCCTTCTCGGTAGCGGGCCTGGAGGGATTCGAACCCCCGACTTCCACGTCCGAAGCGTGGCGCTATGGACCCTTTTGGTCTATCCTGGTTTCTCTACCATCCCTAATATTTTATGAAGTTTCTTGGGGTTCACCAAGACCTTCTTTTCAAAGAAGGGATTGGTAACTAAGCTACAGGCCCGTAAATAGAAATTAAATTAGCAAACTTAAAAAGAAACTATCACTTCAAAAATCTCTGCAAAATTCGCCTTATCGTCTCAGAGTCACCGCGACCGTGCGTCTTCCTCATGATCTGGCCGACGAGGAAATTAATCGCCTCTTTCTTGCCGGATTTGTAATCAAGGATGGCGTTTGCGTTTTCACCGAGAACCTGCTCAACAACAGGTGTCAAGGCGACCTCGTCATAAATTCTCGACACGTTTTCTCGCTCGAGCAATACCTGAGGATCCTCGGGCCTGACAATCATCTCCCTCAGTATAAGCTCTGCGCTTGCCTCGGTTATGACTTTTCTTTTTACAAGGTCGAGTAGATTAATTATGTGCTCTGCTTTCACCTTCGTGTCCTTTATTCTCAGGCTGTTGTAGTTCAGTGTTTTTTTGACCTCGCCTGCAAACCACTTTGCAGCAAGCAGCGGGTCGGCTTTCTTTATTACCGTCTCGAACATCGCAGCCAGGTCGGGCTCTGACGTGATGGAAATGGCAAGATCCAAACCTACGCCCAGTTCCTTTACATATCTCTCCAGTTTCTCTTCGGCGAGCTCTGGAATTGACGCCTCTATCTCTTCAATCCTGTCTCTAGGTATTGTTATGCGTGGCAGGTCTGTTTCTATGATGTAGCCGTAGTCCTCTTCCTCTTCTTTTGTGCGCAGGCTTCTTGTCACGCCTGCGTCAGCGTCCCAGCCGCGCGTTTCCCTGACGATAGACTTGCCTTTCGACAGCAGATTTTTCTGTCGCAGTATCTCATAATTCAGCGCCTTTTCCACGTCCTTGAATCCTGATATGTTTTTTACCTCAACACGGGCTTCGCCCAGGGATATGTTTGCGTCCACGCGCATCGAGCCTTCTGTGTTAGGATCGAAGACATCCAAGTACTGAAGCACGCTCGACAGCTCCTGCAGAAACAACCTCGCCTCGCGTGACGATGAAAACTCGGGCTCTGTAACAATCTCGCACAACGGCACGCCTGACCTGTTATAGTCGAGAAGAAGGTATTCTGCACGTGTGATTGTGCCGATGTGAACGATCCTTGCCGGATCCTCTTCAGCATTAATTCTGGAAATTTTTATTTTTTTGTTTCCTACTTTCAAAAAACCGTTCTGCGCAATCGGCACCTCGTATTGAGTTATCTGGAAATTCTTTCCCATGTCCGGATAGAAGTAAGTCTTGCGCGAGAAAAACATCTCCCGTGGAATTTTGCAGTGAAGCGCGATTCCTATCTTGAGCGCGTACTCTACGGCTTTCTCGTTCAGCCGCGGCTTTGTGCCAGGCAGCCCGATGCAGTAATCGCACGTCTGCGTATTTGGCTCGGCTGCAAATTTGTTGGTGCATCCGCAAAACAACTTTGTCTTTGTCTTCAATTGGACGTGACATTCTAATCCGATTTTCATATTATTTCAGCACCTTGTACATCAAAATATCATCCATATATTTTCCTTTGCGCTTTATGCCGCGTGGTATTTTACCTGAATACACAAAACCAATTTTTTTATAAAGGTTCTGAGCGACTTTGTTTTTGTCATAGACCCACAAAAAAGCTATCTCTGATTTCAGGTTCTTCTTTGCTAATTCTAAAATCATCTGTGAGAATTTTTTGCCCAGTCCGATTCCCGTATATTCCTGAAGGATGCATATACCAAAGTTACATATGTGTTTGTTGGTCTCTGCTTTTGGAGTAAATGCAGTAGAGCTTCCTATTATTTTTCCATTATGCTCGGCGAGCAGGCAAACAGACATTTTATTTTTGTTTTCCTTAATCATATTTTTGACCCACTCGGCTTCGTCTTTTCTTTTTACAGGAGTAATTCTTGAAAGAAATTCGGTCTCCTTAATGACTTTATTGTAGAATTTCATTATTTTGTCAACGTCGTTTTTTCTCGGTGCTCTGACAATTACTTCTATCATTTTTCCTTTCTTCTGCAAAAATAATCTGCTTGTAATATGACCTTCTTTCATTTCTAATCACTCTTCTTCATGGAATTTTCAAAAGCCGATCCGATTTCTATCAGTTTCTTTTCGTTGAGATGGTCGGCAATCAGATGCAATCCGACGGGCAGATTTTTTGCAAATCCACAAGGCACGCTCATATGCGGCACGCCAGCAAGGTTAGGCGCCACGGTAAGCACGTCCATCTGGTACGCCTGCAGCGGCGACAATTTTTTGATTTCTGAGAACTTCGGCGGCAGTATGGGCATGGTAGGCGCGGCTATGGCATCAAACCGCCTGAAGATTTTCTTGAAGTCGTTTATTATGAGCGTGCGGACCTTCATGGCCTTTATATAAAATTTGTCTCTGTACCCGCTCATGCGGGCAAATGTTCCCAGCATAATTCTTCGCTTTGCTTCCTCGCCGAAGCCGTCTGTCCGTACTTTTGAAAAATATTCGTCGAAATTCCCGTGCAGTTCTTTGTGCAGGCCGTAGCGCAGCCCACAGAATTTTGCCAGGTTCGTAGACGCCTCGGCCGTGGCGATAATGTAGTAAGCAGGCAGCGCGTATTTTGTCATCGGCAGTGAAACTTCTTTGCACTTCGCTCCCGATTCCTCCAGCTTCTCTATTGCTTTCCACACGCACTTTTCGACGCTTTTGTCTATATTCCTGAAATACTCCTTTGGCACGGCAATAGTTTTTCCCCGCACGTCATCTCTCACGTGAGCGGTGTAATCGTATTTTTTCGTGTTTATTGATGTGAAATCCCTGCTGTCGTGCCCGGAAATCACAGACAAAACCAGCGCGGTATCGAAAACATTTTTGCCTATAACTCCTATCTTGTCAAGGCTGTTCGCATAATCAATAAGGCCGTACCGCGACACAAGTCCGTAGGTCGGCGTCAGCCCTACAACGCCGCAGAACGACGCGGGGCACGATATCGAGCCGCCTGTGCTTTCTGCCAGCGCAACGTGCGGAAAATTAGCAGCCGCCGTTAGTCCGGCTGCTCCGCCAGACGAGCCGCCGCACGTCCGCTGCGGGTCGTGCGGATTTTTCGGGATGCCGTAGGCCGAGTTCACAGAAAACGTTCCAAAGCCGAACTCGTCCTGGTTTGTCTTGCCGAGAATGTTTCCGCCTGATTCCTTTATTTTTTTTACAGGCGTCGCGTCCATTGGCGGCATATAGTCCTCGAGGATTTTAGACCCCGCCCTGCTCGGCACGCCGGCAACGCATATGTTGTCCTTGACAGATACGGGCAGCCCAAAAAGGTTGTAAGAGAACGTTACATTTACAAAATTATCAAGATGCGCAAAAAAATTATACTTCTCGTTCAGCTTCTTTGACTCATCCAGAACGTGGTGCAGAAAATCAGCTCGGTCGAATCGCTTGTCTTCTGCCTGCTTCAGGTATTGTTCGACAGAAATATTGTAGTTCATGCTTCATAACTTGGCTCAAACGGATTTAATGTTAATGTGCTACAAGGAATGAACCGGTATACCAAATTCCTTGTGCACAGTACATGGTAAAGCAAAGCTTTACCTGTAATTTGAAAATCCTCCAGATTTTCAATTACAATTCGAATTCCTGGAATTCGAAATTGTACAAGCGAAACTTTGTTTCGCTATGTACTGTGATCCAAATCTATATAGCCCGATTCTTTATTTGGATCACATTAATTTCTGAAAAATCGTTCCTTAAAAAGAATATAGTAACGCTTAAATACTATAGAATACTATAGAATACTATGGTAACAACAATACAGATAAGCGAGAAGTTGAAAGAAAGGCTGGAAAAGAGGAAGCTTTACAAAAATGAGACTTACGAAGATGTTCTTTTGGATTTGTTGGAAGACAGTATGGAATTATCCGATGAGACCAAGAAAAATATAGCACAAGCAGAAAAAGAGATCAAAGAAGGTAAAGGCAAAACTCTTGAACAGGTGAAGAAGGAGTTAGGTCTATGACGTATGAAATAATAATCCTTCCTGTTGCCCAGCGCCAGTTAGAGAGGCTTGAAAAAAATGTTCAAGAAAGAATACTTAATTCTTTGGAAAGAATAAAAATTCGCCCGTATGATTTTGTTAGGAAACTCACAGGCTCGCCATTTTATAAATTACGTGTGGGTGACTATAGGATTATTCTGAAAATTTTAAATGAGACCATGATAATTTATGTAGTGGAAGTTGGCAATAGAAAAAACATATACAAAAATATCTGAATCATTTTTTTATATTTTTCTTCTTTTTCTTTTCAAAGCTCTTGAGAAGGATTGGGAGATCGTCCACGTTACTAACGACGTGGTCAAAGAAATTCATAGCGAGCCTCGAAAATGCAAAAAAATAATACACGTCTTCAGAGACCTCAATATAACGGTCAAAACGATATACGCGAAGAGGATTGGCTAGCTTACCTGCACGCCACTAGGCATTATACGCATGGCGACAGTTTCCTGAACAATCATCCGCTGGCGTCAACGCAGGCGTAGGCGTTGCCTGAACCTGATAATTGTGAAACACTTAGATTATTATTGACATCTAAGCGACCGCCTATCGAAACATCTGGTATCAATTTTATCAGAGGAGTCGTTCCTGGGCGCCCTCCGTCAGCGACTTCTCCGAATTGCTTCGCAATTCTCGACTTTTTCTTTCAGAAAAAGGGACTTAACAGCGCTTATACGGTTCCGCCTTCGCTCTGCCGCTCGGCTCCACTCCAATTTTCTCTACGAGAAAACTGCGCATAAGCCCGATGTTGTACGCAATCGGTCTCTCGGGCGCACTGAATATTACTTCAATATATGATCTACAGTTGCATCAGCAAAAATCTTCATTGTATCGTATATGTTGAGTTTATGTTGTGGTATTAGAAGCTGTAAATCTGTACAAGCTAATATTACATTTTTAACTCCTTTTTCTTCGAAATTGTCTATTATTTTAAGAAGCTCTTGTCTATCCTTATTTGCATGTCTGTTCAAAACAATATTGTTTATTATCTTTCCTATTTTAGCTTGGTCAAACTCATCAGGTAAAACTTGCTCTATACATTCTTTTTTTAGGGCATCCTCATATAGTTTATTTTTTATAATACTTGGTGTTGCTAAAATACCGACTTTTGATATTTTTTTGTTTTTTAGAAATTTGACAGTTTCTTCTATAATGCTTAATACAGGTATTTTTACTGATTTTCTAATCTCTTTAATAAATATATGAAGTGTATTACATGGCATAACTAAAAAATCAGCACCAGCTTTTTCTAACATTTTTGCAGCTTTAGTGAGATACGGAATATATCTGTCTTCTCCTCTTGCTTCTACCTGTGCTTCTTTTTCAATTTTGTAACTTTGTGGGATATTCCAGATTAAAATTCCGGGTCTTCTCTCTTTATTTTTTTGATAACAACCGAAACTTAATTCTAAATAAAACTCAGCTGTTGTTTCAGGTCCTAAACCGCCAATTATGCCAACTGTTTTCATACAACTAGTTTTATATTCAATTCTTTATAAAACTTCTCAAAAAAACGCGCCCGAGACCGACTCTTCGGAAGCTTCGCTTCCTCGTCCTCACTTTATTCGGAGCCTCACTGTTTGCTTACAATCCTAAAAAAGAAAAAGTAAAAATATGCTTTTGGTCTGAAGTAAGCTTCACTATTCTAAGAAAGTTATGGTATATAGTTTACCGCTCCATATGCATCTACTCTGCCCCAACCGTAACTTGAATCCCAACCAGACTTTCCTAGATCCTTAGCTGTTTTGAACAATGCATTCTCTATCTGAGATACTGTATATTCAGGATGAGCAAATTTTATTAGCGCCGCTGTTCCACTAACCATTGGAGTTGCCATGCTGGTGCCGCTGGCAGTGGCATAAGAAGTACCGAGCCATGTTGAAAACAGACTAACGCCGGGTGCCGTCACGTCAACAGCACTGCCTCTTCCTGAAAATCTTGCAATTTTATCAGAGCTATTAACTGCGCCAACTGTTGTGGAATAGCTTATGCAACCTGGAATTGAAACGCCCGCGCCTCCACTATTGCCTGCTGCAACAATAACAGCAACATTTCTGTCTCTTGCATATTTTATAGCATTAGTTAAACTTGGTAAAACATTATCGCAGAATCCTTTGTAAGTATAAGGCTGTGATGTGCCGAGGCTCATGCTTATCCCATCTGCATTAAAATCATCTGGTGTTCCATAAATTCCATCAGGTCCATCTACTGCCCAGTAAATTGCAGCAACAACATCGCTAAAGTATCCTGAACCGGAAGAAGATAAAACTTTTCCAGCAACAATTCCAGCATCTGGACTAACTCCCTTAGCAGAAGCCAAAACTCCGTCAGCAGTTATAATTCCAGCGACATGACTCCCATGGCCATTATCATCAAACGGATCATCATCATTATTAACAAAATCTTTTCCTCCAAGATAGCTCGAACTTAATTCTGGATGATTATAATTGTAACCTGTGTCAAGGATAACAATTTTCCTTCCTGCTCCGTTGTTACTAGATGACTGCACTGTGTCTGCTCTTATCTGTTTATTAGCGTTTGAATCCATTGCAAACACTTTAATATCTTCTTGTAAACCTAATGAAGAAGCAACATCAGCTGAACAAACCAGGGCCTTTAGTGTTCTGGCCTCCCTAACTTTCTCACAACCCTTTGCTAATGCATCTGAAACTTCTTTATCTGTATGAGCGATTACTCTTACTTTCTCTTTGCCTTGTGCTGAAACCACCACAACTGACGATACTAACAATAATAATATCATCACAACATAAACCCAGCTTTTAATTTGTATTTTCATGATATATTCTATTGAGCATATCATATATTTAAATCTCTTTTTCAGGGGTACGCCCTGTTTATCACGCGCGGGAAAGGCATGGCGTCGCGTATGTGCTCCAGCTTCAGGATCCAGCGCATGAACCGCTCTACGCCCAAGCCGAAGCCTGAGTGCGGGACCGACCCGTACTTTCTCAGGTCCAGGTACCATTGGTAGTTTTTCAAATCTGCGTTCTGCTTCTTTAATCGTGCAACAAGCTTGTCGTAGTCTGTCTCGCGCTCTGAGCCGCCGATGATCTCACCGTAGCCCTGCGGCGCGAGCATGTCTGCGCACAAGACAGTCCTTGCATCAGCGGGATTCTCTTTCATGTAGAACGCCTTTGCCTCTAATGGATAGTTTACGACGAAGATAGGTTTTTCCTCTTTCTCCGTTAGAATCCGTTCGTCCTCTGTACCTAGGTCATCGCCCCACTTTATCGGCGAATTATTTTTTTGCAGGATTTTTATTGCGTCGTTGTAATCGAGCCGCCTGAATTGGGGCTTTATCGAAGACAAATAATCTGGCTGGCCTTCAAGCTCCAGAATTTTTAATTCGCCTTTCATCCCGCTTACTTTTTCGCACAGGTAACTTATGAGATTTTCTTGTATCTTCATGTTCTCCTCGTGATCGACAAAGGCCGCCTCTGGCTCCAGGTGCCAGTATTCAGCCAGATGCCTCACCGTCCGGGACTTTTCTGCGCGGAAGGATGGCGTTATGGCGTACACGCGTTCCAGGCCGAAGATCAGCGCTTCCTGATAGAGCTGGGCTGACTGTGATAAATAAGCAGTAGAATCAAAGTACTTGAACTCAAAAAGCGTTGACCCGCCCTCGACGCCTGACGTGGTAATTATGGGCGGCGTTGTCTCAATGAATCCGGAATCGTCGAGAAACTCGCGGGCTGCTTTCATTATTCCTGCTTTTATTTTCATAACGGCTGTCTGCTTTCTCGAGCGCACCCACAAATGCTTCTGGTCGAGAAGCAGTTCGGTTGATTTGTCCTTTGTAATAGGAAAAACATCAGATGAATGTATTATCTTCAGCCCTTCTGCCTCGATTTCGTAGCCCGTAGGCGCACGCTCGTCCTTCTTGACTACGCCACTTACAATGACGCTGGATTCTATCAGCAGTTTTTCTGATTCCCTGAAATGGGGGCTGGAATCGCGAATTGTGCACTGGATAATGCCTGTAACGTCCCGAACAACCATGAAAACGACATTTTTGCTCGACCTTATTCTGTAGATCCAGCCGCGGACCTCTGCTGATTTTCCCACACAGCCGTCATTTATGTCAGAGATTTTCATGGCTCAATCACTCTTTTTGAAAAGAAATACACACAGGCAAACCACTTGTACTTGTTTCTTCCGTCTATCTGCAGATCTGCATCAACAGGTACCTCGAACTTACGAAAAAATTTGCTGTGGTATTTGGGTACTTCACGCCCGTCCTCTACTCCTGCAAGATTAAATTCGTAGACAGACGCCTTACTAGCTACGTGTAGTGTTATGCGCCCATCTATAGAAGGAATCTTTGCTGTAAGCAGGTTCGTGTTTCTTAGTGTTAGTCTCTTTATCATCTCTTCTGTCTTCTCTACGTCGAGGCTTTCTGCATCTGGTATAGTTTCGAGATATCCTGGCAAGTCTGAATAATATATTTCTTTACCATCCATTGTAGAAATAATAGATATAACTTATTAAAAACCTTATGTAATACTTTCTTGATTAAACTTCTTTTACAAAGAAGTTTATTACACAGCTCGTGGTCCCTTGAAGAAGCCGTCTTCCTTGTGTTTTGTGTTCGCCAGCGCCTGTTCTCTTGTCAGCGACTGTTCAGGCTCGTCCTTGCGAAGAACGTCCTTGACGTCGATGGGATGAAAAGAAGGCTTTACGTTTGCTTTTGCCTTGTCGAGCTCCCTGAAAGCCAAAATTATCTCATTTAATTCTTTCTGGTATTTTTTTGCCGCGGCTGGCGTGAGGTTTATGCGGGCAAGCCTGGCGACGTGCATGACCGTATCCAGCGATATCGCGCCGTTTTTCCGGCTTTTCTGTTTTTTCATCATGAATATTTGGAAAGAAAGTATAAAAACTATCAAAATCAACAAAAAAATAAAATACTAGAAACTACTCCTTTGCAAAGTAGCCGTTGATCAGACCGAGCAGCCCGAGGACGAGCGCGCCGTAGATGAAGTACCCTGTCACAGGAACAAGCAGTGCGCTGAAAAGGTATATTACGCCTAAACCCATCCCTGACACGTCGTTCATCTTCTGGCCGCCGACAAACAGCGCAGCACCCAGCAGGATTAGCCACAGGGACATCAGCCAGTAGTACGGGAATGCCACGAGATTGGCCGCGAGCGCTACCGTCACCAAAAAGCCGAATACGCCTGCCTGCATCCACACATTTCCGATATCCTTTGGCATCTTTTTCATGGTCTTGCCGACGGCATAGTTCAGGATGTTTAAGATTATTGCCCATGCCACCCACAAGGTCGCTTCGCTGTAGCCTGCCTTGAGCGCGTAGTCAGACGCCCAAAGACCGACCAACAGAACTAAACCCCATCCGATTACAGATGTTTTCATTAAATAACTATTTGTCTGGCCGGTATTTATAGTTCTACATTAAGGGAAACCCAGGTTTCCCTTATAACACGCAAAGAACCAAAGGTTCTTTGGTGCACCAGAAAGCTTTGCTTTCTGTGTGTCTAGACTTAATCCTTTCCTAAGCTAGAACTTAATCCTTTCCTAAGCTAGAAATTGTAATAATTTTCTCAAAATAATTTTTCTTGATTGACCTTTTGATAATAAATTTATCCTGATAATTTTTCTTGATTGACCTTCTTTTTTGAAAGAAATTTTTTTGATTAACCTTTTTTCCACTTTAGTTAATACAAAAAAGGTTAAAAGAAAGAGTCGGCAGCCGGCAAGCCACTCAGCATACCATTGAAGGCCTGCCTTATGATCTCACCGACTGCCTATCTTTGGGGTGTGGTCAGCATAAGACGAAAACCTAGGTTTTCATTCTTATCAACTTCCTTTCCTAGGTGACTTTCGCCATATTATTTTCTACTTATTTTCTTTAGGGTTCACCAATCCTTTTCTTTTCAAAAGAAAGGGATTGGCAATGACGAAAACGCCCCAAATAATTTCGCCATCACTTCAGCATCTCTATGCCCAGTTCACTCTGCACTTTTTGCAGCGTAGCTGTTCTTTTTCCTGTTGGACCCAGTATGTACGGCGACTTGACGCCTGTAATGATCGTGATAACCTGTATCTTGTGCTCGAACTCTGGCAGAACCCTTGCGCCCCAGATGACCTGCGCGTTAGCCGCCAGCTGTTGCTGGACAGCTTCTCCGATGACATTTATCTCATCTAATTTCATGTCCGGCCCGCCGACGACCTGGATCAAAGCGCCTGTCGCGCCTGAATAGTCAACCTCTAGCAGCGGGTGCGACAATGCCTTTGTTATGGCGTCCAAAGCACGATTGGGCGCTTCGCTCTCGCCCACGCTTATCGTGGCGACGCCGCCTGCGCGCATTATCGCACGCACGTCAGCGTAATCCAGATTAACAAGCGAAGGGACCGAGATCGTTTCTGTTATGCCCTTTATCATCGTGGCTATGAGTCCATCAGCAATGCCGAACGCCTCTTTCAACGGCTTATTCCCGGCAAGTTCGAGAAGCCTCTGGTTTTCAATAACTATTACAGTGTCCGTGCTCTCCCTGAGCTGTGCAAGGCCTTCTTCTGCCTTTATGAGCCGTGCGCCTTCCAGCCTGAAAGGCATTGTAACAGCCGCGATAACAATCGCGCCTGTTTCCTTTGCCAGCTTTCCTATGACAGGCGCAGCACCGGTTCCTGTTCCGCCGCCTAAGCCGCACGTCAGAAAGAGTAAATCAACGCCCTCGAGCATTTTTCTGATGTCGTTCTTGCTCTCCAGCGCTGCCTGTTTTCCAATATCAGGGTAGCCGCCTGCTCCCATGCCCTTGGTGAGATTTCTTCCAATAAGCACCTTCTGGTGCGCCTTGCTTATTGAAAGGTGTTTTGCATCCGTGTTGACAGCCACAACGGTCGCGCCCTCTATGCCCTTGTTGAACAACGCGGTTGCTGTGTTGTTCCCGCCGCCGCCTGCGCCAACAATCATTATTTTTGCCTTATGAACATCCAAATCTCCCTGGACATTAGCGAAGTCATGGTCCACAATAGTCACATCCTGTTTTTGCGTAATTTCTGCACAATTTTCGCATAATCTATATAGTGCAATATATATTTTTGTCAAGCGAAAACTGTTTTTATACTACGATATATATTAAACTCTAGAAATAGTGCAATTGTCCACCAAAATCGATTGTCCAGATCGACTAGGTAATAGTTCTATTACACGTTGTCCAGACGTGTAATTACTTTTTATATCATTGTTTAGTCTTAAGAATATTTGTATTATGCAAACGTATATTTTACAGAATATAGGTTACTGATATATCCACCAAAAATCATATCTCTTTGACGAGAACGAGCCTGTCTTTGCCCTCTATGTAAAAATTTTTGTCAATTTTCAGATTTTTGAATCCCGTTTTATAATAAAATTTTCGCGTTTCCTCTTCTGAACAGTCATTAACAGCGTTTTGCCAATGCCTTTTCTTCTGTAATTTGGTAAGATACCCATCCACATTATCTCAGCCATATATTTCCATGTGCGGTACATAACAAAGCCGACAATTTTACCTTTGTCGGAGGCAACAAAACACCGCTGGCTTTTGAAAGCATTTCTTATGCCTCTTCTTCCTCTTGCCGTAAACCACTTGGAAAGCGACCTGGCGATCGTCATTATTTCTTTCAGGTCGGATTTTTCCGCTTTTTTTATTTTCATAGATTTAATTAAGCATCATCAGAATTTATAGTTCAGATTCCAGAATTAAATCATGAAGCTGACAATCCTGCTAATTCTGATTGCGATAGCTGTTTTTTTCATAAGCTTCAGCTTGGACACAGAATCAGTCTTCAATACGTATGGTTTCTCCGGCAAAAACATGCTGGCAAATCCTGTTGTTCTAATAACATCCATCTTCCTGCACGCCTCGCTCATCCACCTGCTTTCAAACATCCTGATATGGTTCTTCTTCGGCTCGGCCGTCGAGAAGGAACTGGGCGCGGCAAAGACGCTGGCTATATTTTTCCTGGGCGCATTCGCCGGCAGCTTTTTGTCACTTCTTTTCTACCCGTTCGACACCATAGGCATAGGCGCGTCGGCAGGCATTTTTGCCCTCGTGGGCACGGGCATGCTCGTCAAGCCGATGGACCTTTCATTCTATCCGCTCATCGTGCCCGTCCCGCTCATCTTTCTGGGCATCCTGTACGCGGTCTACAACGTCTACGCATTTTTCATGGGCATCGATCAGTCTGTATCGTACGTCGCGCATTTCGGCGGATTGATCGTAGGCCTTGTGTTCGGCTTCAGGACGACCGGCGTCAAGCACGGGCTGAAAATAATTCTGCTTGCGATCGGCGTCATGGCGCTTATACCGATATTGTGGAAGCTGCTGTTCGGGTAGAGGTGATGAAGAAATGAAAACAAAATTATAATTAGAAGCGTCCTAAACAGGGTAAATTTTCTGCTGCTGAAAATAAACAGAATGAATTAGTCCTCTTTCAAGCTCGATATTTTTAGATGAATAAAATCCATCCTTTTTAAGTTTCTTATGTAGTCTTTCGGCTTTTTTAGTTAGTATTAAATATGAAGAATAACCGCCTTCTCTGGTATTCCATGGATCACTAACAGAAACGTACTTTACTAGTCCAAGCCTCTTCCAAATACTCGTATCATCGTCTCCAAAAAGACGATATCTACCATTAACTTCGGGGAATTTAGATTCTATAGGCCTACATTGAAAGCTAGTATCTAAGTTTGAAGCAATATAATTTACTAGTTCGTCGATATCAATCTTTTCATTAATTAGCTTTCGAAGTTCTTCTTTTGCTTGCATATGATTGCTATCACAGTAAAGTTTATAAATCTCTGAATAAATAGAATCTCTTTCTTTTCATATCGCCACAGGGCTCGAGCCGGCGTGCCACGACTGTCGCGGGCGGACGCGGATCTTATAGATACGCTCCGAGTTGTCGTCCAGCACGATAGCCGCGCCCTTAACCTTTGGCAGCTCGTTGATGTATTTCCCTATGCCGAATATCAGGTACGTCTGCATGATTCCCTCCAGCGCCTCGACGTCTGATTTTGCCGTCATGCTGTGCGATATCACGATGTCAGCCTGCGTGAGCGCATCAGGGCTGAGCTTGTTTGGCTGCTGGCTGATAAGGACAAGCGTTATCCCCGGCTGGCGGCCTTCTTTCACAACGGTGTTCAGGATATCTGTGGCAGCTGTTTTTCCAGTGTCCGGCAAAAAATTATGGGCCTCGTCGATAAATATCCATGGAATGGGCGTCCTTTTTGCCGTTGACACCTCTATGATAGACTGCTCTTCCTTTCTGCGCGCCTTTGTCCTGTCTACAAAAATTTTCCTGCACACGATCCCGATAAGAAGCGCCCTCACTCCTTGTGGTGTCAAACTAACGTCGAGCACTGTGGACTTTCCTGGAACAAGTATGTCAGGTATCTTCTCATCGCCAAAGATGCCCCAGGATTCGGCTGCGTCAAACCTGTTTTGCAACGCGAGCTTCTCGTGCTCAAAGCCTTCCTCTTTTGAGATAGCAGAAATTATAGTATCGATGCCAAATTCCCTGTCGCCAAGTTTTTTGTACACCCTCTGGAGCAGTATGCCCAACGGGTCGTTCTGATTTATTGCAAAGACCGAGAGCCAGTCTTCCGCGGTCATCTGCGACGGCTTCACGGAGAAGACGCCGTCGTACTCAACGCCCGCCTCTGAGAACATTTCGGCCTGGCCCTCCGGAACGTAGACGTTCACGTCAAACCCCTTTGGCTTCATGCCCCACTCGTTGAGCAGCACAGCCTCGCGCTCGTTCGGCGTCTTCATGGTCCAGAATATTCCCTGCGTGTCGACGATGAGCGAGCACAGGTTGTTTCTTACGTTGGCCTGCATCATCTGCATCTCCTCGACCATGACGCCTGCATCAAACGACTTGCCGGTGCCTCTCTTGCCCGTGATTACTATCAGGTGCGGCCGCAGGGCGTCGAGAAAAAGCGGTGTTGTGAGGTGCGTCTCATCGCCTGTCCCGACGATATGCTTCCCAAGAAAGAGCGTTCCAGTATCGCCGAACCTCTTTGCGTCTTCATCGTCACGGCCAACAACAATCTCTGTCATGAATATCACAAGTAAACTGAACAAAAATCTCCCTTTTCTTTGGGGCTTACAAAGACCTTTCTTTTGAAAAAGAAAGGGATTTGTATTGTATTTATACATGGTGAATATCACTGTTTTGAAGCAGTGGTATTATAGTATTCACCTGTATAATACAATCCACGAATACATGGAGAATCGAAGATTCTCCTGTACAGGTGAAGCGTAGCTTCACCATGTATTATCTGTGGTATTTCAAAAAAATACCACCATCTTTAGATTGTGGATTGTATTTATATGCTTATCTTATAAATAAAATAACAAAACAGATACTAACAAAATAATCTAGAAGGCTTGAACAATATGTTGTCAGAAGCGGGGAAAATAAAAGTAGAATATCATAATAAAATGTCTAAACATCACTTATCTAGATACGATAAAATTTACGATGAAAACAGCTGGAGACCAGTTTTTAATCCCGCTATTTATTTTCATACGATTGCTTGGATTTTGCATAATGGAGCAGCTGAATTATATAAACTTCTTCACGACAAAGATTATATGAGCAGACAAGAGTTATACTGCTAATTTTCAAAGTGGTAACAATGAAGATAGCTGAAATAAAAGACGACTCGAGAAAAATAAACGTCGAGGCCAAGGTCGTCGAGAAAGAAGACACGAGAGACGTCACAACAAAGTTCGGCACAACCCTGAAGGTTGCGAACGCCGTCCTCGAGGACGATTCAGGCAGCATCCAGCTCACGCTCTGGGGCGACGACGCCGACAAGGTCAAGCAGGGCGACACCATAAAGATAGAGAACGGCTTTGTCAAGGAATGGAACAACTCGCTGCAGCTCTCTGTTGGAAAATACGGTAAATTGACTGTGCTATAATTTTTCAAGTCTTCGGAAGGCTTTTTCTGATGAAAAAAGATTAGTCAAGAAAAATTACCGCTTCTTTGAATTCTTCTGAAAACCGCTGACTCTGTCCAGTATCTCCGAAAGTTGGATTACTGCCTCTTTGCAGTAATCCTCTACCGAGGTATACGCCAAGAGACGTATACCTCACTTTCGGAGATACTACTATCCGTTCACAAAACCACAAACATCGCTATCAGGATTACGAAGACCGCTGCGAATATTCTCCTGTCCCACGCAAAGACTTTTGATCCGTCCAGAGGCGGTATTGGCAGCATGTTGAACAAGGCCAGCCAGATGTTTATGCTCGTCCCCATCTGCCATAATTTTGACGGAGAAAACATATTTAGTGCAAAGAACACAAGCCCCAGTATAATATTGACAACAGGGCCTGCAAGCGATATTATCCCGTACTTCTTTTTTGTGATTGGCTTCGTGTCGCCCCACAAGTCAGGGCGGCCGCCGATAACAACAGCGCCCGGCGCTGCAAACACAAACCCCGCAAATGAAAATACCAAAGCGATCAACAAGCCTGTTTTCCACATCTTGAATTCAGCGTAGTAATTATACCTCTGCGCAAACAGCTTGTGCCCGATCAGTTCGTGCGCTATGAATCCTATGCCTACAACCACAAAGGAAAATGCTATCGAAATTGGCAGCTTCTCTATGCTTGCCATTGCCCTGAGACCACCTGAGAACACTATTCCAAACGCCACAGAAAGAACTATCGTTGCTATTAGTATCTCTTTGATTTCCTGAGTCGAGAACGTCAGCTTCATAATACCCTCACTTCGTGAGTCTATACCATATTATTATTTTTTTTCCTCAATTAATTTCTTTTGATTAATCTTTTCTTTTTCCGCTACAATTTTTCTTACTCAATTTTCTTTAGAAAAGAAAATTGAGTGGAGGCGCGTCCTCGGTGGAAGCCGCCTGCAAAAATGGTTTGTCCGGCACCATTGCTCCGCCCAGTTTTCCCATGAGCATTGCAAATATAACTTATGTCTGCTACGTTCCCGTTCTCATTCCCCAGCCTTTTCAATTCTTTGCAAAAAGTCTTTCGCTTTTTGCAGATTTCCCAAGGCTTTTCTTTTGCGAAAGAAAAGGCTTACAGGTTCGCTATACTTGTAATCCCACAGGTCTGGACTTCTACGCTCTGATGCTGGGCCATGATTGCAATCAGAATCGCCCTCGAACTTCGGTCCCGCCTATAGCGGATTGACGGCAACAGGTGTCCGCTACCCACCCGACCTAGCCTCCAAGATTAATTATAGGGAAATGCTTAAGAAGAAAGTGAAATTACACGCACTTTGCCCCTTTCTTGTAGGTATCGGATACCCCGCCACAGTTTGTGGTCACCGTCACGTAGGCGAAATCACCACAACTTGGCACGCTAAGGTTTGAGAACGTCAGCGTCACAACCTCGCCGACATCGAAGTCTATTACAGGCATGCTAGAAGCAGAAAAGCTCGTGCCTGTTCTGTTCGTCAGTACGCCGTTAACTATAATCATGTCGTCCTTCAGCCCGTTGTTGATGGCGCTCACGCGGGCCGTACCCGCTGTGCCGTTGGTCAGAAACACGTCTGATATGCTTACAGACGCGCCGGAGCACTCAGCAGACGTGCCAGTCCTGTTTTGAATTGTCTCTGTCGAGCTTGTTACAAGGTCTGTACTGAATGTTGTTATGATTGTTGCAAGAATAACGACTATAACAACAAGAAGCACTGTTGCAATCAGCGGCGAAACTCCTTTCATAGTCTATCGTTGTTATTACTACACCACAGAGCAATATTTATAGGTTGTGGGTATCTCTAAAACCTGAATGATAATTTATGTCCAAATCAACCAAAATTGTGAAAAATCTTTTCGCCTGCTCGCAAGACATAAATTTTGGAATGAAGTTTGTGAAATTTCATAGAAGCTGTGCTCAAGCATCTCTGCTATTGCACACGAAAAACTTTGTTTCACTATATCTCAGCAGTTTGCGAACGTGACTTCGCTCCCTGGAATGGAATTGGCACCCTGGCTGGGGCAGTTGACGCTGTTCACGGTTATCTTGTCGACCGTCCTGTTGATGCCTGTGCACGTGCCTGTGCTCGCGTTCGACAGCGTGACCGTGGAGCCTGCATCAATCGTTGTGTCATTCAAACCAAATGCAAATACCGTGCCTGTCGTATTCTGGATATAAATCCTGTTCATAAGCAGCGATACCCTGCCTGAATTTTTGACGCTCAGCGTAACGGTGTGTGTGGTTCCGGATGCGCAGTTATTTGAGCAGTTGTACGTAGCCGACTTTATAAAAAGATTGCTGAACTCGCACCTGAGCTGCTCGTTCGTGAGGTTTTTTATCGAGGCCGTGCGCTCGCTCGACAACGACGGCAGCCACCCGATTACGATCGCCGACAGCCCTACGCCCATGACGACTAGCATCAATGCCTCTATGAGCGGGCTGACACCTTTTTTCATACGCATGATTAGCACCTGCACGATTGAATTCCATATTCGTATGATGATGGTCGACGTAGACATATACGTCTGTTGACGTATATGTCAGCTAGAGGCATTGTCAATACAGATAGACGCACTTCGTGCGTCAGTTTGTTACAATGCCTCTCACGTCGACCATCATACTTTAATGGAATTCAATCCACCTGCACTGTTTATAGATATACATTGTTTATAGATATAGTTAGCCATATAGATAAAATTAGCGCATGACAAAATTGCCGTAAACATTGCATATTTCTTATCAGTCACTATCAAGAAATCGAAAGTGCGCATGCTATTTTATCCGCTATTTTCGCATTCACCTGAACTTCAGCGATATTATTTCCTGCGGGCAGTTTGTCGCCACGACCTCTATCTTATCGGGCTTTGCCGTGTTGCCTGTGCTGACAACAAAGAACGTAGCCGTTACAGGCGGCAGAGGGTCCGTGACGTTGTAGTCCTTCAGCGTATAAACCTTGTTTTTCGTCACGTCGCCATACTCGACGGTGGCCTTCAGGTCTGTAAGATTCATATATCCGCTTGTGTTTCTTATCTTTACGCTTATTGTACCGTTGTTGAAAGAAAGCGAGCTCAGATCCAGCACTCCGAGGCAGTCTGCAGCTGCCGTGGCCGAAGCGAGCCTCTGGGCGGAAAACGTGTTCGCCCACGCAGCCATGATGCCTGCTATAACCATGGTGAAGGCGATGAGCAAAACCGTTGCTATGAGCGGTGACACGCCCTTGAAACGCTGCTTCATGATAAACCTACCTTTTTCCTGCCTCTTCATTTCTGATGCAATTAATTATGCAAGGGCTATATAAATAATTTTTCGGACGCAGGAGAAACCCATTGCAGCCGATCAATAAGGCAAAACAAACCGGACTTGCAAAGCGGCCGAATTTCTCGTTGCTTTGCCTATGATTTGTAAACAGAAAGCGAAATCTTTTACTCTATTAATGTGCTACAAGATAGGATAGTCAACAATTCATCCGCACGCTGAAGCAATCGGCGTTCTTGTCGATGATAGTAAATGTGATGCACTTATGGTTTGCTAACGCCGCTAAACAAAAAATCAAGACAAAAACAAAAAGAGAAACGGTTCAGCTCGCTTCAGGTCTTTAGCAGGTCCTGGTGTCTGAAAATGCTGCCGTAGTTACCTTAAGTGTGCCGCCTGAAGAACAAGATGCAGTTAATGTACAGGTAGCTAGCCCTGATGAATTTATAATTATGCCATCAGTAGCAGGACCGAAGGTACATGTTTTCAGGGCATTATCTACATAAAACCCTAGTACAGTGCTATTTATGGGTGGGTTTCCGCTGTTTCTTAGGACAACCGTTGTGCCACTTACGCCGTCTATAGTTATTGCTTGTCGAATATTTTTAGTTAGATCCTCTAGCCCTGTTGACGTTACATTTGCCGCTGCACCGAATAGCTTCTGGAAGAACCCGAAGCTGTAGCCAACTATTGCTATAGTGATGATGAGCAACAGGATGGTCGCTATGACAGGCGTTATTCCTTTTTTCATGAAAATCCCCTAATTACGTTGCCATTAATTGTGTACAGGTCATATAAATAACTTACTGTAATTTTTCCAAAATTGTATTTATGAGCATTTTGGTGTTCCATCGAATACGTTGGAAATGCCGCCGCAGTTCGTGGTTACAATCACTTTCGAGAATGCATTCGGGCAGCTCGCCGAAGAGAAGCTCACATTGCTGAACGTGAGCGTTACTATGTTTCCGCGGTCAAAGTTTGTGACCGGCGTGTCCGGCGTGCTGAAGTTGCTTCCCGTCTTGTTGAATACCTGGCCGTCCTGGACGACCAGGTCGTCTGTGTAGCCCGAGTTCTTCACTATCGCCCTCACGGTCGACGAGCTCGAGGACCCGCTTATGAAGACGTCCTGTATGCTCACAGACGCCGAAGTGCACTCCACGGTCTTGGCGGACGTGTTGGACGTTATCGCCGTGCTCGACCTAATCGTCGTCGACAGCGACCCGTAAATTATTGTCGCGATTGTCATCGACACTACTATAAGCATGACCGCGGCTATGAGCGGTGATACGCCTTTCATATATAATTATTTGCACGCAAGCCATATAAGTAGAATACACATGTGGTCTCGATATTATTATGAAGCAAGTAAATGATCTGGATATTATAACTTGCTTCATATACATGGAGAATCGAAGATTCTCCTGTACAGGTGAAGCGTAGCTTCATCATGTATAGCAAACAAGAAATATAATATCTGATTCTTTTCTTGTTTAGCTATAATAGCGATAAAATTTTGTTTTGTCAATTGCCCGCCACCAAAGCGGCGGGCGTGAGTAGGACAAAGCAAGCCTGCTATTTAGATTTTAATTTTATGGAACTCATGTTTGTAAATTCAACGTATATTCCTGACGTCCATTACAAGAAAGTCCGCCCCCGCGTAAAGCTTGTAGTAGACGTCGTAGCTCAGCGATGTCGCGTTGACAAAGAAATGCGCCGTGCACGCGGGCAGCAGCGTGCCGTTCCTCTGCAGCTCGCTGTAGCCGCGGCCGCTTGACGTGGATACGTTGCTGTCTATCGTGATGGACGAGTTTGCAAACGTTATGGTCGTGTTGCCCGTCTTCTCGACAAGCCTGATGAGGTTTGACGACGTGCTTATGTTCGAGAGGTTTACGTTTTTGGCGACCCTCTGGAAAACCGCCTTCAGGAAAGAATTTTCAACGACAAGGTCGGCGATTCCGTCGTTATTTCCGTCCGTCTCAGAGCACTGGACGTCGTCGCCGCCTATGAATAATATATTATTTTTCATGCTGCGCGTTAGGTACTCAACGCCAAAGACGTTTGTGCCCTCTTTCTTGAACTCGATTGAGTCCTCTGATGGTATGGACTCAAACCTTTCCGAAGTCGTAAACGACACGACCCGAGTTGCGTTGAACCCTTCCGCCATGACCTCCCTCATGCCATTGTCAATCAGCTGCAGTATGTCTTCCACCTTGCTGACCTCCACGAACGACGTGGACGATTGCACGGCCGACCGGCTCGTGACCAGGACTATCGTGATCGCGGCTATTACTATGACAATCGTGAGGACAAACGAGAAAGTCGATGCTATGCCCTTTGAATAGACAGAACAAGATTCTTTTGATGCTTTTGGTTTTGTTTTGTCCTTTTCTTTAATCATTTTCACCACGTCCTGTTGTACGTCTCCTTCCTGTTTATCGAAGACCTCTCGCCCCTCAGAGTCACGTCAAAAATGCCTGCCGTCGAATTTCTCCCAGCTGCCGCGAGGGAAAATATTTCCGTAACGTCTTCAGCCCCTTTTTTGTAGTAAACCGTGATGTTCACGGTGCCGTTGACGCTTGACGAAAAGTAGAGCGACGAGCTTTGTTTGTCGCCAAGAAATGTATAATTGCTCGAAGGCGTCGAGCTCGTGGCGTTCACGGTCACGTTTACAGCCCTGTCCAGGTAGTTTCCCACAATTACAGAATACCTCTGGTCTGATTTGTTATACAGGGCTACCACGTAAAATACGTTGCTGTCAAATTCGCTGCGCATGTAAGCTGAAAAATTCGACATGGCTCTTTTCACCGCCTCGTCGGGCGTGCTGCTGAGCGTTGCCGCGCCGAGGGAAAATATATATTCGTTCATGACATTCTTTATGTTTTTCTCAGGCACCATGGTGTCCTGAAATCTTTTTTCCTCGGTTATGTGCGGCGCGCCGACAACGTTAAACACAAGAACTATGCCCGTTATGATGATTATCGCAGCGAGCAGAAACATCTGTCCTTTCATCATGAACTACCCCACATCCAGAGCTTTATCTTCTTGGTAAAAAACGCGTCCCTGTATCCTGACACGTAATAGTCAACGGTGATGATGCTCGTGCCAGACGGCACGTTGCCCGCGCACACGTCCGTGCATACGTCTGTCTCGAGCGATATCGATGACGGCAGAAGCGCCTTCAGCTTCTCCTCAAGCGTTATTTCATTTCCAGAGAACGCCAGGAACCTCAGCTCGCCCGCCTGATCAAGATACTCCAGCGCCTCAAACCCCTGCTTCTTTATGAGGGCTGTTTTTGCCGACGCCGGGGCCTGCGTCGAGCTGAAGATAATGACCATCGAGACCATTATTAATGACACAGCTATGATGACCTCAAGCGTAAACAGGTAGCCCTTGTGATGATTATTTTTTAGTGCATTACCACGTCTGTACCACGATCTTTCCATCGATTACCCCTCCTGTTGAGTTCTGAAAGAGTGCATAGCGCTGCACGCTTACGACATTTTCCGCCCTCGACACCTCTCCGCCGTACTCGAAAAAGACGGTGTTTGGCGAGACCTCTGTGTTGTACAGCGTTATCCTGAAGTCCCTGCCCTGCAGCGACGGCATTACGGCAGAGTAGTTTGAGCTGTTGAGCGCCTGAAGCTTTTTGTGCTGTACGACTGTCAGCGGATAGGCAGGATAGATTGTCTCGCCTATAACGTTGCTGCCCGTTATGTTTGTGGACCTGCTTGAGAAGTTGCTGTCGTCGTCGAAATAGAGAATGAAGACCTTAATGGCGTTCGCGCTTATGTCTCTCCTGAATGTTATAGCGCTGCCGTTTATCTGGTAAGGCACCTCTGTCGAGCCGTCGTAGATCACTGTTGAATTGACATCTATCCCGGAAAATCCCATGTCACTATAATTAAAAGACACGAGCTCATTGCTGAGGTCGGTGACGCTCTGGCTCTGGTTGATGAGAAAGGACTGGTTGTTGCTCATGATTATTTCAAGCCTGTACGACCTGGTCGAAAGCCCGATCCTCTGGACGTCGCCCGTACCGTTCCATCCTGCTGGCGTGAATTCAAAATCCGCGACGCCCAAAAGGCTCAGCGCGTGCGCCGTGAGCACCTCCGTCTGCGACGTACTCTCCACGGTCGTGAAGAATGCGGTTATCGTCTGGACAACAACCGCAAACACGACTATGAACACGGCGATGGCTATGATGAAATCTATCTGTATGGCGCCTTTCTTTCTGCTCTGTAGAAAACCTATGATCATACACTTTTCATCTCGACAGCGTCTGAAGTTGTGTTGCGCAGGAATGATATCCTCGTCAGTCCGCCTGATGTATGTCCGGAGTACGTCGCGTTGAGCCCTACGACGCACGTGGCGTTGAAATAAAGCCCCGACGTCTCTAACCTTATGGACGCGTTCTGGAACTTTGCGGTATATTCTGCATCAGCCAGCTTGTCGGGCAGGTTGACATCGAGCGAGCTTCTGGAAGCCGCGGGCGACCTGTACGAAGACGCGTAGAAAATTTTCTCAACGCCCCCACGCAGTGTAAGGCAAAGCTGGTCGATCTCGCTCTCCGCCGCGAACAGCTGAAAATCTTCGTGCAGCGATACGAACGTATTCACGATGACGAGTATGAAGAATATTACAAAGCCAAGCAGAAGCGTATGAGTCAGGAGCGTTGCCTGGCCTTTTCTACAGAGCTTTGATTCTGTTTTTTTGCCTCTGTTGAAATTCTCAACAAAAGCGTCGACGTGAGAGGCATTGAAACAAACTGACGCACGGAGTGCGTCTATCTGTTCAGACAATGCCTCTAGCTGACCCATACGTCGATAGACGTATGGGTCTACGTCGACACTTTTGACATAGGTTTTTAACAGAGCTGGTTTTTTCATCATATCACGGCTGCAGATATATTGAATATATTTCCGATCCTTCCCTGGTTTCTGATAAGGAGCTTCACGGGCCCGTTCATGACGGTCTTGTTATGTATGTCGGCGTTCTGGTATTCGAGCCGCATGAAAAAGAAGAATGTGCCTGCAACGGGCAGCACAATATTCCCAAAGGTCCTTGAAATTAGCCTGAAGTCCTCTGCGTCCTTTGCGTGGGCGTCTATATTGTTCCACGTGCCGCTCGTAAATGCAAGAAGGAATCTGTTGTTGTACGCCTCCTGCGTCATGCGGAGCAAATACTCACTGGAAGAATAAGACGTGTTTATGTGGATATTCAGAAATTCCGACCCCGCGAACGCAAGGCCAAAAACCTTGCCGTTCCTCTCAGAGGATACGAACTTCTTGTCCATCGTTGGGAATGTTATCTCACTTGTCTGGCTTCCTGAAAAGTCTGTCCCGTTTGTGCGTATCGTGTCCGACTTGTCGCCGCCGATATTGAACGCAAAGTTCATGGATACGCTCCTCGCGTAAGCTGTGGGCAATAATATAGTCAATAGAAGAAACGCCAGAAGAAATACGCGTATATTCATGAGTCATTTATTCATTCGGAATAATAAATGGTTTTGCTTGTGCATTGAAAGATTGAATTCCATTAAAGTATGATCGTCAGCGTGAGCACCATCGCCTTCCTGGCAATGGTGCTAGCTGCGGTATACATCAAAAGACGTATATCGCTACGCTGACGATCATCATACGAATATGGAATTCAATCCAAAAAATCACAGTATAACATTCCTTACGGCAAACACGTTGACGATGCGCTTATTTTCGAAATCGTATATAACAATCAGAGAATCCGCTGCGCCCTCAAAAACGACAAGATAATCCCCTGCAGCTGCGCCGCTGTACACAACGGGCTGCTCGGCCTTCAGACTTGCCAGCTCTGTCTCATCAAGCAACCTCACGTTCACCGTGGCGTTTTCGAACGGCTTTATTTCAGCGTTCTTCAAAAGCTCTGTGGTTATAGATTGTTTGATATTTTTGCTGTCCACGCTGCCAGAAGTGCTGTAATTATTAAGTAAGACGGACACGACCAGCGCGGCAATAACAATCACAATAACCGCAATGGTAAGCAATTTTCTGTTAAGCATTCTATAAATTAGAGTAATAAACTTAATAAATACTACGATACAGAGAAATTCAAAAATTAGAATAGTATCTCAGAAAGTGAGGTATACGCCTCTTGGCGTATACCTCGGTAGAGGATTACTGCCAACAGGCAGTAATCCAACTTTCGGAGATACTGTAGAAAGAATCAAAATTATTTCTACATCTCGACATACCTGCAAAAAGTGTTAAGAGAAAAAGTGCGCTTTCCTTTGCTTTACGCTATCGTTCCGTTTGCCGTCATGTAGCAGCCGGTGTTCTGCTCGAACCATGCGCGGTTGAGCGGCCCGGCAATAACAGGAACAGCGCCGTTGAATATCGCCGGTATGCTTGTAATGTTCAGTTGTAAGCACAGCGGCAGGCTCTGCCCGCTGCAGTCTACGTATATGCGCGGTGAGAATGCGCCCAATTCCTGCAGCTGCACCTGAGTTGCCGTATCGTTGGCAAGCCCCAAGATACGCACATTCTTGTCGAACAGGCACTGCACGAATGCGCTCTGGTTCTTGAGAGAAGACTTCTGGCCCTCTATCTCGACAAGCCTGTCTGTCAGGAATAATCCGTTTTTTGTTACGAATACGTCTGCCAGCGTGTCCCGGCCGGTCGCGTCCTTGACCCTGAGCGTTACCTTGTAAAGCCCGTTTTCGTCGACAGTCTTTATTACCTCTGCAGGGCTTCCACTCACGATCTCATAGAGCGCCTTTACACTCTCTTCGGCCTTGCTGGCGTCTCCTGTCACCTGCGCCGGCTTTTGTGTAACAAAGTATCCAATAACAAGAAGAAGGACTATAATAATACCAATATATTTGTAGTTTCCTGTCTTTTCTGCTGCCATCTGACCACACTTGACAAATTTTTCTTTTTCTCTACTCTGCACACAAAAGTTTAAATATGTATATATTTTTTGTGGAATGAAATCCTGCAATTTTTCATTCATCCCTGTAATGCTTTTGTAATTGAATTGTAATTCGTGCCGTCCCAACGAACTTCTCCAGTGCAGCCAGCCTTGCTTTCAATTCCGCATTCTCGGTAAAATTTTATGTTGCTCAAAATGTAACGAAATGTTTATAAATAGTAAACAATAAGTTTATTGTATGGCAGCACTTTTTCAAAAAGAAATGTATAGGATAATAGAATTTATTTTGGATAGTACATCAAAGACAACAAAGGTAAGGGAACTGGCAAGGCTGCTGAATCTAAGCCCTGCTCACGTCAGCAGAACTCTGAAAACTCTGGAGAGGCACAAAATTATTAAAAATGGTTCTGTGGATTTGTCCAATCCTTACGTGAAGGCATTAAAGATCTTTTTTAATATACAAAAACTGACTGACAGCAATGTTATAAGGATATTAAAAAAAATAGAACCAGCAGGTGCGGGTATTTATGGCTCGTGGGCGAATGGGACGAATAACGAAACTAGTGATGTTGATATTTGGATTAAAGTAGAAAAAAAGGCAAACGAAACCAAAATAGCGGTTTTATCGAGTAAGATGAGAAAAGCCCTCCGTAGAAACATACAATTATTGGTGCTCACGCCAGAGAGGATAGGCAGGCTAAAAAGAGATGACCCGATTTTCTATTATTCGCTCGTCTTTGGCTCTATAAACATTTATGGTGAATCCCTTGAATGAATTGGAAAAATGTTTTGAAAAAGGTTTGATAAGAAAAACGCTTCCATCAATAGAAAAGTCGTTGAAGGGTGTTAAGAAAGCTAAAAAATGGCTGGAAGAGGCTAAGAAGAATTTTGAATTTGGTCTTTTTGACAGCTGTTTGGTTTCTTCCTATTCCGCTATGTTTCACGTCTCAAGGGCTTTGTTGATGAAGGATGGATTCAGGGAGAAAAGCCATTACTGTGTTGTAAGATACATTGAAGAAAAATATGTCAATACAAAAAAGCTAAACCATATTATTGTAGATCTATTGGACAGGTTCAGAGAGCTCCGGCATGAAGACCTCTATGAACTGGACTTCTTTGCAACAAAAGACGACGCAAAAGAAGCGATCAAGAATGCGGAGATCATCATAAAAGAAATAGAAAAGCTTATTTGAATTTTCTTCACTTCCCGCCCAGCACCGCGACATTAATACCAAGCTTCTTCTCAATCGCCGCCAGCCTTGATTTCAGATCACTCATCTCTGACCTGAGCTCTGTGTTCTCCGCCTTCAGCTTTGCTAGCTCGTCAAGCGCCTGCTTGAAGAAAAAGTCTAGAGCTCTTTTACAAGGAATTTCATCTCTGGTATCAAGTCCTTCTCGTGCTGCACATTAAACTTCTCGAAGCCTATAACTTCACCTGTTTTAATGTCTTTTTTTATAATGAACTCTTCTTCCGTTTCTTCGCATATGGCTTTTCTAGGCTTCACAAACCATACGTCCAGCGTGTTGCCCTCTTTGTCAAAAATTACTGTTATTTCGTTTCTTTTTTCCATACGATATCACCTTTCTTCATCTTGTCCGCCATGTAAGCTGTTATGATAACTCCCGCTCCGTCAAGATGCCTTATAAGTACGCAGACATAATACTTGTACTTCTTATAATAAAGGTATACGTTCTTATCCTTTTTGCTTCTGCGCACTTCATCTGGCTCTTTCAGCGTTTCCTTGACTTCCTTTTCGTAGTCGGCCATAATAGGGTGCTTGAATTCTGATATAAGTGCCCAGCGCATTTCTGTTATTACAACTTTCTTACCCAACACAGAAATGACTTCGAATCTAATCTTCATTTATTTCTCCTGTATAATCATTTTACAGATACGTATAAAAAATAGCAGGTACTTCTCAAAATTATGCCGATGACACAATGTATTTTGTTTTCTTTACTTCCCGCCCAGCACCGCGGCATTAATACCAACCTTCTTCTCAATCGCCGCCAGCCTTGATTTCATATCACTCATCTCTGACCTGAGCTCTGTGTTCTCAGCCTTCAGCTTTGCTATCTCGTCGAGCGCCTGCTGGCTATTCGCCGCTGCTGTCTCATTCACCGCATCAATCTTGCTATTCAATTATTTGGTTGCATTGACAGTGGTATTTCTATGCAGAGAATCTACTCTGACAATTTTTTATAGTCATTTCTTGCTTTTACAAGTGAATTATTGAAGTCTTTCTTGTTCATTTTTGCCATATCTTCTCTAGCTTTGTGTATTCTTTTCATTATTTTTGATTCTTTCATTCGAGCACCTCTTCTGGTGTATTTATCATAATTTCCGAATATCCCAATTCTCGGTTTATCTTATTTACGCCTACAATAGTTTTCAGTTTCACAAGTTTAAATATATAGATAATTATTGTTATGTGGGTGAAAACTATGAAACCGCTAGAGGAGAAGTTAGATCTGATTGAAAAAGAAATCAACGAATTGAAAATTATAGTTATGCGGCAAAATACACCAAAAACTAAGGTTTCTTTAAAAGGGTCTTTGAAAGGCCTTAAAATTGATGAGAACGAGATAGAAAAGGTAAAAAAATCGATATTTAAATCTGGTGCATAAAATGATTTATGTTACCGACACGCATTCATTTCTTTGGTACTTATCAGGAGACAAAAGACTTGGCAAAGGTGCAAAATCTGTTTTTGACAAAGCTGAGAACGGAGATGCAACTATAGTTATCCCAACCATAGTTCTTGCAGAATCTTTGTACATCCTTGAAAAAGAAAATGCTATTATGAAATTCAAGGACATCATAAAGAAGGTTGAAATTGGTTGGAACTATACAACAATTTCACTGGACATGCAAATCATTAAAAGAATAGAAGACCTTACAAAGCTCTCCGAATTGCACGACAGAATAATAGTGGCATCAGCCGACATTCTGAATGCAGATCTGATAACAAAAGATGAAAACATAAAGAAAAGTGGTTACGTTAAAACGATCTGGTAAGTCTGTTCTTTCACTTCCCGCCCAGCACCGCGACATTAATACCAAGCTTCTTCTCAATCGCCGCCAGCCTTGACTTCAGATCACTCATCTCTGACCTGAGCTCTGTGTTCTCCGCTTTGAGCTGCTCAACCTGTTGCTGCTGCTGTTGAATCGCGTTGACTAAGACTGGTGCGAAAAGATCATATTCTAGGCCCCAGAGTGTTCTATTCTCATCAGCCGGTTTATCAACAAGTTCTGGCATAATGGGATAGACATCTTGAGCCACTAAACCAATGATTTCCTTGCCGGAGTTTTCCACCACAAGCGTATTGTTATCAAAATGGGAGTTTTGATAGAAATAGCGTTTTGGAGTGAGTTTCAATACTTCAGCGAGACCATAATTGAGCGGTTGTTGATTGCTCTTTACCCGACTATCGGAAGTACTCCACCATTGCCAAGCCCATCCTTGACCGCTTGCATCAGCTGTAGTTGGAAGCTCTAAACGATGCGTTGGGCTGGTCATCCCGATGCCGACGTAGCCGCTTGGTGTAATTTCCATCACATTAATGCCATCGGCGTCATTCCTAATATTGAAGTTGCCCACTCGGCCTGATACTCCGCTTCCTAGTGTCCGTACTCTCCATTGCTTACCACCTGAGCCTGTATTTGCAAATTCTATGCCTGTTTCAATAGTATTTGCATCAGCAAGTTCAAGGAGCATATCTGGCGCCAGAACCCCGATGCCGACTTTGCCGGTTGTTCCAGTAATTACAATGCCTGCAACCCCTGCACCTCCCGAATTTGTGCTAAGAAGTATTTTGCCTCCATTTGTTCTGTAAACAATATCTCCGAGAACAGAACCTGTAGCATAAGCATCATTAAAGGTAGGAAGCGCGATATAACCCCGAACTGTCCCTGATGTTTTCAATACTATTGCTGGATATTGTGTTCCATCAAGAGTAATCCCATCACCTCCTGTGGTGGTGTAAACACTGAGTTTAGTGCCTGGGTTTGTAATCCCGATGCCGACGTTGCCTTGGTTAAAATACACGCTTCCGCTGTTCGGGATGGCCCAGCTGTTGCCAGATAAGTCGGCACCGCGGAAGTAAACAGGCCTTCCTGCGGTACCATCAGTAATGTAGTGCGTTGGAGAGTACAGATAAGTCGTACTGATACTATTCCTAACGTAGAACCCCCACCCAGCTACCGAACCATCAACCACCAGGCCAGTTACACCATCAACTACCGTACTGCCTCCAATATAGTTGTCGAACCTGGAGGTGCCAACCACATGTAACTTCGCCCCAGGCCCCGTCGTCCCGATGCCGACGTTGCCGTTTATGTTGGAAAGAATCGATGTTCTCGAATAAGTAGTTCCAGTATCTGGAATGGCAGCGTACTGGGTGAGATCCCCGGTGTTTAATGATACAGACCCATAGTATTGAGCTGTCCATGGAACTCCGCCCAGCCAGCTAGCGCTTGCCTGTGCCCAAATAGACAGATAATTCGGGCCGAGACCGGTTCCGCTGCGGCGGACTACTTTTACATCTGCGATGGTATACTCGCTGCCCCCAGTTACTTCATGCTCAATGTTATAAGTACTTTCTATGTCAGATCCGCCATTCCTGAACTGCACCGAGATCGTCTCTACCGAGTCGCCATGGTTTGGGTTTGTCGGAAATACGCTCCATACAACGCCTGCCGCACTGTAAGCCCCATTAACAGTCAGCTCTCCAATCTTGATCCACTTGCCACTGCTGTCGCCGTTCGTATGGAGCCATGTCCAGTGCCCGCTTTGCATGAGAGTGCCGCTGCTTCCTGCCAGCCGGAATGAGCCTGCAACATCCAATTTACTCCCCGGATTCGTCGTCCCGATGCCGACGTTGCCGCTGGTTACCATCAACCCTTTCCCATTGACAATCTCAACGTAACTCTTGTCATAACCTGTCCCAACTCCTGTGCCCGCGCCTAGCTGAATTCCTGTATCAAAGTTTATCCTCAATTGCTGATAGGTATTTGCTGTCCACGCGCCGGACATCCGGTAAATTCCGTAGGCTGCGCTAGGCGTCACCCCTGAGACGTGCCAATAAATACCATAGGTCCCATCCGTGGCTACCGACCCTCCGCTAGGCTGTAACACAATGCTGTTAAGGTTTGTCCCGATATTCCCACTGACCTCAAGCTTATAGTTTGGTCCCGTCGTCCCGATGCCGACGTTGCCGCCGTTAAGAATTGTCATTTTTGTAGTCGGACTACTAGCAGCACCAGCAGTTGTTCCAGTTCCTGTGTCAAAATTGAAAGCTCCATCTACCATTCCAAGAATAACTGATTTATAGACACTATATTTATTTACCCATCCAGCGGCGGTGTATTGAGTATTTCCAGTTATATAACTATCGTAAGCATTTCTAAACAAAACTCCAAAAGCTCCAGCATGCATTTCACTATATGCTGCATTTGTAGCAGAAAAGCTCCCCGCACCAAGTTGAAGAAGTCCAGCAGGTGCCGTCGTCCCGATGCCGACGTTGCCGGTATTCATAATTCTCATTCTTTCTGTAATTTCATTTCCGCCAGATGCTTTTGTCCCGAAAAGTAAATCAACACCATAGTTACCAACCTGCTTGCCAACGATAGCTCCGCCAGCATAATTTTCCAGAGCATTGTGAAAGATTAATCCTTTTTTACCAACCAAATCACCTATCGCATCATTTAGAGTTCCTAAAGCAGTTACTCTGCCAATATCCAGAGTGAACACAGGACTCGTCGTCCCGATGCCGACGTTGCCGTCATTTTGAATCCTCATCCGTTCTCCGGCATTGAAAGTTGTACCAGTGAGGAATCGAATGGATGCTGCTTGCAAATTCTGGATGTTGAATTGATTATTGTCCCGCTCAGAGAAAACTACCCCCATCTGGTTTCCGCTATTAATCCAACGTATCCCCGAGGTTACTCCTACTCCATTAGCCGCAGATGGGTTGTCCACAACAATCTGTTCAGACCGTCCAGCAACTGAGTTTTCAACCTCGAGTCTATCTACTGGACTCGTCGTCCCGATGCCGACGTTGCCGCTACTTAACACAACAACAGCTGGTGTCGAAAAGGTTGAACCCCCATTTGCCGTTGATGGAGTTATTTCAAATCCATTGTTGACATTAAATTGTCCACCTATAAGCCAGTTTCTTGTCGCACCGTCTGTTTGAACAAATGTAAGTCTTGTATTGCCATCGGTTGTAGCTAATGTCAGTTTCGTAAGCGGACTCGTCGTCCCGATGCCGACGTTGCCTGTTGTTCTATCTAAATACATTTTCCCATCATCAAAATTAATATTATCATTATCACCTAATCTTAGAATAGAACCGCCACCCGAAGCATAAAGATAAGTATCATTATCAATAACGATATTACCTCCCACAACGCTTAACTTTGCCGCCGGACTCGTCGTCCCGATGCCGACGTTGCCGTTGCCTAAAACTGTGAAACTCGTGTCAGCCGGCGCACCTGCATTGGCAAGAGATAAATAAAATCTTCCAGTCTGAACATTATTACCATTCTGAAGAATACCAAATTCTCCAAGCAAATTTTTCGTTGCTCCGCCGTCCGTGTAAGAACGGATTGAATATCCTGCGCCATTAGCAGAATTTGCGTGATAAGTTGATATATAACCATCTTGAACTTGTAATTTTGTATTTGGACTCGTCGTCCCGATGCCGACGTTGCCGTCGCCATTGATTCGAAACGCTGTATTCGGCATTCCAACACCGTAACGCACATTCAATAAAGCAAACCCATTTCCAGATGATTCGCTTCCAATATCAACGACAGTGCCGGTGTATGATGCGCTTGAAGCGTACAGCCGTGCAGCCCCTTGACTCGTATCCGAAGTAAAGACTTCGAATTTTCTAGCAGGCCCCGTCGTCCCGATGCCGACGTTGCCGCTTGTATCTATTCTCATTCTCTCAGTATTACCGCCAGTACCAAATCGGATAACTCCACCGGTACCAGCACTTGCTAATAAATTTAATCCGCCAGATGTAGTAGAGTCAGCTTCTAAAGTTACACTATCTTGAACATACAAACCAGATGTCGTATAGGCACTTCCAAATGTATATAAATATGCATTAGCGGCATCTGACGCTATTTGTATAGATGCGAACGAATTATTCGTTGTTTTAGATAAATGCAATAATGATGCAGGCCCCGTCGTCCCGATGCCGACGTTGCCTGAAGATGTGGCAAGAAGCGTCTGCCCAGAGACGTTGAGAAGGCTTGTCGCGATTGAAGAAGGCGAGAAGATGCCTGCAAGCAATGTGCCTGTTATGTTAGCGTCGCCCACGACAACCAGCTTCTGATTAGGCGCCGTCGTCCCGATGCCGACGTTGCCTTCACCTAATGGGTCGCCAGCTGGGGTGATAGTAAGATAATCACTAGCACCAGCAGTCTGACCCCCTCCTACTTTAAATCGATAACCATCTGAATAGTCTAATCCCATATGCCAACCGACGACATCATTAGAATTCAATGCTACGGTGGCATCACCAGCCATCTTTCTTAATGTCAATATTTCTCCCGGCGCCGTCGTCCCGATGCCGACGTTGCCTGAAGAGTCTATCCGCATCCGCTCAGTCAATACCGAAGGTGTAGCAGTGTTAGCAGTAAAAAAGGTCATTAATCCGGGGACACTGTTATCAGCGATTGTTCCTTCTGTTCTGAATGCTATCCTCGCAGCCAATTTATACCCCGATGTAGCACCTGAATATCCGTATCCATTTATTATTAAAGGATAATCTCCAGTGGTGATAACCAACGGAACTGCGTTTGTTCCTCTTGATTTGTACGAATCAATCGCCAAACCTTGAACATTATTATCAGCGGCAAACGCCGTAACCATAGACAGCGTGCTCGGGTCATCCGATGAAAGTGTAAGGCTTCGACCATGTGCAGTGCTTGATAATGTGCCAGTCTGTATATCAAGTTTTGATGTCGGTGTCGCCGTCCCGATGCCGACTCTTCCTGTATTATTATCGACAAACAAAACGTTGTTGCTCACAGTGAGGTTTCTTGTAACAACCAAGTTCTCAGGAAACGTATAAGCCGTTGTTCCGCCAAATGTACCGACAGTTATGTTAGCGGCAGGAAGTGATGTAGTCGCTGGCGGTATCGTCGGTGTGTTTGTCAGGTTGGAATAGTCTAATTTTATCTTGTTATTCAGTGTTGTTCCGTAATCGCCAGTTATGTTTTGTATCGGCAGGCTTGTAGTAGCAGGCGGTATCCCTGTTGTATTGGCATAAGCGATTGTAAGCTTATTGTTCCATGTCGATAAATCGCCTGTGATGTTTGCAGCAGGGAGCGACAGTCCGTTCAATGCTATCGTGACGGTGTTTCCTGACTTTGATGTCAGTATCGCGCCCAGCCCTGATATTGTTGTAAGCACCGAAGAGCCGCCAATCAAGACGTCTGTGCCAAAGTACCCGCGCCTCCATGTCCTCGACGTGAAGCCTATGTCAAAGGTGTTGTCGAATACAGAAGGCGGCAGTATCGAGCCGTTGACAGAAAGATTATTGACATTCGTGTTCGTGAGGTTGCCCAGCAGGAATAGGTTCCTGTTTATAATAACGTCATTGTCAAACGTCCACACACCTGTCACTGTTTCTGTTACACCTTTTCTCGGCACGACAGACGTGTCTATTGCAACATCGTCTGCGTTTATGGTTATCCCTGTGCCCGCACCAACAGTTAATGTGCCCGAGCCGCCCAATGCGATAGACCCGCCACCGCTCAATCCAGAGCCTGCCGTGACCGTGAGCGATGAATTGACAAGGTCCTGATTAGCTACGCTGCTGTCTGTTAAATTAGCTCCAGACAGTCCGCTCACGCCGCCATACCCAGCGTCAGCTACGCAAATTGATGAAGAAGTGCCGTCTATTAATGTTACATTCCTTAAAAATTGTCCTACTGCGCATTGTTGTGAGAATCCGCCTGTCACGTTCGCTATTGGAATTGTTGATCCGCCTGCTCCCTGGTCAGCCACGCACTGCAAAGTACCATTGGCTGTCGTGCTCAATACTTGCCCTGATGAGCACTTTGTGGCGTGAAGCACAACGCCAGACGTGAAGTTCTGCAGGGCCGTGAACTTCTGGTTATCCCTGTTCAATAAAGCGGCATTGATGCTTAGCCGTGCATCTGCCAGTATTCCGCTTGTTATGTTCGTAGCGTCTAGTGTTATCTTGTTGTTCCAGAATGACAGGTCGCCGGAAATGTTCTGCGCCAATAATGTGATCTTGTTGTTCCAGAATGACAGATCGCCGGAAATGTTCTGCGCCAATAATGTGATCTTGTTGTTCCAGAATGACAAGTCTCCGCTGATGTTCTGCGCCAGCAGTGTCAGCTTGTTGTTGCCGTTGCCCCAGACAATTGTCGGGTTCGGGTACGTTCCTGAGAGGTCGCCGCCTGATGACTGCCCCTCATTTATGTACGTCGTGTTGCCGTATCCGCTGTCAAAAAATACAGTGCCTGATGTTGTTATAGGATTAGGACTCAATATTATTCCCAGACCTTGGCTTATGCTCGTGACCGTGCCATTGCCCTGGCTGACGATCTGATTATCCACGTAAGTTTTCGTAGCCGCATCGCTTCCCTGCGTAGGCGTGCCAAGGTTGGTTATTCTTTTTGCCCCAAGGTTGATATTTTCCGAGAACGTCACGTTGCCTATGGTTATATTTGGAATTATGACAGATTTCCCTGTTAGTGTGCTCAGCACCGGCCCGATAGTGCCTTCTATGCTGATGCGCAGTTCAGACGTCGCCCCTAAATCCTGGCCGACCGCCCTCAGCCCGCGGTTGCCGAAAAGCTCTATGTATATTGCTGACGGCATATAGTTGCCGCCCCAGTTATATCTGGGGTCATTCATGTAATTTGTGTCTAATCCGCCCCAGCCAGGATCGCCACCGTATGAAAACTCGATCTGTCTGGTGCGTACAGACTTGTCTACCGTAAGAACGCCGCCGCGGTCAGCCCCTGTTCTCTGCAGGCGCAGGCCTCCGTATATGGTCTGGTCGCCCACGCCTATTATAGGCGTATCCTGGTATTCGCTGATCACATTGCCGGAATTCATCTGGACAGCGTCAAAATAGCCAAAGCCTCCGCTTGAAGGGCCAATAGCCTTGAGCTCGATATGAATGACATCGCTCGGGTTCATCGTTGCCTTTGTCGTGAACTTGCCAGTGATAAGCGCCCAGTTTGTCGAGGTGCTGGACTGCTCTGTGAAACCAGACACGAGCGCTGTGCCTGTTACATTTAATCTTACGCTTACCGTCCCGTTCCTCTTTGCCCACACGCCCACGCTGTACGTCTTGTTCGGCTGCAGTTTGTACGCGAGTATGTCCTGCGAGATTTTTCCAAGATTGCCGCCGCCCGGGTCGAGCTTTAGCGCGTTGTAGCCTTGAAATACGTCTGTTCCAACAAAATAAGAAGCAGGCGCGTACTGGTAAGCAGTTCCGCTGTTCTGTATCCAGCCGTCGGCAATAGCAGAAATCTGGTCGCCGCTCCACGACGAGCCGCCGCTGAAGCTCTCGAATCCGCCATTCCTCACTAGATTGGAGAAATCCTGCTTGATCTTGCCGCCCGAGAACTGGAATTCCTGAGTGTTTGTGTCGAACTGCAGCGTCTGCGCGCTGCTGCCTGAACCGAACGTGATCGTAGGCGGCGATGCGCCAAGCACGCTCAAAGAGCCGTTCACTTCAACGCTCGCGCCGAATGAGATCGGATATGTCGCGCTTGCGTTGAACACTATCGCCTTCTGCCTTGATGTATTTGTTGGCTGCGCCGGGTCGTAGAATGTTATAGCAGGCGAGCTTGCCGCTATCTGAAGCGGCGCGCTGAAAATAAATTTTCCGTTGCTGCCAAGCGTGGTATCGAATGTTATGTTCTCCCACCCGTCACTTGTTTTTCCAAGAATGATGGTGCCGTTTGACGTTGTTGCCGCAGGCGCAAGCACGGCATACAACACGCCTGATATGTTTACAGCGCCTATTACTTCAAGTGTGTTCTGCGGGGCTGTCGTCCCAATCCCAACCCGTCCCGTATTATTGTCAACGAACAGGATATTATTGCTCACGGTGAGATTTCTTGTAACAACAAGGTTTTGAGGAAATGTATAAGCCGTAGTGCCGCCAAAAGTCCCGGCTGTTATATTTGCCGCGGGCAGCGTCGAGCCGCCTGCTCCCTGGTCTGATACGCACTGAATTGTTCCGTTTGCCGTTGTCGACAAGACTTGTCCGGCAGAGCACTTCGATCCGTGGACAATGACACCTGAAGAAAGATTAGTTGTCCCCACGACCTGGAGCGTGAACAGCGGCGAAGTCGTCCCAACGCCGACGCTGCTTGTCCCATTGCTCACAAACAGGACGTTGTTGCTCACCGTGAGGTTCCTTCCGATCACGGTATTGCCAGACGCATCAACATTCGTGAATGACTGACTGCCGACATACAAGGTTCCTGTGACATTGGCATCGCCAGCTACAGTTAATGCTTGCGTCGGGTTAGTCGTTCCTATGCCGATGCGGCTGCTTGATTCATAAATAACAGAATTTCCCTGCGACGTTGACCCGGTCCATTTTGGTATGTAGTTTGACGAACCGGTTCCTGTAATATTTCCTGTCACAGCCACGCCTCCTACGTAGAGCGCGCCTGTGATATTTGCGTCGCCCGAGACCGTCAACTCGTGCGTAGGCAATATGCCAATGCCAACCCTCCTGTTCGCCGTGTCAACGATAAGTATCTGCGTGCCTGTGGAGTTAAAAATCCTAAAAGCACTTGTGGAGTCAGAAGCAGGTGTGAAGTTTGCTGTGCCCACGACCGCAAATGTCTGCTGCGGGCTCAATGTCCCTATTCCAATCCGGCCTGTATTGTTGTCGACAAAAAGAATATTATTGCTCACAGTGAGGTTTCTTGTAACAATCAAATTCTCTGGGAACGTGTATCCACCAGAGCCGAATGTGCCTGATGTGATGTTGGCGGCTGGCAGTGACGGGACATTAGATACTGACCCAGTTATGTTTGCGAATGATATTGATAATTTATTATTCCAGCTCGACAAGTCCCCGCTGATGTTCTGAGCTAATAATGTGATCTTGTTGTTCCAGAATGACAGGTCGCCGGAAATGTTCTGCGCCAGCAATGTCAGCTTGTTGTTAAGAAATGCGATGTTCAGAAGCTTCAATGCATCAACCATGTCTATAGTGGCGTTTGTGACGTTGCCAGCAGCTATCTTTGCTGTCGTGACCGATGAGTCTGCTAATTCTGAAGTGTCGATCTGGCCGGAAGGCAGCGAGACTGTCCCAGAAGAAACAGTCAATCCCGTGGATGTTATTGTGCCCGCTACGTCCAGCGCGGTTGACGGGTTCGTGGTAAGAATGCCCACGCGTGCTGTTCCGTTGCTCACGAACAGAACGTTGTTGCTCACCGTGAGGTTTCTTCCGACAATCAGGTTGCCGGCTGCGTCTACATTCGTGAATGATTGCTCACCAACGTAAAGCGTCCCTGTGACGTTGGCGTCGCCCACGACCACAAGCTTCTGGCCCGGGCTCGTCGTTCCTATTCCAATCCGGCCTGTATTGTTGTCGACAAAAAGAATATTATTGCTGACAGTGAGATTTCTTGTAACAATGAGGTTCACAGGAAAAGTAAAGCTTCCGGAGCCGAACGTACCTGATGTGACATTAGCAGCCGGAATTGTTCCTTGATACGAGCCGACTATTGTGCCGTATATAAACCCTGTGACGTTCGCGTCGCCCACGACCGTGAGCAGATGTGTAGGCGCCGTAGTATTGATGCCCACCCTTCCTTCTGTATCTATCGTTACCCTGTCTGCGTTGTTTGTGTAAAATCTCAGCTGGTTGTTTGTTATCGTGCCCAGGCTCGCTCCGACGCCTCCGCCTGACAGCGTCCCAAGATACACGCCAAACGACCGTGAGCTGTCATTCACTAAAAGCATGGTTGAATTCGTAGATCCAAGAACTGCCAGTGCGTTAGCCGGCACAACGCCCACACCGATCCTTCTGTTTATGGTGTCAACAACAAGAACGCTCGCGCCCGTGGAGTTCTGGACCTGCAAAGCCGTCGTCGAATCCGTGAGCGGCCGCTGAACAATAGTGCCGTTGAACGTGGCTGTCCCGCCGACAAGATTAAACAGCGACACAGGCGAGGTCGTGTTTACGCCGACGTTCCCGCCAACCGTTATGACATTCATTTTTCCGCCGGCGAAATTCTGTATCTCCAGAATATTAGCTGTTTGTCCGGATGAGTGCGGCTTGATGACAAACGTCCCGGCTGCTGTAGCGTTGTCGGCAATATAATTAGTGAAGTTTGTCCTGAACGTGTAGGCCGTCGACCCGATAGTGTACCTCGGAATCAGCGTCTCGCCGTTGATGACAAGCTCCAGGAAATAGTCTTCGCTGAACGTGAGGTTTAACACCGTGACAGACCCGAGCAGCGTGGCGAAAAGCCCCTGGCTGCTTGTATTGAGTTTTTTTGTCTCCTGCCACAAAGGCAACCCGCCCGTCTCGGCGTTGTACATCTTGAATATGAACGTGTACTCGCCCGCGAGGGGTTCATCGTTTATGTTCGTCAGTTTTCCCTGCACGTTCAGAAGGTTTGGTATCGCCATGGAGGCTGCAGAAAATAATACGAGTACGAACAGGATGAGTACGCCGATCCTCTTATTAAAAAAGCCGCTAAAGCCGGAAGAAATTAGCCGCATCACGACCCCCTCCTGCTGACTAATTTCATGTTGCCGAAGCTGACGATCTTTATCTTATTTTCAGCTTCGAGAACGTAGCAATATTTAGAAGCAGTGGCTATCGATATTCCGCACCCTTGGGCAATCTTGTGGATAGGCGTGCCGTCTCCTTTCTTCACAACTTCAAGAATCTGCTCTTTTACGCCCTTCTTGTACACTCTTTCTGCCCGCTCTGACCACGGATACCGCTCTTTCTGTCCGACCAAGTAATGTTTTCGTAATTTTACATCTATACAATAAATATATTGACTAGACCTAGTATATAAAATTACCTTTTAAATTTACCGAATAAATATACAATATTATATGTGATGGTGCGCGCCGTCTTGGGCGGAAAAAAATTTTATATATTGCGGCTGCGCACAATTATAATGGAGAAACAAAAATGACCGTAGAAAAAAACGACTTCATCCTAACTTTATCGCTTTTTGGAATCCTGCTTTCTTTACTTGTTCAAGTGTCGTACGCGCAGAATATAAAGAGCGGGAATTTCTCTGCTGTCATAATTATCGACGAGGCCGGCGGACTTTCGAACAGCTCCAGCTTCAAGATGGCACTCTCAGCGGGCTCTACGCTTGGTCTATCGAACTCTACGACGTACAGGGCGTGCCTGGGCTACATGTGCGTCGAGTTCGGGCCGCGCGGTGAAATACTGAGCGTGCGGTTCCTCCTAGAGTTCAACATAAGCGGCGCATCGGGCGACCAGGGCTTTGTCGGCAACAACGGCACAGGGCTGTACAGCCCGAAAGATATAGCGCAGCTCTTTGTCTGCGTGCAGGACCCGACCCTTACAGACAACCCTGTATTCGGGATAGTCTCCGCAGGTTCGTCGCGCTACATAAGGCTTGATCAAGGCGCTTCCTACGTGCTGAACGTAGCGGAAGACCAGCCCGGAAACAAGTTTTTGATACCTGTGACGAGCAAGGGGTGCGACACCATAAGAAGCAGGATGCCCCTGCAGCTGCCGCTGACGGCATTCATCCCGATACCTGAATTCCTGAGTGCGATCGAGCTCGCCATAAAGTATCCTATAAACATAATAGGCGACTTCGATAAGACTGGAACATTCACACTGGTTCTGGAAAAGAACGAAAGCCAGATTATCGGAAAAATAGTTTAGAGATGATTGAATGAAAAGAGTGATTCTTGATACAAACATTTATGGACTGATTGTAGAGAAAGAAGAACCTGAAAATTTTAAGGCATTGATTCAAAAATCTGATATCGTGGTATACGGAAATAAAATAATTAGAAAAGAATTAAGATCAACACCCAGAGTGTTCATAGATGGAATAAATCTCAGATTTGAATTAAGTAACAAAGAAATTGAAGCTGCTAACAGTTACTATCTGGCTTACAAAAATATGGGTGGGATGTTGTGGTTTCAGAAGATAATGCAACTATGCTAAACAACTTTGCATTACGTTCATATTTAGTTGTGAATTCAGTACTAAAACTAAAGACACCGAGGTTTATAGGTTATGAAGAATTCAAAAAAGAGATCAAGAAGTAGTTTTGTGGATAAATTCCCTGACGGCTTTCATGTATTCGGGGTTCTTTCTATGTTCCTCAATATCCTTCCAGACGTCATGCTTTCGCTTGCGATGGCTGTTTTTTGTTTTCATTTTAGTCATAATAAAATATAGCAGAAGAGAATATTTAAGGTTTATTAATTCGTGATGATGCGTATATCAAAGGTGTTCAACAATGAAAGGCCTCCTGTCAGCCGCTGTTGTGGTCGTCGTCGTGTTAGTCTCGACGCTTATTGTATTCAGCGCAGTGAACCCCGTTATCGAAGAGGGCCAGAAGGTGCAGTCGCTGAACGACGCAAAGCAGATACTGAAGACGATAGACGCTGTTGTCAACCAGCTCTCCTTCGAGTCGACAGGCGCAAAAAGGTCGATAGACATAAGCATGCCCGACGGGCGGTTCATCTTCTCAGGCCGTGACGATTCGCTCAGGATAAGGCTCGAAGACATTTCACTTCTGAAGCCTGGCACAAGCGTGGAGGAGGAGAATATAGTGCTGCACGGCGGCGGCGTCCTCGACGCCTATGAAACCGACGTACTCAATGACGGCCAGATAGATTTTGTTCTGGAAAATTCTGCCATAGTATTTGCGGTCAAGAAGCTCGGCAGTCCAAAAGTCCCTGTTTTTATAAATACGAGCAGCATAATCGTGCTCGTTCAGAACAAGCTTCAGCACATAAACATAACGCCAAGGGCGGGAATTTTTATAAATGACAAGGCGAACTCGTCATTTGGCCAGGGCTACACAGAACTGCCGTCCTCTAACAATATCCAGGTCGGCTCTGTTATCCTGCACATGAATTCCACCGCAAACATAACTTACGACGCCGTATTCTCCCTTTCGGCATCGAACGATTTTATCGAGCTCGAGGTCAAGAACATAAAAGGAAAGTAAGTTTTTTCTGCCCGTTTCTTCTTACGTGAGTGACTATTATAGTTTCATATCCTCCTGCGACTCTTATGTTTGATTTAACAGTTAGACTTAATAGTTAGACTTAATAGTTAGACTTAATAGTTAGACTTAATAGT
>CAYJTG010000002.1:0-142699 GCA_964373255.1 uncultured archaeon
TTCCATATTCGTATGATGATGGTCGACGTAGACATATACGTCTGTTGACGTATATCTGTGGAAAGCGAAGCTTTCCAAGAGTTCAGAAAACTTCGTTTTCTGCAACTGTCAGCTAGAGGCATTGTCAATACAGATAGACGCACTTCGTGCGTCAGTTTGTTTCAATGCCTCTCACGTCGACCATCATACTTTAATGGAATTCAATCTTGTTTATCCTTGAGCAAAAACATTATTTAATCAGTCCGACAAGTAATATCATGAAAATTGCCGAAGATAAACGGGAAAGCATAAGGCGCCTGATATCGAGGGAGTACAAGATCTTTCTCGAGGAAGAGAGGCTGGCTTCCCTGAGAAGGACGATCTATGAAAAAGCGTGTAACAAAGCAGAAAAGATTCTGAAGGTGAAACCAGACAAAAAGGCAGGACAGACCCTGAGGGACGCCATAAATTTCACGCACCTCAGAGCAACACCGGAAGGCGTGATGTCCCTTACATTTCTGGCGATGCTGATAATTCTCATTCCCACCGTGCTCTTTATTCTGCTCAAATTTATAGGATTGCCCGGCATTTCCTTCGGCTACGGCATGATGATCATAATTGTCGGCATGATTTTTGTTTTCTACCTGTACCACTATCCCATAAGGCTGAAGAGCGTCTATGAAATGGCGGTCGGCTCTGACATCGTGACGTTCATTCTCTATGCTGTCATGTACATGAGGAACACGCCTAACCTCGAGGGCGCAATCCGGTTTGCCGCCGAGAGCATCTCGGGCCCGATAGGCTTTGAGCTGAAAAAGCTTCTCTGGGACGTTGAAGTGGGAAACTATTTGTCCATGGAGGACGCGCTGCTCGACTACTCAAAGAAATGGTCAGGCAACCGCCCGTTCGTGGAGTCCATACAGCTCCTGATAACATCGCTAAGACAGGTGGGCGACAAAAGACTGAGCATGCTGGAAGAGGCTATAAATATAGTTTTAGACGGGAGCAGAGAGGACGCAAAGCACTTCAACCAGAAATTAAAACTGCCGGTGACCGTCATACACGCGCTCGGCATCATCCTTCCTGTCATGGGGCTTGTGATGTTCCCTATCGTAGCGGTCTTTCTAAATGTAGACGCCTCGCTGCTCTTCATCGGCTATGACATAATACTTCCGTTTGTGCTCTACTTCATCATAACCAATACGCTTAGGCTGAGGCCGGCGACGTTCAGCACCATAGACATAAGGGAAAACCCCGACATGCCGCCTGAGGGCAGGTTCAGGTGGGGAAAAAAATTCGTGCGGGCGTGGCCAATATCATTTTTGATAGGCGGAGCAATAGTGGCCGCTGGGCTCGCGCTCTATATCTCAGAGATATCAGCGGCAAAAAAAGATTTTGAGGGGATAATACCGGCAATCGTGATAACGCTCGGGGTCGCGCTTGGTTTCGGCATATACTTTATACTCATCTCGAACCAGAGGCTTAAGGTGAGGGCCGATACAAGAAAGATAGAAGAGGAGTTTGCAGAGGCGTTGTTTCAGTTAGGAAACCAGATATCGGGCGGAAAGCCGCTGGAGCTGTCGATGGATAATATGATGGAACGAATCAAGAACCTGAAGATCAAAGATTTCTTCGGCCGGGCACTCAACAATATGAAGCTCCTCGGCTTCACGTTCTCGAAAGCGTTTTTTGACGAGAACTACGGCGCTGTCAAGTACTACCCGTCAAAGCTCATAAAATCCGTCATGAAAGCCGTGATCGAGTCTTCGAGGAAAGGCGTGACCATTGCGTCGAACGCCATGCTCTCTGTGTCCCGTTATTTAAAGGATTTGCACACGACGCAGGAGGAGATAAAAGAGTCCCTCAACGACACGCTTGGCTCTTTAAAGTTTCAGGCATTTTTCCTGACGCCGATGATATCGGGCACCGTTGCGACACTGGCAATAATAATCATAAGGATCCTTAAACAGCTCGGTGAGCAGGCGCCGAGCTTCGGGGGCGGCGTTCCCATGCTCGCGCAGTTCCAGAACATAAACATAACGCCCTTCCAGTTCATCATGGTCGTGTCGATATACATGATCGAAACGTCTTTCATACTCGCCATGTTCATCAACGCCATAGAGAACGGCGAAGACCCGATCGGCCGCCAGAACACGACGGGCTACACGCTCATAATAGGCTTCGTCGTCTTCGCCGCCTGTCTTCTTCTCACGCTCACACTATTCTCGCCCCTCATATCAGCGGTTGTGTAATAAAATGATACCAGAAAAATTCACTTTTCTTCTCATATACCATAAACAGTATCTCCGAAAGTTGGATTACTGCCTCTTGGCAGTAATCCTCTACCGAGGTATATGCCACAAGGCATATACCTCACTTTCGGAGATACTCATAAAGCTGCAGGTTTTCTGTCGAATTCAAAAATAATACCGCTGTTTCAAAACAGTGGGATTCACCATGTATAAAAATCAGCATCGACAATATACTAACTGATAAACATGGTCGACGTCTGGCTCGTGGTCGCGATCGCGTTCCTGCTTGCGATTTTCGCGTTCATGCTCGCTATCACGCAGGGGTGGATCGATATTACAAAGCCACAGCTCGTGTTCGGCTCGGTGATTTTTGTAAAGTCAGGGCGGAGAGAATGAAATGGAACTGAGAAAAGACCTGTTGATAACGGTTGTGAAAATGCTGCTGGTCATAGCTGTCCTGTTTGCGCTGTGGGCACTGATAACAGGGGACGCCCCCAAGGCAATCTCGCAGTTTTTCATAGATATTACAAAAACTTTTGCATGATTTGGTTTTACTTATGACAAATACGGCAAGCGGTTCGAACGGCAAAAAAGGGATAGTTGTATCAACGCAGCTGCTCGTGACCATAATCTTTGTGGTGATCGCCGCTCTCGTCATATTCATGCTCTGGATGTCATTTTCAGCCGAGGCTGGCGCGCCCGCCAGCACTATCTTCTACAAGTTTATGGACTGGATTACTGGTTTTTTGTCATGATCATGATAGAGGTGCTTGCATGCCTGAAACACAAGTTGTACATTTCATACTTGCGCTGGCTGTCGGCGTGATTGTACTTACCATATTCTTTACAGGCGACATCAAGGGCGCCATTGGAAACATAACGCAGAATAAATCAATAATCACCGTACTCGGCGTGGCTGCTAACGCCGAGCACACAACAAGTGATACAAGCGACTACGGCAGGTATAAAATAACAACTACTTTACAAATGCGCATAGACCCGATACCGACAGAAGAAATTGTTGTAATGCCTATTATAACCTTTAAAGGCGCCTCGATAAACGGGAGCGAGTTCAAAATCACTGCAGGCGAGAATGCTGTAAACCGAGCAGTCGAGTTTGAGGTGCTGAGCAGGTACCCTCCGATAAAACCGATAGAAAATGGGAGAAACGTCTTTGAGTTCGGCAACGAGTACAAGGTTACGTCTGGCAACGGGGGCGTGTTCAAGCTCAGCATGATCAATATTTACATCGACGCCGACGTACTCAGCCTCAGTTCTACGTGCAAGGCCGAATTCAAGGTGGAGTGCAAGACCGGACTGGAGACCACAAAGGATCTTGAAGAATGCCCATCAGACATTGTTAATATACGGTGCAGCGAGACGATCGAGAAGTGCGGCGGCTCCGTGAAAATAATTGTCAGAGAGCTTAACTGCCCGGGTAAAACAGCAAAGGTCGAAATAAACGCTCGGGACGGGGCGAAGTGGGAGGACGCAGGCAACACGGCTGTCCTGAGATTTTTCAGAAAGACGCCGTGCGTGGAGAAAACGCTGACCAGGGCGCTTTCATTCGGCGACATAAGATTCCTGAACAGCGAGTGCACCAGGGACTTTCTTGGCAGCTATGCGTTTGAGATAACCGGACTTTAAGACAAAAACCAATTAGACTTCCTCATCTTACTTTTTATTTTCTTCTTTGTAACACATTTATTTAGCCAGCGACCATATGTATAGTAAGGCGATTGTTTTGAAAAAGGGTATGATCGAATTCAGCCAGGGCGCTGTTCTGTACATCATAATCATGGTTGTTGTGATATTCATCGGCCTGCTGATCGTGACGCAAGGCAACGTCCTGATCCTGTTCGAGCAGGGCGCGTTCTCAAAAATGTTTGAGCCGGGTTCTTTGAAAACTCAAACAGAAAAATCACAAATAGAAGTAACGTGTAATGATGCGCTTCAGCTTTCGAGAATAGTAATTACAAATGTGGGATTTACATACGGTGGCGGTGGAGACAAAGAAATCAGATTTGCTGTAATACTCGATACAAGGAACGGCGTAACGGTTGGTGAAGCGCTCGATGAAAGTGGTGTAGGAACAGGAAATCATTATTTTACGTGTACACCACCAGAGCAAAGTTCACAGCCTTTTAACTGCGGCACTTCAAAAAATATTGAATTTACTTTACCGTTTACCGCAGGAGAAGACGAATATTTTCACGCTACTATATGGCAGGTTGATGATGAAAGCGAGACAGAGACATTAGCTGAGCGTACATTTTCTGAAATCGCCGAAAATAGCTTCAGAAAATACCTAGGATCGTTTGATATAGGAGCCCATGACATAGGCAAATATACGTTTGGTTTCAACTGCTTAGCTAAAGAATGTGACAAATGCAATAGCAAATTTATTCCATGCAATGAAATAGAGTGTCATGAAAGCCGCGAAGGGTGCTGGTATAATAAGCAGCACGCATCTGGATATGGTGCGTGTACACCGTGCTTGAAATTAAGTTCTTGCTCTTCTTACCGCACACTTAATCAATGCGTAATCTGTGGTGCTTATTCACGTCTCAATTCAAATCGTGGATGCCAGTGGCTGGCAAATAAATGTTCTGACATGTGATAATATGGACATACCTTCAGAGGTCATGTGGATAATCGTGACATTGATCGGTCTTGGAATTGTTGCGGCCATAGTCGTATTTTTGTCCTTCCACGGCGGCGCGCAGAGGATGCTCGAGGTTCTGCTGGGCTTTTTCAGGTGATCATATGAGAATGGAATACGTTGTTGTCGGGTTTGTCCTTGTGCTCGTCGTACTTCTTGTAGCGCTCGGGATGCTCAAGGACGTTGTTCCGAGCGTCTTGAACGTATTGCAAAACATAACAGGCGCAAAATAATTGATACAACAAGAGGCAATTAAAATGGTCGAAGCAATCGAAGAGGTGATATTCCCGGCGATAAGCCTTGTGTTCCTTCTGCTAGGCATAGTTCTTCTGGCGTCGATTTTATTTTCAGCCTTCAACCCATACGACCAGATTGCATTCCTGAACGCCGAAAAACTGAGGGCTAAAATCGACGAGGCGTGTTTCAAAGGCACAGGTGTAGAAGTTTCGATGGACAGCTTCGAGCTAAGGCAGAACAAGCCGTTCGCAACATGGATTTTCACCGTACTTCCGCGCTGGCTCATACGGTCGAGCGGGGATCCCAATTATGTAATATATTATGAATCCTTCCCGCCCGGCGAAGCAACTGGCTGGGAGATCTACCATGACATGCAGAACCGCCTCATTGTGCCGATCACAGAGGAGTTCCTGAAAAATCCCACTGATGTAAACGGGAATACGATACCTAATACACCTGAAAAAGCACCGTATCCTGCGAGCCTAGTAGAGGAATATGTCAAACAGGTCGCTAAAAAAAGCGAAGACAAAAACGTAGGCCCGATCGATTCTGTCATCATCAGCAACATAGTTCTGAGTGAAGACTTCCGGTCGGATTTTGTTTTCAAGAAGCCAGAGGCAGTGGGTGAAACAGATAATTGGAAAGGCGGGATTGTGCCCGAAACAAAAAGCGCCCAGCAGCGGTTCTTCTCTTATGGCAAGTGGAATAAGCAGGGCGAAGAGACAAAGATTCCTTTAGGCGGAGACAACCAATTTGTATTCTCAAATTACCTTGGCCTGAGCCCTGTTGAGAAGACGGCGATAAAATACATGCCGTGCGGCGAAAATTCCTTGTGCCTGAAGACGAGAAGCGGCGTCTACAGCTTTCCGCTCAGGGTTTGCAACAAAAATGATCCTAATGAGATAAAATCAATCCAGCTGAACTGGGACGGCGGTAGTCATGTAAGCTTGGGTGATGAAATTACAACCCAAGCAAAGGCTGCTGTAGCAATTGGTGCGATGCTCTTAAAGTCTGGCATAATTTTTAAAAGTGGCGCCACCGCTCTTTTAATCGATGCTATTAGAGACATCTTTAAATATCGTACATCGTACAAAGTGGGCGATTTCTATGCAGCAAGCCCGTGCGCATTGAGCAGCGAGGACTTGCCAGATGAAGACTATTCAATAAATATCAAAAAAACTCCGTGCTCAAAGAATTTGTGCGATTCGTATATAAGCTATCCACTGTACCAGTACAATGCAAAAAGTCAGGAGTTAAGCCCTGCAGGGGAGCACTACGTGTGCACGCAGGCACTGGGCGACCACATGAGTTCTTTGCCACCCACAGGTCTTGACAGCGGCGACTGCATTGAGATAAATATAAAATCCCTCACGAACGGCTACTGCTGGACGCCTTACCCGCGCCAGTCAGGAGGTGTTGAAAGGCAAACCATATGGAAAGAACAAACCAAAAAGCTATCAAGAGATCTGGCTACGTCAATAAGCCTGTTCTTCGGCTTCCCAATATATGAAAACACAAATTTCATCGCGTCTTCGTCAGACATAGACAATATAATAGTTCTAAATCCCACTGGAACGATACTCAAGAAAATAGAAGGGATGTTTGGCGACTTCGACCGCAAGTGGTGGTGGGGCTGGCCGTGATGAAATTATAATTATAGTGGCTCTTTCTGATTGCTAATTTATTAAATAAGCATGACAATATAATCAATTACAAACGATATACAATAAATAAGATATGAAAATCGGTGCGAAATGATTAGTTGGAAATATCTAAAATTAAAGTGATCTCATGAAGGGCATGGAAGAGCTGACAAAGACGTACATTTATCTGGCTGTCACGCTCGTATTCATTACTTTCGCGATAACGCCGCTCTACCAGACCGTTGACGAGTCTACAAAAAATTCCGCGCGGCTGCAGGCAAAGGAGATAGCAGGCGTAATAAATATGATGAAGGCGTCGCCCAGCTACACACTTGATTACAGGCTGCAGATGCCTCCGCAGTTCACGCTAAAGATAACAGGCGAGTTTGTTGTTCTGTCGGCTTACGGCAAAGAGTACGTGGAAAATATTATACGTTCTGGTGTAAGCGTGCAGGACTTCGGGCCTTTTGACTTTGGCGCACAGCGCGATAGTATTACAATCAAAAAATCAGGCACATCAATAACGGTAAGCAGCCCCGGAGGTTAATCTATGGATGTCGACCCGTTCAGCATATTCTTTGCAATCGTGAGGATTGCCAGCGCGTTTGTTCTGATTGTTTTCTTTTTCATCCTCTGGGGCATCTTCAGCACACAGGTAAAGACAAACGACCTTGAGCGGTTCAACGTCGAGCTCTACGAGAATATCGCTTCCTCACAGCTTGCTGCGTCGAAGTATATATTTGACCCAAATAAATTGGACGCATTTGCCAACAAGGAGCTGGATTTTGTAAGAGACTGTCAATATACCTACACGTTTGCTGTAGAAGATCTGGTCGACAACAAGAAATGGGAGCTTGGCAAAGGTCCTAGTGGTAATCTTAATCCTATATCGCACGACAGCAAATCAAAAGAATATTATGCAGCCATATTCAAAGATACAGGCAAGCGTGCAGACTTTTACAGTACCTCGAACCCGGCAAAAATCTTATTAACTGTATACGATACGCATGTCGGGAGGATGAGCTGTGCAATCGAGAAGGCTTTCAAACTGAAGGAAGTTCAAGAGCTAACAGTAAATCGATGCATATTTGTTACTCCGTTGCAAAACAAGCCTATTGCCCTAATGCCGTGCCTTAGTTTTGGAAGAGAAGGTGGCGATGATACAAGCAACAGAGTGTGCTTCTTTTACGAATCCACAAACGACGAGCACGTTGATGTGGAATGCAAAAGTCTTCCTTCTAATATAAATTTTGAGGAATTTTATAAAACATCCGGAACACTTAGAGCAAATAACATAGAGTCCACACAGGCAATGAAACTGATTTTTTATCCTCTGAAATCAATCCCAACCGGCGACAACGTTGAAAGGTGCCAGACAGTAAAAGAGAACACAAATGATTATGTTGCTACAGCATATGAATCAACTTTAGGAGTACTGATATGTGCGGAACAAGCAGGAAAAGATTAGTGAGGCAACACCTATGAAAGGATTTGTTTCTGAATTCGGGTGGACAGCGTTCATGCTGATAGCTGTCGTCTTCATAGCATTCATAGGGCTCATAGGGTCGCTCTACTTCCAGGTGGAGAACTTTATTTCACCGGACCCTTCTTCTGTGGAATTCCTTGCCACAAACAACAGGCCGTACATACTTGCCTCTGTACTCGCGCACACGCTCATGGGCGACAGGCAGTTCTTGGAGCAGGCCACAGAGATAGTTGCCACAGGCAATGATGTGAAGGCGGGCTCTGGTGATCTTGATGTTTATCTGAAGGATTTCTTTCTTGTATACGGAAATGACAGATTCATTGGGGTTGCAATAAAAGAAATTGAACCAGATGAAAATCAGCTGTTTTATGTTGACAACCTGCCAAAAAAATGCGGCGAAGACCTCAACGGCTTTTGCGTGGAGAAAAAACGGAGGCAGTTAATAGACAGGTATGTACTTACTGTGCCTGCTGGCTGCATCGATGGCAGAATAGAAACAAACGCCGGAGCGAACAAATGCGACGACGATGAACTTTGCTGCGCAGAAGCAGAGCGCGATAGCCTGCCGGCTGGAACGATAACGTGCGGCGGCTACCAGCCTGATGACGGCGATAAAGACACCAAAGATCTGGACCTTGATGATCCTGGTGTTTGTGACACAGCTGGCAATAAGCATTGCTCAATAGGCAGAACAGAAATACAGGATGTCGCCAACGAGTGCAACATAATTGATGTTGGCATGCCGGCTGTCTGCTGCGTGCCGCTGAAAAGCGAAACAGCCGTGCAGAGAGGCGCTGTCACCAGGGCACAAATCCCGCTTCTCTACAAGAATGAAAAATACGGCGTGGTCGAGGTGACTGCTGAATGACAAGAAATCATAATTTTCATCGCGCTCAAAAAAAGAAAGGCGCGGCTGCCACGATGATGACGATACTGCTCATCATAATACTTCTCGGGTTTCTTGTTGTCTTTCTGGGCGCGCTCAGCAAGCAGCAGCGAGTGTCAGAATCAATAAACTACAAGGAAGCGGGGATCATGAGGCTTGCAAATACTTTTTCCTTACTTAATCGGTCACTGGGTATGACGTGGTACATATTCACCGCGCAGTCTGTTTTTCATGCCACAGACAACTCGGTGCTGTGCGGCTTTGATGATGCAGACATAACTGGTGATGAAGACTTCATGCCTGAGAAATACTGGTATTTTTATAACAGGAACGACGCGAAGGATAATCAGAAAGTGACAGGCTTTCTAGACGCGAATCCTGATGGCTACACTGACAAGTATAATTTTAAACCTCCAAATGACGCGCCGACACACGTCTGCTATCCAACGAGCCAGAATGCCATCGATATACTAGCAGAAAGATTCAGCACACTGAACACCATAAAACCAGAATTTGTTGTCAACGGCATAAAAGCTGCGATAAGCGATATATCAACAACATTTAATCTCAACGATGACGAGCGCGTTGAAACAATAACAAAACAGACGATAAAGCTTGGTGAGGAATCGTCTGGCTTGATTAAAGAGGATACAGAGAACACGAATCAGATATACACCGAATTCCGGAAGATGCTTGAATTCGGTAGATTTATAGTCAAAGAGCTTGCATTTATTGCTGACAAGTTTTCTTACGATTCCGGGTTAAGGTATCAGGATGTGAACATAGGGGCGCTTGGCATAAGCACGCTTTATCCTGACCTCTCGGCTGCGAATTACATGGCTAGGATAGCGAACGGTATCAAAGCCGATGTGAAGTTTCAGGAGCTCGCCCATTTAAAGAAGGCGCGTGCCTATGCAAATTACAACGCCTTTGAGGCGCACGCCGTCAACCTGGACGTCAATGACAATTTTGTGTTCGGAGCAGAAGATATAGTAACGTACGGCGGGCTTGTGCTGCACTATGACATGTCTGTAAACGTGCAGGAAGGCGGAACCACGACAAAATCATGCCCCACGCCGCGTGAAGACTACCAAAATATCATAACGGTTATGGTGAATGAGCTTGATGATGACGGCTGGGACTTCAGCGACAGGGACCTTTTAAGGCCATTAGCACGCAGCTTCGTCTTCTCTAATGACGATATTGTTCACTTTGCAGACGCCCTCTTCCTCAAGGAGAGCAGCTGGGATCCAAACGCGGTCTCGTGCGCCGGAGCCGTAGGCTTAGGGCAGCTCATGCCTGACACAGCTCGCACATATATGGCTGTTCCATCTTATGATAAAATTAGCCAGATATTTTGTGATGGAAGCTCATGGATAGATGTGGATAAATGCAACAAGAAAAATTATGCGGTAGATCCTACATCTTGTGACCTAACAATAGACGAGAGATTCGACGCTGAAAGAAACATCCGCGCTTCTGTCGAATATATGTACGGCCTGATGGAACGATTTTCAGAATACGCAGCGAACGAAGAGGAGCTGCTGAGGCTCACATTAGTGGCGTACAACTGGGGACCGACGCGCCTCGAAAACACGACAAATAGCATGTCCACGCTGGACAAGGGCAACGTGAGGTTTGAAGACATTGTCGACAAGCTTCCTGAGGTTACGCAGCAGTATGTATTCTCTGTTATGGGTGCGTATGCGTGCTACGGCGGGTTTTTGACAAGCGCGAGCGACGCATATTACTATAATGACGAGGCAGACGACCGATTCATAAAGAAGCCGTTTGCCATGGAGATAAAGGCAAAAGACTATCTGCCTGCCATAGACTGCAATGATAAGCCGTATGAAGATAATGGTATGTCAGAAGGAAGCATATACGATACTACACGATTTTTTGCATGGGCGCACAATCCGAGGGTAGATGCATTAGGAAGCGCAATTGCTGGCAGAGGTTTCTACACAGCTGACGTCATGTGCTGCGGCAGTCGTTTATGGTCGTGCAATGCCAATGTGCCTGGATTAGCAAGCCTTGACAGTGGCGGAACAGCGCTCTTGACAGGACAACCTGCTGATTGTTCAGCTGCTGGTTTAAGCGGTGAGGCACTGGGCGTTGCGTGTGCAGACGATGGGTTTCAGTTCACGGTTGGCGGCTTTGTGCAACCAGCAATAGGATGTTCGACGCTGATGGATAGCACAAGTTGCACAGCCACACAAGGCTGTTGGTGGCATCCAGGAAGTGGCAGATGTTTTGACTGCACACAGACAAGCAGCTGCTCCACATACAATAACAATCCCTTTGCCTGCGATTCGTGTGCCACTACGTCTGGTGATTTTTGCGCAAGCCAAGAGGTAGGCGATTCTGGTTATAGATGTGTAAAAAAATGAAATCCCCTTTATAACCACTCGCCAAAAGACTTTGTCTTTTGCACGAAGTCGGCGGTTTCCTTGAGGATTTCTTTTCGAATTCATTTGCAGGTTTTCTGATGAATTCAAAAATAATACTTCCAATTGCAATTGACAAAAACACATTAATAATACGGAAACCAATAGTGGTAATATGAAATCGAAGGGCGTCGCAATTGCAATGGAATCAATCATTTACATAATTCTGGCTGTGCTTGTCCTTACTATACTGCTCTATTTCTTCATGACGCAGGCAGGGCCTGCGCAGAGCGAGTTTGAGCTGAGGCGCCAGAGCATCGACCTGTGCAACCAGGTCGTACAGTACAGCAATAAGTGCCAGATAACAAATGTGCCATTGGAATTACAAAACAAACTAAAAGATGTCTGCAAAAATCTCAAAGTAATAGACTGCCCGACAGATGCTCAAAAATGTATACAGCGCTGCTGCGCGAACGTTGGGTTGTGCCCGACACCTACTGCGGCAACGACAACCACTCCGTAGGTCACTTCTTCAGCAGGATATCTATGCTTGAGACGTTTATCTTCTCGTTGTTCTCGACTTCTATTTCCTCTGTCGCTATCTGTATGCCCTGCACCTTTGCGTCGTGGACAAACTTGTTTCTCACTATCTCCGCCACGTCAACGGCCTTGCTTATCGACCTGCCGCGGGCTTTGATGTGTATCTCTTCCCGGTTCTCGCTGAACTGAGTGACAACGGCTAATACATAAGCCATAGTAGGTTTTTTTCCGATAAAAACCATGTTGTCGTTTTCCCTGTTGCGCTCTCTCCTTGGTCGCTGTGGTTCTAACATTGCTAACGCCCCTGTATAATCTGATACCGGCAAAGTTTTTAAACAGCCATAAATATCTTCGGGCTAAAGCCCGAAGTATTTCCTCGAAAAGCAAAGCTTTTCGGGATCTCAAAGAAGCTCTGCTTCTTTGCAGATTCGCATGAATTTAGAAGTAATATGAACGACCTAAAGGTCGTAATATTAAACTAAATTCATAGCGATAAAAGGCACTGTCAACTTAACGGCTGTTGAAACAAACTGACGCACTAAAGTGCGTCTATCTGCTTTGACAACAGCCTTTTCTGGGTGGTTAGCAACAGCTAACCACCCTTAAGTTGACAGTGCCGCCATAAAATCCGCAAAAGTATTTATATCCGACGACCCATAATAAAAAGCAGGACGAGGTTGTTGCAATGAAAAAAGGACTAGAGCTTCCATTAAATATGATAGTTCTCATTGCGATAGCCGTACTTGTTCTTGTTGTTGTAGCAGCCTATTTTGCATCACAGACAGGGCAGGGCTTCCAGACAATAAATGATTTGCAGGCATTGAATACGGGATGTCAATTATGGCTATCGAACGGCTGCAGTGGCTCTGCTGATACGATAATCATTAGAGATTATAAACCATTAGCGGCTACAACTGATCAGGCGTTATCTGTTGCGTGTGAACGGAATGGTCTCGATGCTACAACAGGTTTAACCCGCAGCGGAGCCTGTGGAAGGCGCTGTGGGTGCCCGACTTAAATATACTCATATCCACCTGCTTAACGAGGACTGCGCCTTCTTTGATTCCTTGAGCTTTTTCAGTGCATTTTCTATACGCTCCTGGGAAAAATCGTGCTCGTCGCACAGCAGGCGGGTGACATTTTCTTCGTCTATCTCGCGAAACTCAATCTTGTAATCAGCTGTTTTCGGGGTTTTGAAGAAATCGAAAATCTCCTTCGGCGTTATAGAAAAGTCCCAGATGACATTTTCAAATACCTTATCGACTGTCTTCTTTTCTTTCACTGCTTGCAGCGCCTTTTTCGGGCCGTAGCCTGGCACGCCACCAGGGTTGTAGTCTGTGCCGACAAGAATGCCAAGCATGATCAGCTGGTCGTGATTCAGGCCGAGCTTCTCTATCACGTCGTCCAGAAGTATCATTTCCGGGTTTATGATAACATAGTCTTTCCCGCGCTTCTTCTTTCCGCTTATCGACAGGTTTCTCACAAGCCGCGGGCTTCCAAATAAAAGAACATCAAAGTCCTGCGATGATGTGGCGTATGCGTCGTTTTTTCTGCACATCAGAGAGCAGAGCGCCTCTCCCTCGTTCGGCGCCTGCACGTATGGAATGCCCATAGCTGACAGGAGATCTTTGCTGCCCTCAACAATTTCATCTGTTACGGTGGCTGACTGCTGGGCGTACTTCTTGGCGGCCTCGTAATCCTTTCTTTCCAAGGCTTTCTCCCATTCGCGCAGCGCCTCGGCCCTGACATTGCGACGCTCTTCTGTGGTCTCTTTCTTGAATTCGACCGGTTTGCCGTCAAAAACGTAGATAGGCTTTACGCCCGCCTCAAGCAGTTTGAGTGTCCTATAATATAGCCCTGATAAGTGTGAAGTTACGCGGCCCTTGCTGTCTTTCAAAGGCGTGCCGTCCGCCTGGCGAATAATGGAAAGAAACTGGTAGAGCCAGTTGTAGGAATCTATGGCTATCTTCTTGTCGAACAGGTCCTCTAATCCTATCTCTCTGCCATCTACAATCTTTGAAAGCGATACGCCCATAAGACAAGACACCTTCCCGATTGAATTCCATATTCGTATGATGATGGTCGACGTAGACATATACGTCTGTTGACGTATATGTCAGCTAGAGGCATTGTCTGAACCGTTAGACGCACTTCGTGCGTCAGTTCGTTTCAATGCCTCTCACGTCGACCATCATACTTTAATGGAATTCAATCCACCTTCCCTTATATATTTACTTAGAAAAAGTCAAAAAGCTGTGTGACTTCCTTTATAGGCACTGTCAACTTAAGGGTGGTTAGCTGTTGCTAACCACCCAGAAAAGGCTGTTGTCAAAGCAGATAGACGCACTTTAGTGCGTCAGTTTGTTTCAACAGCCGTTAAGTTGACAGTGCCTCCTTTATACAAATCTTTAATAACACTTCTTGCTTATTTAATTGTAGGTGAAATATATGCACTTTGATGCTGTAATAACTAAAGAGGGTAAGTTATATTCTTCTTGGTGCCCAGAATTAGATATCGCGAGTTCCGGCAAAACGATTGAGGAAGCCCGCAGTAATCTTAAAGAGGCTATAGAGCTTTATTTGGAAGATGAAGATGCGATTGTACCTTCTGCAGATGTTTCACTGACCCTGACTTCTATCGAGGTAATAAGGAATGGCAAGACTACCCGTACTGTCGGGCCGTGAAATCATGAAAATTCTTTCTCAGAAGGGGTTTTCTATAGCTGGTAGAAAAGGATCTCACGTAAAAATGAAAAAAGTCACGCCTGATAAAGTTTTCATTGCGATCGTACCTGATCACAAGGAAGTTCCCACAGGAACGCTAAAATCTATAATACGTCAGGCAGGCATATCAGAAGAAGAATTCAGGAAATGATTACCTTTTAGGTATCGGAACCTTTGATAATCGCGTTACGTAATCACGAAGCCTGCGGACTTCCTTCTCCATGGTCTTTATAGTCCTTTTGCTTTTCTCGTCTTTTTTCATTTCATCAAATTCGTTCAGCGTTCTGTTTATTTCCTTGTGAAGCTTCATGAGCAGCGCACTACGCAACCCTTCTATCAGGTCGCCGTCCAGCTTTGCGTACAGCTTTCGGTCGCCCCGGTTCTTGAACTTTTTTACAACGCCGACAAGCTCCAAAAGATCCAGCGACAGGGATATAGAAGCAGCTGAATAGCTTGTCGATTTCACTAGGTCATCGAGGCACATAGGCTTTTCGGACACGAGCAAGGCTGATATGATGCGTCCGTGCACCTCGTTGTAGCCAAGCGAAGAGGCGATGGCCGAGAACGTGGAGTATATTTTTTCGTGGATGTCACTCATAAATATCAGATATATTTTCTTGAGAAAAGGTTAAAAGGGATTTATACGGCTTTGATGATTATAGTTATATGGTGTTCCTGCTTCTGCTCTCTATCTTGGTTTCAATCGCGTATATTGCAGGCGTGGTTTTTCTTATCGAGCCTTATAGAAAACATGCAGACAGAAAAAAATTGCCTTTTGTGTCCATACTCATAGCTACACGCAACGAGGAAAAGGTCATAGAAAAAACGCTAATCGCGCTTAAAGACATCGATTATCCGAGGTACGAGGTAGTGGTTGTAGATGGTTCATCGGATAAAACGGCAAAGATCGCAAAGAGATACGCTGATAAAGTCGTGGTTGAAAAAACACCACAAGGCAAGGCTCACGCGCTTAACCTGGCTTTAACAAAAGCCAGGGGAGAAATAATTTATGTGCTTGACGCAGACTCACGTCCAGAGAAAGATACCCTCAAGCATCTTGTTCGCGCCCTTGATAGAAACTATTATGCCGTTGTCGGAACAAACATTCCAGAAAACAAAAACAATTTTTTGGTAATGATTGGCCGTATAGAGACTGCTTACCTGAATTCTGTCGAAAAGATAATAAACAGATTTCTTAACACGGCCATAGTTCCGGGAAGGAATTACATAATCTACAAAAAAGAACTGAAAAAAATCGGCGGTTTCAGAAATGTCATTACAGAGGACCTAAATCTTTCTTGGCGGCTTTATAAGAAAGGCAAGATGGCGCGAATTGTTGCCGCCAAATGCTATGAGCAGGTTCCTGACAGATTATCGTGGTATTTCAAGCAGCAGAGAAGGTGGATAGCCGGGAGCTTTTATGAAATAGGGAATGTTTCAAAACACCTAACACCGAGTGAGCTTTTCATAGTTCTGCCGTCTATGCTCTTTATCTCAGGCGTCCCGTGCATAACGCTTCTATCGCTGATTATTTATGCGGCCACAGGTCTTTCGCACGTCTTTTACGTCTTTTTTCTTGGTATGATAATTATGCTGATCTCTGTGGTAATGTATCTTGAGAAAAAGGATGTAATCTATTTCCCTGTCACATTCATATTGTTAGGTGTTCTGCAATGGGCCAATGTTATAGATGCATTTTTCAAGATAATTCGCAATGAAAAAGTAAAGTGGTATAAAACACCAAAGGAGGATCTATAGAAAACGACTTCTTAGAAATTATTTTTACAACAATGTAACGTCGCCGGACTCAACAGAGGCGACGCCAGGAATCGAGCGCAGCTTCTGCTCGATCGACCCGATGCCTTCCTTGTCCTCGAAAACGAACAACGCCTCGACGATCTTTATGCCGAACGCTATCGGGATCTCCTTTATGTCCCTTACATTCCCGGCGCTTTTTATTTCATTCTTTATGCTATTCAAATCTGTGTCCGGATTTTCAGGCATTATCTTGAACGTGACAGCAACAAGACCCATTTCCAATCTCCTTTTCTTAAAACAGATAGAAGCATCGAAGATGCTTCAGTTTGTCTAACAGTATCTCCGAAAGTTGGATTACTGCCTGTTGGCAGTAATCCTCTACCGAGGTATACGCCAAGAGGCGTATACCTCACTTTCGGAGATACTATCTAAGGTCTTGGAGAACCCTAAAAGAACATCAGATCTCAAAGACCTCGTCTTCAAATATTATTTTATATTAATTATTTTATATTAACCGACTCAAAGAGCTCTCTTGCCGCGCTTTTGAATTTCTTGCTGGGTTCGGGAGATGTTCTTTCGTTGTGCTCTTTCCAGTACGCCTCTCCCTCGGCAACAGCGGCATCGACCAGTGCATCGCTGGCATTCAACTCAGATAATTTGCCGTACGACAAGCGCTTTTCTGCCCTGCTAACGGCCTGTTTTGTAGGGTTGTAAAAGAATTTACCTCTTGGTTGTTTCTTCCAGATTACTCCTCTGTACTGAATATATATCTGATGGTCGATTTTGTTGTGTATACGGGAATAAAACACTTTCATAAGTATTACAATAATGTGCTACAAGAAATGAACCTGTATACCAAATTCCTTGTGCACAGTACTGTGATCCAAATTTTATATCCTGATTCTTTATTTGGATCACATTAATTATTTATTACGGCCCTTTGAAGCCGCATTTTGTGCAGGCGTAGGTTCGGCTATGAAGCCTGCAGCTCTTGCACCGTATTACTTCTGTTTCCAGGCAAGAGGGGCATTTAAACCTGGTAAAGTTGTCCTCTGACAAAAGGTTGACATTGCACGACGTACATCTCATACAAATCTTATTCCTATTTATAGCTCTACAAGAAAACAAACAATATATTATTTTCTTGTGAGCTATATATGAACCAAGCTATAATATTTCCAGATTCTTTACTTGGTTCATAATATCTTCTAAATCTTCTATAAAAACCTTTTTAAAGAAAAATTAGAATGGATTGCGCCCCTGTAGTATAGCTTGGATAGTACATGAGGTTGCGGACCTTATAACCCGGGTTCAAATCCCGGCGGGGGCACTACGTCTGATTTTAGGCTTGCTTGCGCGCACCTTCTTTCCTATATCTTTTATCGATGCGAGGTCACCGCCTCTTTTCAGTGCATAAACGCTTAGTACGCCAATGATAAGCGTAAACCAGAATGATGCAAACCTGTCCAGGATGACGGCTGAGGTTGCTACCGACTGTGAGATTCCGAAAAACGTTATGGCTGTTATTGCACCGAACTCAAGGAGGCCAAGACCGCCCGGAAGCCACGGTAAAAACATAAGAACAAGGATTACAGACCATATTATTAAAACCATGTTCAATGGGAGAAAAATGTCCAGGGCAAGAAATACCACAAAGAGCCGCAGGAACTCAAAAATCTTTGTCAGCGCAGTTATGAAAACTATCTTGCACATCATTCTCTTGTTTTTGATCATCAGGTTCAAGGCACTATAAAACATTTTTGCGTAATCCTTTTCCTCGACGTTCTGAAACCTTGCAATCTTTCTTGTGATCCACTCAACTATTTTCCTCAGCCACCGTGGCGTAAGAAGTATTTTCATAACAAACAAAATCACGAGAAAGGAGACCACAAGAAACGCTATAAATATTGAGGATACCTGGGCTCCCAGATCGCCTGCGAAAAACAAAAGCGTGAAAAATACCACAAAGAGTGAGACGATTATATCGACGATGCTGTCTATAGATATGGCCGCAGTGGCATTCGGCGTTCCGACATTTTCCTTAAGCAGATATATTTTGAGGGGCTCGCCGCCTATCTTTGCGATTGGCGTTATCAGGCTCACAAAAAGACCGGCCATCGTGATCTTGAAAGTCCGCCAGAACGTGATGTACCCGCGTTCCCTTATAAGAATGAACGATCTTACGCTGAGAAGGACAAGCGTTAAAAGCTGTATGAGTATCGCAACAAAAAAAAGTGTCGTGTTGCTTGAAGACAAGGTCGTTATGAACTCCTGGAAACCGAAATAGTTAACCACACCTACGGCAAGCAGAACGCCTATGATAAAAAACAGGAACATCTTCATATTTTTTCATCTCATTCTTGCGACTGTGTCAACTTAACGGTTGTTGAAACAAACTGACGCACTAAAGTGCGTCTATCTGCTTTGGCAACAACCTTTTCTGGGTGGTTAGCAACAGCTAACCACCCTTAAGTTGACACAGTCAATTCTTGCTTTCAATAGTATAGCAGTTAGTTTAATAAGCCTATCTGCAAAATTACATCAAGACGTTACTATGAAAAACAAAATATCCGTCGTGATACCAGCCCTCAATGAGGAAAAATACATTGAGCCGACGCTCTTTCATATAAAAAGGCTCAGGCCGTTTGAGATAATCGTGGCTGATTCCTGTTCGACAGACAAGACTGCATCAATAGCAAAAAAATACGGGTGCAGGGTCGTCAAGGCGACACCAGGCGCAGCGTCCTTCGGCAGGAATGCAGGCGCAAAGGCCGCAAGGGGGGATATAATTTTGTTCATCGATGCCGACACCATAGTTTTTCCCACCATTCTTGACGTCGTAGACAGGAATTTCAGCAAAGACAAAAATCTCGTCGGATTGACGTGCCCTATATACGCATTCACAAATTCATGGAAGGAGCAGGTCGTATACAACATGAGCAACAACCTTGTCGAGCTGCTCACGAACTACCTGAAGAAGCCGCACGCGCCCGGCATATGCATCGCAGCCCGAAAAGACGCTTACAACGCTGCTGGCGGGTTCAACGAAAAGCTAAAAGTCATGGAAGACCACGAGTTTGCGTTAAGCTTGGGGAAGATAGGAAAATTCAAGTTCTGCAAGGACACGTGCGTCTTTACATCGACAAGGCGCATGGATGAATGGGGTGGGTGGGGCCTTATAAAGCGCTACTCAAAAATTTACCTGAAATACTTTCTGAACAAGAACAAGTTCTACAAGGACGTGTCGAAGATCGAATATGGAGCAATAAGATGAACATAGATGAACATAGATGAACATAATAAAAATTCTTGTAAGGCTTACTAGAGTAGACGACTGGATGTACTACATCGGGGTTGCCATCTTTGGGTTCTTTCTGTCTGTGCCGGATAATTATGGATCTCTGATACCTGTTTTGGCCGTGCTTGCGCTAACCGCAGCATTTGGGTTTTCTATTAACGATTACTTTGACGCGCGATTTGACAAATTAAAAACCGAGACAAAAAATGTAATATCTTTGGGTATTGTGAAAAAGCGCACAGCAGGCGCATTTTGCACACTTATTTCAATACTGATGTTTACGATAGGCGCCTTATTTCTTACTTTGCAGACGTTTATTCTAGTAACTATTCTTTATTTTATATTCTACGCCTATTCATCACCGCCTTTCCGACTAAAAGAGAAAGGCGTTCCAGGACTGCTTTCTCACGGCGCATTCATTGCACTTTTTATTCTCATACCTTATACTACCAATTCAGGAATCGACCTGAAAATAATTATGTTCACTATCGTCATATTCATTTTGTCAATTGTCGTGGACTTGACACAGGAAATAAGGGACATGGGTGCCGACAAGAAGTCCGGCTTCAAAACAGTTCCAGTATCGATAGGGTACGAAAAAACGTTCAGCCTTATAAAATTTCTCTCGGTCTCATCATTCTGCATTTTTATCATTGCGGTCCTTGTCTACATGCCCCTCTACGCATTAGTGCTGATGACAGGCTCTATATTTTATCTCAGGGTTTTGTTTGGCAAGACAAATTCTGACAGCTTCTTTCGTGAAAGCATAAATGCCTGGAGAAAAGGCGTTGTAATAACTGTTATAATTGGACTTATTTTGCTGCCATTTTACATTGGATGGATATAAAAATTTTTATCGCGCTCGAACATGATTGAATTCCATATTCGTATGATGATGGTCGACGTAGACATATACGTCTGTTGACGTATATCTGTGGAAAGCGAAGCTTTCCAAGAGTTCAGAAAACTTCGTTTTCTGCAACTGTCAGCTAGAGGCATTGTCTGAACCGTTAGACGCACTTCGTGCGTCAGTTTGTTTCAATGCCTCTCACGTCGACCATCATACTTTAATGGAATTCAATCCTCGGACATTTATACTTTACCCCCAAAGATTTAGCCATGAGCGTGGTTTTGGTACTGTTGCAGGCGCTGTGGTTCATCTGGCCTGCATACTGCGCAAATGCATTCCCGACCGTAGTCAGGGGCAAGATACCTGTTGACCGTGGAAGGTTTTTTGGCAAGAGCAGGGTATTGGGCAGCAGCAAAACAGTAGAAGGAACAATAGCAGGCATTTTGTTTGGAATAATTATCGGTTCTATTCAAATGAACTTATACAGCACGGTACCTTCTTCTTACGGGCTCTTTCAATTCTCATTTCCCGCCGTGATTTTATTAAGCGTAGGCGCGCTTGTTGGCGACATGGCAGGCTCATTCATAAAGAGGAGAATAGGAGTCAAGCCTGGCGAGCCTGCTGTTTTGATGGACCAGCTTGGATTTCTTGTATTTGCAATTCTGTTTGCGGGCGTTCTATATTTTCCGCCTCTTTACACGATACTTGTCCTGATCGTTATTACGCCCGTTATCCATACCGGGACGAATGTTGTAGCTTATTCGCTGAAGCTGAAAAAGCATCCGTGGTAAACGTCAGAAAAGGCTGAGTGTGAACAAGCCAAAAAGCCCTACGTACGCAAGAAAGAGGCCGAGAATAATCTTCCCTAGCAACAGCGGTATAAAGAATTTTTTTAAGTCATACTTTATTGCGCCACAGAATAATCCAATGATATCGTCGGGTAATGGAGTTGCTGCAAAGATAAATATTATAACCGGCCCGTATTTTTTGTGGAACCATTTTTTGATCGTGCCTGCCCATTTCTTTTCTGTGTCTGACCTATTTTTTCTCAATTTTTTGTGGCCCATGTGAAGTCCGTAGCCAATTGCATAACTTACAAGCTCCCCGAGGGCTGATCCAAGGCCTGCCACAACGCCTACGAGGAATGGATTAAGAAGGGCGCCACCGGCAACAGCAAACAAGAACGAAGGCAGCGGCAGGAATACCGACGCGGATCCTATGAATGACGCAATAAAAACTCCAAGGTAACCGAATGTATTGACAAGCCCTATAAAAAATGCTGCGTCGATCATGCTTTTAATTTTGTCAGAATACTTAAATTCGCAAAGGTATCATAATATCTGTATCACTATGTACAAACAAATCATAATCGTAAGAAACGACCTCAAGATGGGCAAAGGCAAGATAGCTGCGCAGTGCGCGCATGCCTCTGTTTCTGTGCTGGACAAGGCAAAAAAAACTGTTGTCGATGCATGGAAAGAAAGCGGCCAGAAAAAAGTCGTCCTGAAGGTAAAGGATCTTGAAGAACTCATGAAAATAAAAAAAGAGTGCAGCAGCGCAAAAATTCCTACATCACTGATCACAGACGCCGGCCTCACACAGCTGGAGCCTGGGACGATAACGGTTATGGCGATAGGGCCTGACGAAGAGAAAAGGATAAACAAAATAACAGGGCATTTAAAAATATTGTAGATTGTTGATAATGAAACGTATCAAATACTATTTCTGGGATAAGCAAAAGGGTGCAGGAGGCACAATAGAAACGCCTGAGGATTTTGGCGTGGAAGAGGTTATAGACAGGAAGTTTCTACAGAGGTTTGAAAGGACAAAAGGTGGTGTAAGCACTGTAAAAGGCCCGTATTCACTATGCCTATTGACCAAGAGAAACGCAACAACACTTTCGGCTATAAATAAAATTTGCAAGAAACTAAATATCAAAAAAATCGACATAGGCTACGCGGGCCTGAAGGACAAGTTTGCTGTGACAAAACAATACGTGACGATAAAAAATGTTCAAGTAGACAGCATCAAACTAGACGGAATAGAACTGAAAGAAATCCGCAAGACAAACAGGCACATAGGCGTCGGCGACCTGACCGGCAATAAATTTGCAATAAAACTTCATGATTGCAGAAATTTGGAGATAAAGACAATAGCGAAAAACGTGGAAAAATATGGGCTTCCGAACTATTTTGGCCCGCAAAGGTTTGGAAAATATTGCAATAACCACACAATCGGAAGGCTCATTGTAAAAAGAAGATTTTCAGAAGCGCTAAAATTGATTAATGCGAACTATCTGAAAGATTCTTATGGTATCAGCGGCGTTGAAAAAAGGAAAATCAAATTTTTTATCAACGCATACCAGTCGTGGATATTTAATGAAGCGCTAAAAACGTATATGAAACACGACAAAAAATCCTTCTTCGGCGCGGTTTCTTTATTTGGCTATACGACAAAACTTACGAACAATCCTATCGACAAAATAACAGCGCGCATAGCAAAGAAAGAATGCATTGCGCAGAAGGATTTTCGTATAGATGAATTGCGGATCTGCTGCACTGGTGGCGTGAGGGATGCTTTCGTAAACGTTTCAGATTTAAGGTACGATAAATCTGGAAATAATATGCTGCTGCACTTCACGCTTCCAAAAGGAAGCTACGCAACTGTTTTGCTGAAGTATCTAGAATGACTGTATTTTAGCTCTGTAGAAATGCTCGATAAAGAGCATCGACGTAGACCTATACGTCTCTTGACGTATGGGTCAGCTAGAGGCATTGAAACAAACTGACGCACGAAGTGCGTCTATCTGTTCGGACAATGCCTCTCACGTCGATGCTCTTGCATAGGTTTTCTACAGAGCATGTATTTTCATTCTATAAGTGCTTTTAATTCGATGATTATCTAATGGAAAAAGCAACGATTGTTTTGCCAGCCTACAACGAAGAAAAGAAAATAGGGCACGTGCTCAAGAACATAGTGTCGTTGGACAACTACGATATCATAGTTGTGGATGACGGCTCTACGGATAGGACAGCAGATGTGTCAAAAAAGTACGCCCGTGTCATAAGTCTGAAAAGAAACATGGGAAAGGGCTACGCATGCAGGATTGGTGCTGACAATGCAAAATTCCAGAATCTTGTTTTCATCGATTCCGACGGGCAGCTGTCACCAAACAATATATCTAAATTTCTGGTCAAGCTTCGTGATTCCGACCTTGTTGTAGGGAAGAGAACAATAAAAGCCATACCGATCCAGAGAAAATTTGCCAACAGGTTTGCTAATTCTCTGGTAAGAAGAATAACAAAATCAGACCTCGGGGATTCCCTGTGCGGCCTGAGGGCTATAAGGAAAAAGGATTTTGAGGCGCTGGACCTGCGCAAAAACAGGTATGAATTCGAGTCTGAAATGCTGATAAAAGCTGCAAAAAAGAACATGAAAATAGAGCACGTGCCTGTGGACGTTAGCTACAAAGACTACAGCGGCATGCCAATTACGCAGAGCCTGAGGGTCGCTTTCTACCTCATCAAAGAATATTTGAAACGGTGAATATATGGTAAATGATATTATAGTCATTCTGCTTGCCGCCGTCCCTGGCATAGAGGCAATGTGGTCGAGCGCGTACCTCATATGCAGCAATGCCGTGCATCTTGTGCCATTGGCAATAATAATGAATTTTCTTGCCGTCATGGCTTTTATAAAAATAATCGATAACTACAAGCTTCCTGTGAAAGTCGAGAACTTTATAGAGCGAAGGGTAAACAGCAGGATAAAAAAATTCGAGAAGTGGTTCTCAAAATACGGATACGTCGTTCTTCTGATACTCATAGGCCTCCCGCTGAGCGGCGTAGGCTCTTACACGGGTGCATTCATCGGCCGCGTATTGGGTCTCAAAAAGCATGTCTTTTATCTCTGCGTATTCCTTGGCATTTCTTTTTCTGTGACGTTCGCGTTCCTGATAGCGCACGGAATAAATATATTAGGCATAACGTGCGTGTAAATTTTACTATGTTGCCTGATACACCCTTACGATGCCTTCCTGGAATACGGTGGCATACGCAAAATTTTCTTGACTGCCGCCAAGCTGGTAAGCCCAGCCTGAGAATAATATATAGTCGATACCGTATTTTTCAATCAAACTTTGCCTGAGAGATTCGTCCATTGTAGTATAGATAGATTTCACATCGCCAAACCTTTCTTTCAGTTGCGGCGCGCCAATAAGATTTCCATCGATAACATTCCTTCTCTCGGCTATCCCGGATATCCAATGACCCTCAAACAATGTGCCTAGTACAGTAGAATTCTCAGGCGTATTGTCCCTTATCCACAGAAGTGCGTCTCTCTCATCATGGGAAACAGCGCTCCACGAAAGTCCACCAAGCGACATAAATCCTATGTATGCGCTTAAGAAAACAACAAACAGCAGCGCAAGGGTCTTTAATTTTTTATATACTGCAAAATTCGCAGTTAGCAAAATATAAGCAGAATACATCGAAAGCGGCACTGCCAGATAAAACAATCCCCTGTCGGTTTCGATAAAATTAAAAATAATAAGTGCTGTGTTGACGAGAACCCAGAAAACGAAAAGATTAGTCGCATCAAGTCTCGTCGTCCTTCGAATTCGTGGGTCTCGCCTCGCCTTGATTATTCCAAGAATTCCCAGAATGAGCAGAGGATTTAGCTTGATGAGTGTCGACAGGTCTTTTGAGTACATATCACTGCTCAATTCTGGCGGCAAATCCTTTGTTACATACACAGAACCAAAAACAGGGAACAGTGCAACAAAAAATATGAGTGCGGCAATAAAGACGCCAAATATTAGTTTCCTGTATCTTGTGCCTTTTTCAAGAATATTAGTGCCGGACACGCCGAGCAGAACTGCAAAAAACGCTATGAACGGCGAAAATATGGCAAGTATCAAAACAGAGAGCAGATATTTTAGATAGTCTTTATTCAGCAGGAAATAAACAGCCGCAAGCAAGATTGTCATATCAACAGCGCTTGTCAGAACGTTGCTTGAAGTCTTCCATATGTGAACAGGAACAAATGCAAGCAAAAATGCCGACAACAGCGCAATTTTATCATCGGTGTGCATTTTTTTTGATATCAGGAATACGAGCACAATGCTAAACGCGCCTATAATCGTAGGGATTATTTGCGCGACAATTTCTACCGGAGCTTGAAACAAAATCGAGAACGCCGCAAGCATGACGTGCATTCCTGGCGGGTACAGGTGCTGCCTGCCGCCAAAAGACAGTGGGTCATATACCATAAGGCCGTTGCTGAGCGTGTATTCTGTTATGCGTATGTGATAGTAGGCGTCTATGCCTATGGGATTGTCATAGGTCACGACAGGCAATAGGCGGATAGAAAGGGCTGCAAAGAATATGGCAACCAGAACAATATAAGTATAACTATTTTTCTTTTTCATAATGACACATTGAATCTTAACTATAAAATCTTAAGCATCAAAGTTAATCTGGCTTCATAATATGTGGAATCGCATGTCAAGACAAAGAAATGGCCAGAAATTGAGAATACTTTTATTGCTCATTCTGGCGTTTGCTGTGTTCAGTTCACCGACGTTGCTTAGGTGGTACTACAATGAAAATCCAACGTACATAGGCACTCCGACGTTTATGCACGCCAGAATTTCACAGTATATAATTGACGGCACATTCGACTGGTACGACCCGCTGAGTTACGGCGGACGACCGTATACGTATCAGCCGCTGTTTTCATTTGGGATGGCACTTCTGGGGATGGTAATTGGTCTAAAGCTTGCCACTGTCTTTTTCGTATCGCTATTTGGGGCTGTTGGCATCGTCTTCTTTTATCTAATAGCAAAAAAATTTGCAAAGGAAAACTATGCGCTGCTCGCAACGGTCTTGCTGGTTTTTATACCAGCAACGATATTCGTTAATTCACATATTTCGACAAGGGCGCCCGGCGTAGCTCTCGGCCTGGCTGCGCTGTATTTGGTAATGAGAAAAACTGATGGTAACAAAAACATTCTTAGTGCTGGCATACTTTTGGGAATTTCTTTTTTGTTTCACTTTGAGCCCGCAATCGTGTTCCTGATTATCATTTTATTTTATTTCATTGGCGAAAAAAGTATAAAGAAAAAATCAAACAGACCTAATAATGCTTCTTATCGTGATTACTTGAAAATCGTTGCCGTATCTGTCCTTATAGCGCTTATATGGTACGGGCCTTTCTTGCTTCAGTATGGGCTTCCTGATAAAAATGCCCTGCACGATGACTACAGAGAACGTAGGCTCAGTTTAGAATCACCAACACTAGAAAATTACATATGGGAAATTAATAATCGCGGGGCGCTCAGTTCTGCAATAGCTATACTATCGATCATAGGGTTTTTTGCTGCGAGGAGTAAATTCTTGAGATTTTGGATACTATTCATATTCCTGGCGACATTGGTTTTCGAGAGATTTTTTATATACCTCCCATTCGTAGCTGCAATAATTGTTGTTGAAGGGCTTACATACCTGAATAAAAGAATTAATAAAAAATACTTTGTAATATTGCTTATAATTCTTGTCGTTTATACATTAACTTTCGGCGTTCATAGAATACTTTTCTTTGCGAATGACTATCCAATACAGCAGCAAACCGAGGCTTTTTTGTGGATAAAGAACAACACGCCTGAAAATGCCACTATTTTGACGGACTGGATGTGGGGGCACTGGATACCTGGCATAGCCGAGAGAAGAAATTTTATAGACGGTTACGCGGAATACGCCCCGAACGTCAATAAACGACTTGAAGAACTATACACGTTCTATTCCAATTGCACTGTTCCTAAAAATTATGGAATACAATACGTATACATGGAAGATTGGTTTGCCGAGAGAAGAAATATGACTTGCCTGAGCGGATTTTCGGTTGTGTTTGACAAGCACGACATAAAGGTGTACAAGGTATAGCGGTAGACATAGGTGTCAGAAAATGAAAGGTGAAAGAACCAGATCAAAAAAGACAAAGAAGCAGAACGTGCTTATATCGTTTCTGAAGCCAACGAAATGGACAATAATAATTCTACTGTTGTTATATTTCAGCAATTTCATTTCGTTTCTGGGGCTTATTGTAAACTATCCAATATTCTATTTCTACTGGAACTATAAACTAGATGATTTTGGCAGTACTGTATTGCTTAGTGCGCACATCGTCTATCTTTACGTTCTGTCGGCTATAATCGTGAAATTGCTTTCTTAAGTTTACAATATACATACTCTAAACAGATACTAATGAAAAATATGAAAATTATATACGTCGCCACGGGTGTAATTTCTCTTATAATTTATATAGCCGGTATATTTACAGGCGTTTTTATACAATCATCGATTTCGCAATCGATCAACCTGGATCTTGCCTCTATAAAATCAGATATAGAAAACCAACAGCAAGAACTTCTGATGCTTACGCTGCGTGGCAAGGAGAGCTGCGCTATTCTGAAATCTCTATCGTCGAATATAGCCCTAAAACTTGAATCGGCCTCCAATAAAATAAGAGAATTTGAACAAAACGGGCAGAAGGGCGAGGAATTCGATTTAATGAAAGAAACCTACAGTTCGCTGTCTATAAGGGCATGGATACTGATGTCTTCTATAAATGAAAATTGTAAAACAAATTCTATACCAATTCTATACTACTATTCGTTCCCTTGTGAAAAATGTAAAGATCAAGAACGCATACTAGAATATGTGAAATCTCTGGATAAGGACCGGATACTTATATATGCGGTAGACAAGGGTATAAACAGCAGCCTAGTTGAACTGTTTGTAAAAAGCCATAATATCCAGATATCGCCGTCGCTGGTAATCTCCAACGAGACGTATATTGGATTTACAAACAACGAAACTTTAAACAAAATAATTTGCCGGGAGATAAATATTTCCTGTGCATAGATATTGGGTGCGGAAGATTGCGTATGGAAGCGTACATCATTAACCTGATAATTTATCAGACACTGCTAATCCCCATAATATTCTTCTCTATATTTTATTATATACTTGGTTTTACGGCTATTTTTGTTTCCCTGCCGCGATATAAATTCTCAAGGGTTCGGGATGATGACCTGCCAACCGTTACGATACAAATACCCGTTTACAACGACCCCGTAGCTGTTAGATGCATAAAGAAATGTCTTCAATTCGATTATCCAAAAGACAAGTACCATATTATCGTTGCTGACGATAGTACAGACGAGACGACAAAGAAAATAATTGACGACTACGTAAAGGGGCATAAGCGTGTACGGGTTGTGAGAAGGGGTACAAGGACCGGTTATAAACCAGGCGCCTTGAATCATATTCTTCCATTTTCGAACGGAGAAATAATCTGCATGTTTGATTCTGATTTCATAGCAAACAGAAAGTTTCTGAGAAAGCTCGTTACACCTTTTGTGAAAGACAAGAACATAGCCGTTGTGCAGTCACGTATGGACTTTACAAATTACAACACAAACATTGTATCAAAGTTTGCAGGAGTACTGCTGATGATCTACCACAACTGCATCATGCCTATAAACAACAGGATTAATACAGTATTCTTTTGTGGGACGGGCGGGGCCATAAGAAAAAGTGTTTTGCTAGATTCTGGTGGTTGGAATGATAAAAGCGTAACAGAAGACGCAGACCTTTCTGTCGTACTTCTGGAGAAAGGATACCGCCATGTTTATATGCACAATCTTGTAGCTTCAGGTGAAGTTCCGTTTACGCTCGTAAGCTTTCTCAGACAACAAACAAGATGGGCTTATGGCATAACGAGGGTATTTGTAGAACACTGGAGACAGATCCTGTTCAGCAAGAATTTTACAGTAAGCCAGAAGGGCATGATAACATTTCTTACCACCTCTTATGTTATGACCCCGATAGTTGTTATGATCGCGATATCTGGCCAGCTCGGATGGATATTAACACCACCAAAACCCCTTCAGTGGTCTGACCTTACGCGGTTTCTGATAACGTTCCTTTATACGTCGGGTTTTGTCTTTATAGGAACAATAGCTATCTACCGTGCGGGTAGGCTCGGTGACTTCTTTAAGCTATTTGTAGCGTCTTTCATTATTGGAGTAATACTTTCATTCACAAACATGTTGGCATTCTTCAAGGCGGTATTGGGCATGAAAAGCGGGTGGGTAAGGACTCCAAAAATGGGGAGCATATTTATATTAGAAATGTTCAAGGGTCTATTCAGACGCAGTAAACATTCACATTCCTAATTATAGCATGTGACATAAATATTCAGACAAATTATGATGCCACTGCTATATATGGAGACATTATTTTGTACGAAAAATAATGTCATCCACTATATTTCATTTCTACAGCCCGTATTCTTTCAATTTCTTTTCGGCTTCTTCCAAATCCTTTACGGTATTTACAGTCACCCAATAGCCTTTGTGAAAGAATGCCTTGAGCTTTATTTTTGGAAATACAAGTTCTTCTATGGCACCCTTATCGGGAATATTCAGGTTTTTGCTAAGAATATATACGCCAATGTTTACCCAGTGCGGCAGCAAAGGTCTATGTTTGAAGCTTTTTACATATCCGTCTTCTACTTCAACGACACCGAACGGCGAGGGCAGCATGCTTATGCATATAGCATCACTGCCTAATTTCTGGAGCTCGTTTATATTGACATTATTCATATCGTCACAGTTTACAACGATGAATTCCTCGCCGTCTATGTTTTGCACTGCCTTTTTGATTGCGCCGGCCGTTCCTAGTGGTTCATCTTCTACAGAATAAATCAGTTTGTTTTCGTAATGCTTCTTTATCTCTTCCCATTTGTAGCCGCACGCAACAACGATATTTTTTATGCCGTATGTCCTCAGCCAATCGATATGGTATTGTATCATAGGCTTCCCATTAACGGGTATCATGCACTTCGGCATATTGTCTGTTAGCGGTCTGAGCCTTTTTCCCTGACCACCTGCAAGAATTATTGCATCCATACAAATCACAATTTATTGACCATAACTTTATAAGCGTCATTTTCGTAGATATCATTTGTGTGATTGAAAATGAAAGCGACTTCAGTTATTTTGTTACTGGCATTTGTTGTCTTCCTGGCCGGGTGCACCCAGCAGCAGGAACAGACAGACGTACAGATACCAGGCCATCCTGTTGTCTATTCGTTTTCCAACCCGATAAAGGAGGCGCTGAAATACCCGGTGACGGAAAAAGACGAGATAAGAACCATGATTCTCTCGAGTCGTAATATGAATGTTATTTTTGACGGGTCGAGCGCAGAGGACAACAAATACTTTCAGGTTGTTCTCTACAATATTGTCACAAAAATACAGACATTTTTTGTTTACGAAGGAGTTCTGATGAGGTTCAACACTTATTATTTTATCGGAGACAAATGGTACAACTCGACTGACGAGACGGAAAGACCGGATTTGTCCGGACTGACGCTGTGGATAAAAGGCCCTGACACAGGCGCCACAGGCAATTCCGTAAGCTTCGCCGATAACACAATTTTTGTACAGGGCATGAACTACAAGAACCTGACGCTGGCGGGTGACAGGCTTGTTCTCCTGGTGATAGGTGTAGAAAAAATTTAGAAATGATTTTGATGCACTGTTTTGGGGGACTTTTCTTTACTCTTGCTAGAAAACCTTTACAAAAGCATTGATGTAAAGGCATTGTCTGAACAAATAGATACATTATGACAAATTTCATTTTTTCATGACTGAGAGTATCTTCTTCTCTGGATTGCGGTGATAGTGCCAGTACCCTATTCCAACTATTACTACTAATACCACAATTATGTAGACTACCTCAGCTGAAATCGGTATAGCCGGTGCTTCTGTCTGCGGCGCCGAATAGCTTGGCGGTAATTGTCCTGTGCATGCGCTTGTGTCAAACTTGCAGTCTGTACATTTGAGTGTACCGCCCTGGAAGTTCTTTGTTGAACAGGTCTGACCTGCAATGTCTGATCCATCGCACTCCTCGCTGCCCTCACGGACGTTATTTCCGCAGGCAGCTGCTGTGCCGTTTGTTACCGGCTGTGTTGTCGGCTGGGTTACGGTTTTTTCACCCACGATCGCGAATGTTGAAAAGCCTGGAGTCACTGACTCGTATTCAGCTTCTGCTGGACCTTCGGTCAACAGCGATGTCACCAGCTTTTCCCAGTTGCCGCCAGAAAATCTTCTTAGGGATACTTCGCTGATGGAGAAGCTGTTCTGTGTGAGCCATGACTTTGTGATGTTGAATTTTATTTTTCCCCTGTTCACGTTGTCACTGCTCAGGTTTGTGATATTTATATCAATGTACTGATAAACTGTTCCTGTGACAGTTTTCGTCACTGAAGCAGGCTGTCCGGCGAGCTTCAGGATTGTTATGGTGATGTTGTGCGCAGGGCTGTTGACCTCGATCTGTATTTCTTTTATCCCAAGGTCCTTGCTCGCGAATTTTGTTACGGCTGCTGCGCCTGGTGTAATGACCGACAGGGTCCTGTTCTCTTTGGTTACCGTGCTTGTGGCGTTGCTTCCGGTACTGCCGCCTCCGCCGGGTGTTGTTGTGGTGGTTGTTCCTGATGTGCAGCTTGAATTGCCTGTCACGCTGACAGAGGCAGCGCCTGATGTGCTCCCAAGGTCAAATGTTATTGTCTTGCTTCCTGTAAAGCACGTGCTGTGTTGTACGGTGTAAGAAAGTGTTTTTGTGCTTGAAGCGTCGATTGTTGTACCTGATGAAGATGCTGGGTCGCCGCTGCTCCTTGTAAGGCCCGAAGGCAGGTTTAGCGCGTAAGACGTTGTCACGCCGCTCGACTGCGGGTTCTGCACGCTTATGCTAAGCGAAAATGAATTGCCGGACGTCACGCTAGCTGATGAAGGCGAGGCTGTAACGGTCAGATCGCTGGGTGAAACAAATTCCAGTATCTGTGACGTCGAGTCGACAGACCCTGACGTTGTGGTTCCCTGCGCATAATAATTGTAAGTACCGCTTGTCCCTGCTGTAATGCTGAATGATTTTGTTGTACCCGCCGAAAAGCCGCCGTATTGGCCGCTAGAAGGGTCGTTAATTGTAAGAGAGGGCGAAGACACAAACGCAAGCGTGCTTATGGTACACGACGACCCTGTTGTGCTTACGGTTATTGTAACGCTCGTTCCAGTAGTCGCACGGGACGTGGACGTAGTTGTCGAGACGTCTGTAAGGCATTGTGACTGTGCCAACCCAACGGGCGAATAGGCGACCACGAATAAGAAAAATAAAAACACTGCTCCTACAATTCTAAAATTTGCACCTGATACTATCTTTTTATTCATAACTATTCACTTTCCCGCCTAATAGCACGGTACCGATTGCGGACAGCCAACGCTTACGCTGCCCACTGTAAATTGTTCTGTTGATCCTGAAGATGTTATGCTGGCCTTGATTTCATTGGAAAATCCAGCTGTCCATCCGTTTGTCCGTGAAACATTGAATGTTGCACATCCGCTCGGCCCTGTGAGCAAAGACGCTACAGAAGTTCCTGTAAATGGATTATACATCGTGAGGTTTTCTGTTGTCGGAGGGCCGCTGGATGTGAAGCTTCTTGTTATCAAGCTTGAAACGTTGGCGCCGATAACAGGCTTTGACGGCCTTGAAAATGTGAAAGCGCACGCACGCACAGTAACGTTAACATTCATGCGCAATGAACTGCCTGTGTTGAATATGTATGTGTTGAAGAATGAATTTGGATTGGCGATCAATATCCTTATGGTGTTCTCGTCAACGGTCAGCGTGCCGTCCACGGTAAACTTGTCGCCCATTATATTTCGCTGGGTTGGCTGGTCAGAGCCAAATGTATCGGTGAAGTTTCCATACAGCGGCCCGAATGGGTCGCCGCCGCCATCCATGCTGCTCGTGTTCAGGTTGCCGTCATTGTCAAGAACGATTTCTGTGAACGCGCCGCCAGGTATGGCTGTATAAGGCACACCCGGTATTAACTGCGTTACGTTTCTCAGCGCCATGTAATGATAGTAATTTGTTCCGTCATTCAACAGCACGCCGCTCGAAGATTCATTCCACACAGCCGAGTAGATAGGGCTGTTTGGAATTGTGGCATTTCTTGTTTCTGTCGAGTTCTTTACAAATGTTATAGAACGGAAGGTTGAAGGATGATTTCCCGTAAGTATGCCGCCTTCTGTCCTTAGGGCTTTTATCTCTATAGGGATGCCCTCTGAGAAGTCACCTGTGTCAGAAGTGGCACCGTCTGTGAAATTCCAGATAATGCTGTATAGGCCGGCTCTTGAAACATTCAGCCGCAGGAATGCCATGCCATTGGAATCTGTGGTTGCTTGTGTTGCAACATAATTGCTTGCAGGCAGGGTTCCTGTGAATCCGAAGCCGCCACGGCCGCCGCCGAAATCTTCCTGCTGCACAAGCTGGAAGACGTCTATTGTTACATTTACCTTGGCTGTGCTACCGCGGCGGACGATAAACGGTATTTGAGCAACTGTATTGACCTGGTGCTGGCCACCAAAGCCTGATCCAAAGCCGGTGCCATTTATCTGTGCGTTGGACACTGAGCCGAACTCGCAGCCATCTAATTTCATGAAATACAGGTAGCCAAATCCGGCCGACGCCAGCGAGCGGTTTCCTGCGTGCACCACGCCGATCTGCGTGCCCCCGTTCACACTAACTATAAGCGTGTCATAGTTGTTCGCGGTCAAGTTGTCCATCACAATAAAAGTAGTGTTAGTCAGATTCGAGTAGACAACCGTCTGCGACATAAACCCGAACCGCGTTGTATTGAATGTTCTGCCTACGCAAACCCTGCCCGACTTTGAGTTGACATTAAATGTCGTGTTTATGGTTGTAAGGTTCACGCTGTACGTGCTCAAGAAGGTACTCACGTTGGCAGCGCTCGATACGTTCGCCTCAATAAAATACTCTGACGGGAAAACGCCTTCCATATCAGGGACAGATATAGACAGTGTCGCGGCTGTTCCGAATGTCATGATGTCTGTCGTTTCATTAAGATAATTATAGACCTTGATGGTTATCATGTTGCCGCCCTTTCTCAGGTTTGACGGCACGGTGAACGTAACATTCCATTTCTCGAAATTGTCAAAGCCTGTGTGGCCTGTGTTGTTCCAGCCGTCTGATTTCAGCGAAAAGTTGACAACCGTCGCGTCAACCAGCGAGCCTTCCCACGGCATTCCGATCTGAACGGTGAAATTAGTAACGTTTGTCCTGGCCATGATGTTGTAAGTAACATTAGTGCCTGTAACAAGCGATGTCTGGAATGCTCCCGCCATGAAGTCCTGGAATGCGTCGAAGGCGACGACCATGAATCCGCCGAAGCCTGTATCGCATGTCTGTGGCGACGTCGAATTGTCACAGACCTGTATGCGGAAATTATTGAATCCGTTGAACCATTTGCCGCTTAACCCTGAGAAGTTTGCTGGGAATAATGTAAACTGCGCAGCGCCATTGCTGAGCAGGAATGTCGATGACAGGCCTGGTATGAACTTCGGGCCCTTTGTTGGGTCGAAGCTCTCAAGCCTTAATATATTTACGGTGCCGTTTGAAACCTGGGCGCCTGTATTAAGGTTCCTTATACCGCTCAATGTTACATTTATGCCTGATGCAGGCGCGACAAAGAAGCCGCCTGTTCCGCTTGACCCTAATGCCTGTAACTGGGGGAAGAACGAGAGCTGGCGGCACTCAAATCCGCCTGGCAGCGAGTCTGACTTGCCGTCATTCGTAGTAATATTTATCAACATAAAATGGAATCCTGACATCGCGCCCGTGAAGTTTAGTGTAACGTTGCCTACGCCGTTGCTGTCAGTGCTTGTTGACGACACAATCGAGAGGGAGCTTGCTACGCTCTTTCCTGTCAATTCCTCGCGTGCTTCCTGGATAGAATTGAAAGCAACGTTCCTTGCTGCCTGGCGCGTGCGGACGTCATATATCCGGGCTGTGAAATTCTGCACACCGCTGCAGCGGAAGCTCCCGCCTTCAAAGCCGCCGCCATCATGACCTGCGCCAAAACCGCCGCCAAAGCTTCCTGGGAATATAAAGCCTTCGACGTATCGTGCAAAGTAGAACGACGACCCTATTATAGTTGACCCTGCCACCGTTGCCTTGAACTCGATTATATGAGGCCCTGTCCTGTTTTCAGGTACAGCAATCTTGAGCTTGGGATTTGCCGTGGCTGTGCCGTTTGTATATTCGAGGACTTGTATATTTGTTATATCCGATTGCCCGCCGCCTGTGAATGACATTGGTGTTATCTTTGTGACATTAAAGTTCGTTATCGAATTGCCGGCAAGCGCTGCCCCGTTAGATGAAAGGTTTCTTACACTTATCTCGAATGTAGCGTTGTCGTTTGGCATCAGGAATGTAAGGAATTCATTTCCACCCCCTATAGAGGAGACCGGATTCGGTTTCATGATGTAGCTTTGCACAGAGAAGTAACCGGTCGCAAGAACTGTGGTTGCCGCTCCTTCACCTACGCTTGTATTTACAGTAATAGAATAAATGCCGTCAGAAGACGGTGCTGTGAATCTTATCTTGCACACGTTTTGCCCCAAAAATAAACTAACGCTTCTTGTGAGCGTTGGTGATGAGACAGTGCTTCCGTTTAACGTGTTTTTAAACTGCGTTACTGATATAGACGTGCAATTCACATTCGATCCGCCGCCTGCAAGGCTGCCGTTGAGCAACGTATCCGCACTTAGATTATAGACAAGCGCGTTGAACTCGACAGGACCGCCCGCCCTAAATGAAGAAGCGGATCCGAAATCGAAGAAAAAGTCCTTTACAATGTCAAGCACCCCTTCCAGTTTCTGCACGGTTATGCTTGAAGTAGATCGGACAACCCTCGTAGACGTGTTTGCAACAATCTCTATTGTATATTCTCCCGGGAGTGTGGTGCCTGAAAATGTGCCGTTGTATGTGCCGTTTGTTTCTGGTGAATGCGTTAACGTTATGTTTACAACGGTGCTATTAGGGGATGTAATAAATGCGGTGACGCTCGCCGTAATTATTGGGCCTGAATCGTCACGGACCTTTCCGACTACCACGACCGTCTCGCCCTGGCCGAAACTTGTTGTCGTCGAGTTTGCAGAATCCTGTGTATTGGCTACTGCGATGACAGACGACTTAACAAATAATACAGTAGCGCCCGCGCCGTTCTCGAATTCCATCACGTACCTGCCCTCGGCGTTGCTCGGCACGGTTATATTGTATAAAATAGAATTTGCATTGGTTCGCGGTGTCAGGTTGCTTATCGTCCAGCCGGAAGAAATGCCGCTGTTTGGATTGAAAATATCGAGCGTTGGCGTGATTGTCAGTGTTCCCTTGAATGACACATTCGCAAGGAACGAAGAGCCGTTTGCGAATGGCGGCTTGGTGCTTGTAAAGTTGATGACAACGCTGGAAACATTGGAAATGTATACGCTGATATTCTTGATGACTGATGTATTTGTCGATAATGAAACATTGTAGTACCCCGTCGAGTTCGGCGAGGTGAGGTTGAAGACAAAGCAGCCCGAGGAATCAGAAACGATGCTGAAGTTAGAGCTGTTCAGAATGCCTGTCATATTGACATTATTTACGCCAGAGCCGTTGTCGAGCTTTATGCAGCCACGAACGGTGACGTTGGAGCTGTAGTTCGTGTAGTGCGAGGCACCGGCGTCAAGGTAGTCGGCGTACGCGACTGGCAGGACTACAACAGCTAATAACACCAAGAATACGAGCGCAGATAAATTATTTTTAACGATGCCTTTACTGTTCAATGCAGACAATCATGCCACCTGCCAGATTTGTTTTAAGCTAAAATGTAAGTGTAATTGCCGTGTATGTAAGTGTAATTGCTATGTGATTGAAGGAAAATTTATGTTAACAATATGGAGAAATGTAATATATAAAGTTTTTCGTATTTCGGCATTGTCAACTTAAGGAGCACATAGTGGAATCGAAGATTCCACTTGTGCAGGTGAAGCTTTGCTTCACCATGCATTAGCCTTTGCTAATGCTCCAGAAAGGGGTGTTATCGATAGATAACACCCGTTAAGTTTACAATGCCTTGTATTTCTCAATATGTAAGATTGTGCTATAAAATCCTACTTTATGAAGTCGTAGGTTTTCAGAAGTAATCTTAAAAGGTTATATGTGCGATCTATTCGGAATCTTTTATCCTGTCAGCTATGTCTCTCTGAAAGCGGGCGTCTTTTTCAAGCTCGAGAGACTGCAAAATTCTTCTCTTTGGCTTGTGATGGTAGTGCCAGTACCCTACAATTGCGATTACAGCCAGCACAAGCACTACGTAAATAATCTCAGCGGCCACTGGTATTTGTGGTATTCCTGTCCCTGGCTGGTAAGCCGACGGCAATTGTCCTGTGCACGAGCTTGTGTCGAACTTACATGCGCTGCACTTCAGTGTTCCGCTGACGAAGCCTTTTGTGTTGCACGCTTGTCCTGCAAGGTCTGATCCATCGCATTCCTCTGTTCCTTCACGAATATTGTTGCCGCACACAGCTCCAGTTTCAGCAGGCTGTGTGGTCGTCTGTCCTACACTAAGGCTTGATGATTTTGTGTTGAACCCGCCTGGATACGTCCAGACAGCAATAAGCTCATAAGTGCCGACAGACGAAGGCGCTGCCATTGTATAGCTCAGCGTTATCGCCGAGGAGAGAGGCTTGCTGAATTTCCAGTGCAGCCCGTTTCTTGTTGCACCCTGATAAGATATAAGCTGGCTATCGAACGCAACGTCAGACTTCGTGTATCCGGATACAGACCAGTCCGCTACTGTCCACGTACTGGGAACAAAATCAGCTAGGTCAAACGCTGTAAGCGCGCCCTCCGGGTTGATCGAAAACGAGACGGTAAATGAAGAAGACGGGCTTGCAGAAGACGGCATGTTCCTGTCGACCGCAACTGCAAAGGCCGTTGTGCTAAAAAGTAAAAATGCCGCGAAAATCAGAATTATTTTTTTCATCATAAACACCTATTATGACTTATAGTATAAATCTATCAGGCTCACGACGTCAAAGAAATTCACGCCGCCCTTGTAATATTGGTCGATCTTGCCTATGACATCAAAAAACGACACCTTCTTTGAGCTCGTGATTGCGTACACGGAGAATGATGTCGTGACTGCTTCAAACGTATAGTTTGTGCCGTCAAAACTCAGTTTCTGCGTAGGCAGCGACACCCACTGGTTATTGACCAATTTCTTCAGAACGGTTGCCTCTGGCACTACGCTGTTGCTTGTAAACCATGATTTCGGGACCTTGAACTGAATCTTCACATCAGAAATTTTGGTGCTTGGAAAGGAAGACGTGATATCAAGATATTTGTAGACAGTGCCCTGTGCTGAAGATATAGCCACGCTTGCCTCTGCCGGTTTTGTTGTTTCTTTGATTGTGATTGTCGCTGCTGTAATTGTTTCTGTTGCATTCAGGTCTATCTCTGTGATACTGAGGCTTGTGACATTTGCTGCAGATATCGTAAATGTTGCAGTTGAGCCAGCGCTGACGGTCTGCGGGGCTGTTGTCTCTGTAACCGTTGGCGTGGTCACGGCACCGCCGCCACCGCCACCTCCGGTGCTGCTTGTGGATGTAGTCTGGCAGCCGCTTGTACACGCCTGCCCAGATGAGCAGGCTGAATCATCAGAAGAACAAGATTCGCCTGTGTCGCAAAATGCATCACCGCAGAATGTTGATGCGGCCCGGCAGATGCTATGGACGCAGAACCCACCAGAACACCCGGATGCGAACGTGCACGCAACTGTGTTCGCCGACCGGTTGGCAGAAAGATTGAAGTTCTCGACGACAATCTGTCCTGATAAAATTGTCTGCGCGGTTGTGTTTGTGCCGTTCATTGCAACAAGGGCTGCGCCATTTATCTTGAACGTTACATTATCGCCTGAATTTGCCTCAAAAGAGATTACATACCTGCCCTGCGGCGTAACGCCAGCCAGTATGCCTTCTCCTATTGTCACGCCAGACGCAGCTGTGGACGCATTGTTTAAAAATGCCTGTATTATTGTACCGTTAGCAGCTGTCGCACCGTCTAAGAATGCGTAGCCACGATAGAAAACAGGCGATGCTGCGTAAGAAATAGATGTGAACAAAGTAAAGATCATTGCAAATATTAAAAAATTTTTCATTTTTCACGACCCCATTATACCTTGTAACAGCCTAAATCTGCTTGTTAATTCTTGTTAATATTTGAATATGAAATTATAAAAATCGAAAAAAGAACGGCTATTTCTTATATCGTGAACCTTGTGTTGCTTGCTGTTATGTTAATGAAGTAAGGCTTGTCGTTCGTGTTGTTCACAAACTTCAGCGTGGATCCGCCCGGGTCTGTCCTGGTCGCAAGCACCCAACCCGTGCTTGAGCCGTTGACATTGTAATACATGTAATTCCAGTTCGAACTTAGGCTGGACAATATGGATGTGAAGTTGAAGCTGCCTGTTGTGCCGGCTGTCTTGCCCGCTGATTCCATTATTGTCTGCGTCGGGATGAAGAGCGTGCTCCAGCCCACAGCAAAGTACCCTGTGCTTGGCTGCGTGTAATTGAAATTACCCCTCGTATCGATTTCAAACCATACAATGCCCGACGCCGTCATCGTATTGCCGAACGTGTCTGCGCATCTTACATAGTAAGCGTACACGCCATCGTTCTGGCCAGACAGCGTGTAGTTGTGTGTTGTGCCTGTTCCTGTGAATGTATTAGCCATGCCCGAATAAGTCTTGTCTGAGTTGTCAAACTTGCACGTTGCTGCTTCGCTTGTATTTACCAAGAGGCTAGGCGAACTTGTTGTAACTTTAGCGGCCGTTGTTGGGGCTGTTGCTGTTATTGTCGGCGCGGCATTGTCGGTTGTTATATTAGATGTATTCGAACCCAACGTTGCTACGGTTGGCGTAATTGCTACGCCAGACGAACCGCCTGTTATTGTCATATTTGCTGCAGCTGTTGTAAACGCCAATGTCTTGTCGCCACCTGCTCCTGATGATACATTTATAACCAAAAGCAATACTTGTGTTGTACCATTTGTTACCGTGAACAATGGCGCTGCTGAGAAGTTATAGACACTATTGGAAGGCGCAGATAAGTTCCATCTGATCAACGTCTCTGTAGCGTTGAGAATTCCATCGTCGTTTGTTGCGTTGAATAAGCCGACTGCAACTATATCCGCGTCCCCGGCTGTTCCTGTCCTTGTTACGTTAAAGTTGGTTATGTTCATTGTTTCGCCTACCGCTGATAATGAATAGCTTATTACTGTGACGTTAGGCGTTCCTGATATTGTGAATTGCGATATCCTGTTCGTTCCTGTGACCGTGACATTACCATTTATTGTAGATGTTACAGATATGCCTGTGGATATTGTTTCGCTGATTGATTGACCTGTAGCCCCCCCAGTTGTAACTATGTCAGCAGATACATTTATTCCTGCGCCGAATGTTCTGCCCCCGAATGCATTGTTGCTCAGGTTGACGACAACAAAAACTATTTGCGAACCGCCTGACGCAACCCTGAATGAAAGGCTGGAGAAATTATATCTTCCATTTGTCGAAACCGACCTGTTGCCTATGAATGTTTCTGTGCCGTTCAGTACGCCATCGTTTATTGTATCATTGTACAATGATATTGTAGTAATGTCGGAATCGCCGATATTAGTGCCGTTTCTTGTGATTATTATCTCGGAAATGTTCATCTGCTCACTTGTCGCAGAGAAGTTGAGCGTGACGACAACAATGCCCCCTGTTCCTACTGTTGCATTGGCAGGTGCCCGCGATGTCCCTGTTATTGTAAGTGTTCCTGCTATTGTAGACGTATTCGAGCCTCCTGATGTGAGTGTCTGCGGCGTAACAGCTGCGCCGCTTGTGGCTGACGTTACGCTCAGGTTAGAACTTCCTAATGAAGCGCCGAACGTCCTGCCGCCTGTTGCGGTGCCGGATATGTTGAATACGACAATAACGTGCTGATAGCTGCCTGACGATATGTTCAGAAGGCTGGCGCCTGTAAAGTTATAGACGCCACTGGAAGGTATGGAAGTGTTCCACCTAAGCAGCGTTGAGCTTGCCAGGTCAGTTGCAACAGAGTTATTGTATATTCCGACAGCAACAACGTCTGAGTCAACAGATGACCCTATCCTTGTTATGTTTATGGCGGTCAAATTCATTTGTTCTTCAACGGCAGTAATGTTATAGACAATAACAGTAACATTATTTGCGCCTATGTCTGTAAGTGCACCAAGCTTATTGATGCCTGTAATGTTAAGCGTGCTTATTGCAAGCGTGGATGAATTTGTACCGGAAACAACAGGCGTAATTGCTATATTTGATGTTCCTCCCACCATTGTCAGGTTTGCTGTTGCAATGTTTGCGCCGAATGTCCTGCCGCCTGTTGCGGTGCTTGTTAAATTAAACACAACTATGATGTGATGATATCCACCTGCTGATACACTCAAAATCGGCGCGCCTGAGAAGTTGTAAACCAGGTTTGTTGGCGCAGAGGTATTCCATGCTATCAATGTAGCTGCTGCTAGTCCCGTACCAGCAGAATTATTGTATATTCCGACTGCTGCGATATCGTCACTATTTGCTGTACCTAAACGTGTAATATTCAACCTTGTTATATTTGCTGCTTCGCCTGTCGCTGTAATATTGTAAACGATCATTGAGACATTGGATGTTCCGGCAACCTTCACAGTAGTCAATTGATTAATACCTGTTATAGTTGCTGTGGCGAATATTGTGCTCAAGGATGAGTTTGTGCTTGTCAATGTTGGCGTTATGGCCTGGCCTGTTGTGCTGCTGATTATGCTCAAGTTTGCAGCTGCGATGTTAGCACCGAACGTGCGGCCGCCTGTTGCTGATCCAGATATATTAAATACAACAAGTACGTGCTGGTTGCTGCCTGATGATACATTGAGTATGCTAGGCCCGCCTTCTGCAGTAATATTAAATACATAAACACCGTTGACTGGCGCAGACGTGTTCCACCTTATCAATGTCGCAGCTGCTAATCCTGTTCCTACAGAATTGTTGAACAATCCGACAGCAACGATGTCGGTGTTCTGTACTGTTCCTAATCTTGTTACGTTAAGCCACGTGAGGTTCATCTGTTCGCCTGTGGCTGTGATGTTGTAGACTATGACTGTTACATTCACAGAGCTTACGTTTGTCGTTGCAGATACCTGGCTGATGCCTGTTATTGACGACGTGCCGATTATTGTTGACGTAGATGATGCAACAGAAGCAAGTGTTGGTGTTGCCTCGATGTTCGATGTTCCGCCACTTATTGTAAGGTTCGCCGTTGCAATGTTCGCCCCGAACGTATTGCCCACGGTTGCGCCGCTCGACACGTTAACAGCAATTATCAAATGATGATAATTGCCTGCTGCCACGCTTATAATCGGCGATCCTGAGAACCTTACATTTATGCCAGACCGCGTGCCGTTGCCTGAAATAAGCGTTGCACCTGATACTGTTGTGCCTGTTGAAGAATTGTACAACGCAACAGAGATCACGTCCGTTGCACTACCAGTACCCAGCATTGTCACATTAAATTCGGTCAAATTCATTGCCTCGCCTGTGGCTGTTATGTTGTAGACGATGACATTATTGTTATTGGTGCTCACGTTTGTCGTGGTGGCAATTTGGGTGATTCCTGTAATTGCTGCTGTGCCGAAGATTGTTTGTGTTGAAGAGTTTGTTGTTGCGAATGTCGGACCAATGCTTTGACCGGATGTCGCGCCGACAACACTTATGTTGGCTGCTGCTGTATCTGCGCCAAACGTACGGCCGCCGGTTGCACCGCTGGTGATATTGAACACGACGAGCAGGTGCGTGTTGTTGGCTGCAAGTATGCGCACAAGCGGCGCTGCCGAGAAGTTGTACACTCCTGCTGTGGGCGCGGAAAGGTTCCATGCGATAAGCGTAGCTGTCGCCAGTGCTGTTGAGACTGTATTATTGAATATGCCTACTGCTCCTATGTCTGAATTGCTGAATGAACCAAGCTTTGTTATATTAAAGTTGGTGAGGTTCATCGCCTCGCCTGTTGCTGTGATATTATAAATAATGACAGTGACATTGCTGGTGCTCAGGTTCCTGTTCGCCGTGTTCTGGTTTATTCCTGTTACAGCAGAAGTGCCGACTATCGATGCCAGTGATGAATTGGAGCTCGAGAGCGTTGGAGTAATTACAGAGCCCGATGCACTGCCAAGCATGCTCAGGTTTGCTGTTGCTATGTTCGCGCCGACTGTGTTGCCGAACGTGACATCAGCTGCACCAGATATATTAAATACAACAATAAGGTGCTGATAGCTTCCTGAAGATATATTCAATATACTCGGACCACCGTCGGCAGTTACGTTGAATATGTAAACGCCATTTGTAGGGCTGGTTGCGTTCCATCTTATCAACGTAGAGCTTGCAAGACCAGTGCCAACTGAGTTGTTAAACAACCCGACTGCTGTAATATTAGTGTTTGCTGTGAGGAACGCGCCTGTACCAAGACGCGTTATATTTATCCACGTCAAATTCATCTGCTCTGCGCCTGCTGTTATGTTGTAAATTATTACCGTGACATTAGTCGCGCTGACATTTACCGTAGAACTAAGCACGTTTATTCCTGTAATTGTCGAGTTGCCAAATATATTCGAATTCGTTGTCGACATGCCTGATGTTATTGTCTCTGCTATCGACTGTCCGGAGACGGAACCGGTTGTTGCTACGTCGGCGGAAACATTTATGCCTGCGCCAAATGTGCGGCCGCCGGTTGCGCCTGAAGAAATATTAAATACAACCAAGAGTATCTGCGAACTACCGTTTCCGATAACCAAACTAAGTCCTGAGAAATTGTACTTGCCATTTGTCGTGACAGAGCGGTTGCGTATGAATGTTTCTGTTGCGTTGAATACGCCATCGTTAAGTGTCTCATTGTATAAAGATACTGCAGATATGTCGGCGTCCGCTATGCTGGTGCCGTTCCTTTCGATAAGTATTTCAGATATATTCATCTGCTCGCCGGCGCTTGTGAAATTTATTGTCACAACAGTGACGTTCCTTGTGCCCACAGCTGTAGTCGCGCCAACCCTGCTTGTTCCTGTAAGTGTAAGCGTACCGAATGTTGTCACGTTCGGTACTGATGAAAATATCGTATAGTTGCCGCCCGCAGAGCCGTTGACAGTTACTTCGAATGGTATGACACCTGCTGTTGATGGCGCAAGCCAGTTCGCAATTATGACGCTTGCATTTGAACCAGAAGCCACTACGGAAGCACTGGAGTTCTTTGTACATTTCACAATCTTTGTAGCAGCGGTTACGCTGCCGTCCCACGTGCCCGAACCTATGGTAGGACACGTAACGTTTGCCACTTCCGTGTCGGCGTAGCCAGTTGCCGTATAGTTTATTCTTATCTCGTTTATGCTATCTCCACCAGAAGGATTTACAACCGTGAAATTGAAAGTCTTTCTCGTACTTATTTGCTGCGTTGTATCGTTGACGCCTGCTGTTGCCGAGAGTGCAAGTATGTTTGAATTTGTTGCTGGGTTGAGAGGAAACGCCCCCAAAGTTGTAATTGCCACGCCTGTCGCGCCGCTGCTCACTGTAATATTCGCTGCTGCTGCGACATACGCGTCGACCTTGTTAGAAGCCGCCGCACTCGCATTTATAACAAATGTAACTATAAGCGTTCTTGTTGCACCACTTGTTACATTAAATATGCCATCGGCTGAACCGGAACCGAAGCGTGCAATACTTCCGGTCAATGTCGCTGTTGCAATCAGCGAATCAGCCGGCGTGAACAGACCGTCGTTTGTTGAGTCATTATACAGCCTTGCTGCGGTCACGTCGTTGTTGTTTGTGTTATTCATAGTAATGTTAATCTCCCTTATTTTCATGGCCTCGCCTGTTGCCACAAACGTAAGGTTGATTATTGCCGCCTCCTGGCTCTGGTCAACATTACTGGGCGTCATGTCTGCTGCGGTAACCGAAAGGTTGCCGAATATTGTTGACGTTGACGAATTCGAGTTTGATAATGCAGGTGTTACAGCTGTGGCTGACGTGCCGCCAGCCATCGTCAGGTTCGCTGTGGCTATGTCTGCGCCAAATGTATTTCCTCCAGCGGCGGACCCGGAAACATTGAACACGACTATCAGGTGCTGGTTGCTGCCTGATGCAACAGTTACCAGAGGCGACTCGGCTGTCCTTGTGAAATTAATACTTATGCCGGAACGCGTGCCATTTCCTGATACCAGTGTTGCACCTGCGATGGCAGTGCTTGTCGATGAATTGTACAATGCAATAACAGGTATGTCGGCTGCCGTGGCGTTTCCAAGCATTGTTACGTTGAATTCTGAGAGGTTCATGGCCTCGCCTGTGGCCGTGATGTTGTAGACTACTATTGAGACGTTAACAGAACCTATTACTGTTGTGTTTGCATTCTGGTTTATGCCTCTCATAGTTGAATTGCCAAATATTGTTGATGCAGTAGAAGCTCCTGTCGTGACTGTTTCCGTGATGGCCACGCCGGATACAGCTGCTGTTGTAGAAACATTTGCAGGGTTAATTTCAACGCCGAACGTCCTGCCGCCTGTTGCGGCGCCGGATATGTTGAACACGACAAATAACGCCTGATAATTCACACTTCCGTTCCTTACCACAAAACTCAGGCTCGTGAAATTATAAACGCCTGTGCTTCCTGTGGTGTTCCAGCCTATGAGCGTTTCCGTGCCGTTGAGCACGCCGTCATTGATTGCTGATTCGTTATATAAAGCGACTGCGACAATATCCGCAGCCGTTGCTGTTCCTGTCCTTGTTACCTGTATATTTGTAACATTCGCGTTCTCGCCTGTGGCCGTGAAGTTGTACGTGATGACCACAACATTCGTCCTGTTAATCTGCGTTGTCGTGGCGACCCTGTTCGTGCCTGTTACGTTCAGTGCACCAAATATCGTGACAGTTGAAGAACCAAAGTCAGTGCCTGTCGATGTTATGGCCTGTGAAGAATTGCCGCCTGTTGCCGTGACATTTGCACCGCCGACAGTTATTCTTAGTGTGTTGCCGCCAACGGCATTTGCAGAAATATTATACGCAACGATATAACATTGCGCCAGTCCTTGGGGTATATTACCGCCGGACGGGAGCGTCAGTAACATGGACTGGTTCACGCTGTCGCTCACAAGAAGGACTTCGCTTGCAACAGCTCCGTCGCAGTTTGAGTCGTTGAAAACCATTATCCTGGAGATATCATTCCCGAGGTTTGTCGCTATTGTATTGACGCGCAGCTGGATCGAAGAAAGGTTCTCGCCTGTTGATGAAAGATTTATCTGCCCCATCACCTTGTTGCCAACGCCGATCTGGACTGTTGTGGCGCTTGACGCCCTGTCGACAGACGTCAATGCCATTGTGCCAAAAACAGTCACCGTCGGCCTGTCTGCCTGCAGCGTAAAGTTGCCGCCCAGCGCGCCCCTGATATCAACTTGAAATGTCCTTACCCCGCCTGTTGAAGGGGCATCAAAGCTTGCTATCGCCATTGTTGCAGACTGTGATGTTGTGAGGTCTTGCCCGTCTGCGGGAGAAGTACACGTCACTGTGTTTCCTCCTGCATCAGCACTAGCGTCCCAAGAGCCAGAGATAGAAGGACACGTTATATCTGCGAGGTTAGGGTCGCCGAACCCTGCATCGGTATAATTAATAATTATTCTGTCTATGGCGTCTGTACCATTGTTTCTTACCGTGAAATTATAATTTTTCTCCGAGCTTATCGCTGCTGTTGTATCATTTACAGTCACATTTGCCGCCAGCTGCGACACCGTTATTCCGACGGTTGACGAATTTGTTATATTATTAAGGACACCTGACGTCGCGTTGACCTCTGTTGTGTTGGTTGTGAAATTGGATCTCACTGGATAAGCAGGTGCTGCTGTTCCAGAAACAGTAATATTGAATGTAGTTCCGCCGAAGGCGACCACCGAGAAATTAAAGCATCGTATTATACCTCCGCCTGGCAATGAAGAATTAAATCCGCTTGAACACGTTATTGAATTATTGGCGGCTGGTACGTCCCATCTTGCTGCTGTGAAGTTTATGTCAAAAATTGAAATATTGGCCTCGGTTCCTGTCCTTGTTATTGTAAAATTCAGCTGTATCGCCTGTGACGTGTCCAGCGGGCCCGCAGGCACGACAGCCGTTGTCGTGTTGTGGAGCGCGAAAACAGGATACACATAACTGAAGGCAAATATCGCTACTACTGCTATAATTAACACTACGCCTGCCATCAATCCTTTCTGCGCGCCCTTCAGCAGCCCTTTCTTCCTTTCCATTCAATGAACCCCAAATAATGTAATATTCTTGGTTTTGCCCTCTATATATAATTTTTTGTCGTTTCAGTAGCTTTTTTCTGCAACCCGTCCTTTTGTAATATTAGTGCTTGTAAATTCTGTCTTTAGAGCAACTGTCCTGTAAACGTTGGACCTTCCTACGCGTATTTTCTCTAGTTTGCCCTGGTTGCGCAATGCTTCCAAATAGCCAGATACGGCATCGCGCCTCATGTTTATGCGTTTCGCAACCTCAGACGTAGAAAGAAGCTCCTCTGACAACAGATCAAGTATCCTTTTTTCGATATTCTCGGCCTGCATTACATATTCATTACACTTGTAATGTATTTATACGTTAAATAGCGGCAATATTGCAACAATATGGTGACAATATTGCTGCAAGGAAAAAAAACAAAACGCATAACGAAATGTAGAATAAAATTAATAGAAAAATGAAAGAAAAAAGAAAAAAAATTCAATTTCTCAGTTCTTGACTAAGATTTTTACGAGCTTAGCGTTGACGAGATGACCCCGTTCTTCCAAACAGCCAGGTTCTTGTTCATCAGGTCTGATTTGTATGCGTCGTAGTTCTGCAAGATTCCTGACACAAGTCTTGTGTCGGCCTTGGAGTGTCCTGCAACGACCAGTGCTGATTTGCCTGACGTGAACGCGTCTGCCACAAGGTTCAAGATTGCTGTTCCCGCTCCCTCTTGGACGTATTTGCTTGTTGCCCATGTCTTTCCAGCGTCTGCCAGTTCTTTTACCATTGAGTTTACCGCCGGTCCGCCCACTAGGATCAGGTTCTTGTTTGCCTTGTCAGCTGATGTGACTTCGCTGTCCAGCTTTGCGATGGACGTTTTTATCGGCGTAGCTGACCTTACAGTTCCGCCTCCGGTTGCTGTGCCGCCGCCTATTGTCGAGTCTTTTCCCAGAACAGCTATATTGGCTGTCACCTGCAGGTCTGGATAGTAGAGCCACACTTTGTCCTGGCTTGATGTTCCATGCTGCACAAAGGTGCCGTACCTGTCAACTGCCCATTGCACGTTGGAATCGCTTCCTAGCGCAACCTCAGATGCCAAGCCGTCAGAGAAGCTTATCGAGTTTACTGAAGCCTGTTGGTTGCTTCCTGATGCTTCTGTACCCAGAGACACGGTTATTGTGTAGATGTCCTTGTTGTCGTCCTCTTCTTCTACAAAGACCAGGGCTGGTTGTGTCAATCCAATGCCTCCTGAACCGCCGACTATTTTCAATGTGGCTGATGTACTGCTACCACTGGCACCACTTATGTTATACACCAAACCGCCGTTGGATGTTTTACCCAACGTAAATGTAGCGTTTGCTCCTGCTGTCGCATTGAATCCTGTAGGCAGACTTGTTCCTACAGATGTTGTTCCATCCTCATTTGCTGTTGCAGTGAAGTTCCATAAGCTACCAGAGTACAGCGTTGCTGTTACTGCGCCTGTTGGCAGCTGTAATTTGTTGCCGTTTGTCAGGGTCACTAGTGATTGGTTGTACAAGGCAAGGTATTGCCCCTTCTGTCCCTTGATTTTTGGGAATGCTGTTGTATAGTCTCCAACAGAGTTGTTTGCTGAACCTGCTCCCCACCAGACATTCATGCCTGCGCTGTTCGCCCAGATATAATATGTCTGGCCGTCGATGACTTTTGTGTCCTGGTTGTCGGTACCCAAGGTGACTTTTGTTGTTACGCCGCTGAAAACGTCTGTTATGTCGAGCGAAGCCGATGTCGATGCGTCTGCCGTCAGGCTTGTAAGCTCGAACAGGTGCGAGAAGTCTCCTGCGTCCACAACAAAGTACTCGTTTTGCGCGACCTGTGCCCCTTCAACAACTTCTATTCTGTCGCCAGAGCTGTCGCCCAACAGGAATGCGGTTCCTGATGATGTCGCCTTGTATGCCCAGTTAACAGCTTTTTCCTGACCCTTGTCATCTTTGTATACTACTGTAACAAGGTTGTCTCCAGAAGGCTCGATCTTTATCAAACCTCTTGAAGCAGCTTTCATGTCTTCTGAAAGCGATGGGAAAGCCATCTTGAATGTCTTCCACGTTGGATCCATGTATTCCCCGCCGAGTTTCAGGAAGTCTGAGCTTGAAGACTTTCCGCCAGCGTAGACTACAAAGGATGCCAGCTTGCCTGCAGAGACCGTCAGGTTCACGAATGTACCCTGCACTGCTGTTTCGTCTGTTCCTATCTTGACTTTGCTTCCGTGCTGCAACACGACTTTGTTTGCGCCCAGCAAAACCTTTGCCGAGTTCTGTGTCTGGTCTGTGGTTGACAGGTGGAATACGTCGTCTAGGTATACATCAAGGCCGCCGATCTGTGTTTGCACGCCTTTTGTCAGCGTCTTCTGGTCAGCACCTACTTTTATGACAGCCTGTGTTGTAGATGATGTACCAATCATGCTTACTTCGTATGTTGAGCTGCCTATTGTTACTGATGCAACCTCTCCTGATTTCATTACGCGTGTGTCTGCTCCGCCTGAGATGACCAGCTTGTTGCTTGTGAAAGGACTCGCCCCGGTGAATGTCGTGTCACTGTTAATTGTGTATATTCCACCAAAAAGAGTCAGCTTCTCTCCGACTGCTGTTGTTCCGTTGACTTCTTTGTCGAAGATTATCTGTGTTTGGTAGAACCACTCGTCGTCGTCAGGGCTTTGTGTGAACTCCCCGAAGCTGTATGTAGGGTCTTCATTGCTTATCGAAGAGTCTCCTGGTTTCTCGAATTGCAATCTGTAGCTGTTCAGGTTTGCTGTACCTGGTGTCACTTTTATGTACTGAGTGTATTTGTGTGTTGTTCCAGCGTCAGAGTCCACGAGCGAGCCGTCTGCCAAGGTCGTTGGAAGGTCGTCCTTTGTCATCGTGTTTCTCAGGCCTGTTTTTCCCATTGTGTCGTTGAGGAAAATCTTTTTGTTTGCCGTTGCAACATTTTTTCCCTCGCCTGTTATGCTTGTGGCTGTTACAGTGCCTGCTATTGCGACTTCTGTTGTTACTTCGCCGCCCAAACGGGCTGCTATGTCTATTGCGCCTGAAATGTCGCTTGCGAGACCTGCCGCGTCTGTACCCTGTGAGCCTACGACAATCAGCAGTTGAGGCCCTGCCGATGTGACGAATGGCGCCGGGTATGCGTCTAGTGCTGCAAATCCAATGCTAGAGCCTATCATGACCCCGGCAAGTGCACCTGCAGCAACGATTTTTCCTATTTTTCCTAATTGCATTTTCATGCAACCTCCATGTCGTATTTTTTACAAGTCGAAATTAATTGCCAAACACAGGACGATCAAAAATAATTCCGAACAAGAAACCGCGATTCGTGTTTATAATTTGTGTTTATATATTGTGTTTATATATTGTGTTTACTTTTGCTTTTACTTTATCGCGATTTTTCTTCAGTTTTACTTTAATCATCCGAATGTTTTTTCATTAACTTCAACAGTTCATCAGAGACTTTTGGTCTCTGCATTTGATCCGGATCAAATCGGTTAAAGACTTTTGAGGTCTTTTGATTTGAAAATCAAGCACAGATAGATTTTGATAGACCTATCTGTACATGCTATTTTTACTTACAGATATGGATTTGCACCCTATATAAGGGTGACGGGAAACAGTTGCAGATTGAGCAAAATGGCTAAATCATGTATATTTTAAAGGTTTACATAGATTATATATTGTTAATGAACGTTTCAAAGGTAAATTTTAGGCTATTTAGATCAAAAAAGATCATTTTTAATCTTATTTTTCTTGCGTATTTCATTTTTGCACTTTGTATCGTTATAACGTATTTTTAAGCATAAGCATAATTAGTTTATGCATGAGAATGGTGGCATTTATTGCAATAGCGGCTATTTTACTGTTTTCGCCGCTTACAGCACACGCGGCCCTTGTAAAATGGGACGTAGCTGTTTTGCTGAACGAAGACAGGACTGCAGAGTGGACAGTAGAGCTCGTGTATAACGAAACTGTGAAAAAAACCGATTATTTTCTGCTTGGAAAAATTGTAGATTACGAAGTCTTTGGAGACAACAAGCTTCTCGTCTGCTCCATAACTTATGAAATCGGGTCAACCATATTGTGCAATGACATAAGCGCCAGAAATATTGTCTACAAAATAAAAACATCACCGATGGTCAGCGACATCCAGCAAAATTTCAAGCTGTTTTCTTACAAATTTTCCGTTACCGCACCCGCGGGTGAATTTAAAGCGACAGTAAAATTGCCGCTTGGTTCTGTTCTTGCTGATCCCAAACTCCTTGGGGGCACAAGCGTAAAGGCTTTCGCGCCCGAAACAGGAAAGGAGGGCTCTGACGGAAGGCGCATATTTGTAGAATGGGCTATCATCAATCCAAAGCTCGGCGAAACACTAGACACCGTTGTTGTATATGAGCAGTTGTCGGAAAAGACGGAGTTTGCACTCTTTGGAGCAATAATAATAGTTATAATAATTCTGCTGGTATTGTTTTTGATATTTATCAGGCGCAGGACCGTGCGCGAAATACTCCCCGTGCTGACGCCAAGCGAGAGAAAGGTTGTTGAGATACTTTTGCGCGAGAAAGGCGACGTCGACCAGAGGGAAATTGTCAGGGAGACCGATTTCAGCAAAACCAGCGTGTCCAGAATTATAACAAACCTCGTCAACAGGGGAATCGCCGAAAAGATTTCAAAAGGGAGAAAAAACCTCATACGCCTCAAGAAATCCATAAAGCGAAAAGATGTAACGGCAAAAAAAGAACAATAAAATCCCCTTTATAACCACTCGCCAAAAGACTTTGTCTTTTGCACGAAGTCGGTGGTTTCCTTGAGGGTTTCTTTTCGAATTCATTTGCAGGTTTTCTGATGAATTCAAAAATAAATAATTATTTTTTCTTTTCTTCAGGCGTTATGACGATGCCGCCGACGCCTGCGGCCGCGAACTGGTGCACGAGCCCGGCCAAAACATTGGATATTTCCTGCACCTCGCCAACATCGACATCCTTTTTGTGCGGCCCCAATATTTCTATCGCGGAAGGGCCATACGTGAGGACTGTATTCAGCAGGGTGGACAGCGTCTTTGCAAGAAATTTAATGCTGACAACGTAGGAATAAGCGCTGTCTATGCCCTTCAACGGGGTCTCCACTTTTTTTATTTCCTTGAACTGCTTTTCGTAGACAAATACGTCCCTTACGTGAGAAAGCTTTTCTGCGTGCTTTTCCAGCGCGCTCTTTACGGTAGACTCGTCAACGGCGAGCGCCTCGATGCTGAACCACACGTCAAACCAGTTTTCCTTGCGCCGCCTGTTTATTTCGTCTTTCATTTCCATAGACAAGACACCTACGGTTTCTTTTCCTCGATATCTTCCCTCTTAATTGGAAGAAAAGGTCTCCCACAATGTATAATATCTGAAATCTTAAGTTGTTTAGCTATAACCTTTAAATCTTCACAAAAGAAGTTAGAATAAAACAATAAATTTGTTGTGATATCGATGTGTATTGACATACTAAAAAATCCCGTTGCGGCTGTCATGAAGGCAAAAAAGAAGAACATGGGCAAGACCGCTGTCACGCTCATAGAATCATGCATTTTGTTTGGGCTGACCGCAGCTATCGTTATCATGCAGACGGGAGGCCTCTCACAGACCGCTGTTTTCTTAGCTGCTGTTTCGTTCACCTATCTGTTTGTCCTTGTGCTTGTTGCGTCAATAGTGTTCGGCTACGTACTCAAGATTATTGCAACCACCTTGGGCGGAAGCGGGAAATACTATGAGGGCCTTACGGTTGTTGCATACACTCTGGTGCCGATATCGGCCGCCATGTTTGTTGCGTCTATTTTGTCGTTTTTGCCCGTCGTGGGCGTTTTGCTAAATATTATTGTGCTTTCGGTCGGCTTTGCCTTGGGCGTAAGCCTGCTCTACAGATCGATAAAGGAGCTTTTCAGGACGGACATGGTTGTGGCCTTGGTGGCTGTCTCAGTTCTCGTAATCGTGCTATTCATCGCTGCGACGGTTTCTTTCGGCTTGTCAACGTTGACACAGCTTGGTGGAATTCTTCCTATGGGTGCCTGATATGAAAATATTAGACGTTGTTTTTGTTGTCATAGGCATAATAGCATTTATCGGTGGGCTGGTCGCTGCCTACATATTTGTCCAGACCGGGGCAGCCCTGGACGTGCTCAAGGAGCGCGTGGCGGCAGGCACTGCAACCGGCGCTATTGACGTGCAGAACTTCCAGTACGTCATGGATACGTTCAACGCGTTCCTGGTTGCCGGGTGGATATGGATCGTTGCTGTTCTTCTTTCTTCCGGCTACGCGATCTGGTCTGGCGTGCAGAAGATAAGAGAAAAATGAAAATGAAGCCCCAGGGGAGCATCGAACTCCCGACCTCCTGTTTTCTTGTTTCTTACTTGATTTTCTTTCTAAAAGAAAATCATACGAGACAGGTGCTTTCGGCTTTTTCTACCAATCTCCCCGATCCTTTCTAAATATTTGTGAAATCTATAGTTTCTTTGGGGTGAAACCTAGACCTTTCTTTACAAAGAAAGGGATCGGTGCTGAGCTACTGAGGCGTTTTGCTACTCTATTTCTCAATATTCACTATTACTTTTTAAGCATTTCTTTTAAAGTAAATCAAACATTTCGCAAAAGAAGGTCTTGAATCCTCTATTTATGGTATATAAAGAATTTTTAAGGGGAGATAGTACGGTAAGAAGAACAGACTGAAGTTGCTTTGCAACTTCTATGTATATGAGGTGTCTTGCGTTATGAAAGAAGTATTTCTGGTAAAAACCGAGAACAAGCAGAAGGTTGAAGACCTGCTGAAAAAGGACGATGTTGTAAGCAGGGGCAGCATAACTATAAGGACGGCTGCATCCCTGGATATAAAGGAAGAAGGCTATTTTTTCATACTGGATATGCCCGAATCGTCGCTCAAAATAGCAGAGGGACTTACAAAAGGCATTGCTGAAAAATACAAACACGGAGAAAATATAATAAAAAAAGTCCAGGAACAGGAAGATTCTGCAATAGAAGGCTTCGGAAATATCCTGGGATAATTATGGTGGCGCTATGACTTCTGACATATTTGACAATTTGCCTGTGAGCTCTCTTGACAACTTTCACAAATTTCGCGAGTCGACTTACAATTTTCTCTATTTGTGCAAAGCTTGCGCACGCACCTTCGACTCTGAAAAGTCCATGGAAACCTGCAAGTTCTGCGGCAATCCTGTGACAGAGCTGAGAAGCGTAAAAAGAAATAGAGAAGCCTTGAAGGACGGATTCAGAAAAAATATTCGATATAGATATTATTGTCCGACGTGCGAGAAAAATTTCGTAACGACGGAAAAGCTTGCGTTGTGCAATACGTGCCGGACAGACTACCTGCACGTTTATACGTGGGACCTGCTAAGAAAAAGGGACAGGCTCTACATAAAACTGAACAAAGCGCTGAAGACCGTATTTGAGAATAAGGCCAACAAAGCACAGACAAAGATAACTATAAAACGCCCGGTATTTTCTGTTAATTTTTCGAGACCAAAAGAAGAGGTTCCTACTTTTTGATCAAATTTTTTCTAAAGAAGTTTGGATGGGTCCGGGCGGATTCGAACCGCCGGCCTTCTGCACGTCAAGCAGACGTCATCTGTGGTCTTTGCAGATAACCACTAGACTACGGACCCTAGTTCTATTTTCATACCGATTCTTATTTTTAAATCCGTATTTTTCAGTTCCAGGCAGTATTTTGCTTTCTTGTTTTTGTAAACTTTCCAGGTTTCTGGATTCAACGTAATTGGGACAGCTATCTCGTTTCCTACTATTCTCATTTTATCATCAAGAAATACCAGATTTAATTTTTTCTTTACAAAAGGCATCCATATAGAATTTGCATAAATCAAGGCACCGTCTTTATCTTCCAGCTTGTCAAACGTCAAGCCGCGCAAAGAAGAGGCTCCTTTGCAATCCTTTATTTTTAAAATCTTGTTATTTATCTTTAATGCTAGAAACGACATCATAATAATTGTCTACAAAAGAATTAATTATATAGTATCTCCGAAAGTGAGGTATACGCCTCTTGGCGTATACCTCGGTAGAGGATTACTGCCAACAGGCAGTAATCCAACTTTCGGAGATACTGTTATAGCTCTGTAGAAAACCTATGCAAGAGCATCTGTGATCTAGTGCACCTTTCCAGAAAGCTGCACCAAAGCGGTGAAAGGTGTGGATATTGGTATGATACAAGCTTCCCACAAGCTTTCCAGAAAGCTTGAGCAAAGCGGAAGGCTTGGAGTCAGCTTGATATGCGGGTTCGATTCCCGCCAGATGCATCAAGAAAACTGGAAGATGGTTGATCAAGAAAGGTGGAAAAAACTGATTATTAAAATATTGTATAGAAACTATTTGCATGCAAATCGCTGATCTGCAACTGCACAGCAAGTACAGCCGCGCCACGTCTGGGAAGATGGTTCTCGACGAGCTTGCGAAGTACGCGAAGATCAAGGGCGTCGATATATTAGGCACAGGGGACTTCACACACCCAATTTGGCTGCAAGAGCTGAAGGGCAAATTAGCTGAAAAGAATGCAGGCGTTTACGAATACGACGACGTGATGTTTGTTCTTACCGGTGAAATATCCCTGATTTATACGCAGGACGGCAGGCAGAGGCGCGTGCACCATGTAATATTAGCACCTAATTTCTCTGTGGTCGACCAGATCAACGAGTGGCTGGACAAAAAAGGCCGCAGGGACTATGACGGCCGGCCTATCTTTGGATTCTCATCAATAGAATTTGTCGAAGCGATGATGTCCATATCGAAAGATATAGAAATAATCCCCGCACATTGCTGGACTCCGTGGTACGGAATATTTGGGTCGATGTCAGGTTTCGATTCTCTGGAGGAATGCTTCCGCGAAAAGGCAAAATACATACACTGCATCGAGACAGGGATGTCTTGCTACGATACCGAGACAGAAGTGCTGACAAATAATGGATGGAAAAAAATCTCGAGTGTCGGACATTCCGATGAAATTTGTACTTTAGACATTAATACAAATAGAATTGAACTCCAGAAGCCAATTAAATTGTTTAAATATAGTTACAAGGGCAAGATGTATAGGTTAAAGACCAAAAGAATTGATCTTTTGGTAACTCCTAACCATAAACTTCTATGTAGCCCTTGTGATTTTAGAAAAAACCCTTCTTTTTCTCTTAAAGAAGCAGAATTTTTATTTAACAAATCAAAGCGATTTAAGAAAGATGGTATTTGGATTGGTGACAATCCAGAATATTTTGTTATTCCGGCTGTCAAAATAAAGCATGGAAGCAGATTTTATTCTGGATTTCGAAATAAAGGTGAAAAAAAGTGTCCGATCAAGCCTTGGTTAAGATTCTTCGGTTTTTGGTTGGCAGAAGGCTGGGCAACAGAAAGCAAAAATGGTGACTATGGGATTTATCTTGCGAATTCGAATCCGGAGATAATTTCTGAGATGAAAAAAATTCTTGAAAGCTTCGACTACACGGTATATCAATATAAAAATAGAAGCATGGACACAATTAGAGTAAGAGATTATCAATTATTTTCTTATCTTAAACAATTTGGAAAAGCCTCCGAAAAATTTATTCCTTCAGACATAAAATCATTATCAAAAGAGTTCTTAGAAATCTTATTTGAATTTTACATAAAGGGTGATGGACATAGGTACGGTAGAAATGGGAAAGGTCTTTCGGCTACCACAATCTCAAAACGTCTTCGTGACGATCTGCAGGAAATCGCGCTAAAAATTGGTATTTCAGCATATTATAAATTGCATAACAAGAAAGGTACACCAATTACTTCTCTTCCAAAAGCCAAACTAAAAGGCTATAAACAATCCGAAGATTCGTGGGTAATATATTTCATCAGAAATAACATTCATACTGTTTTGCCTTCCACTATCAAGAAATATAATTACATCGAATCTTGGGTCGACTACGACGGTTTTGTATATTGCGTTGAAGTCCCAAACCATGTAATTTACATTAGAAGAAATGGTATTCCTGTTTGGTGCGGAAACTCGAATCCTGCGATGAACTGGCGCATTTCTGCTTTGGACAACATCACTCTGACAAGCAACAGCGACGCGCACTCGCCGTACCCGTGGCGGCTTGGCCGGGAGGCCAATGTATTTGATTTCAAAGAAGTGAATTTTGAAAATATCATAAACGCGTTTCGTAACAGGAAGGATTTTGCTTACACGATTGAAACAAGCCCGAACTATGGAAAATATCATTATGACGGACACCGGGCGTGCAATTTCTCATGCTCGCCAGACGAGACAAAGAAGCTCAGTGACGTATGCCCGAAGTGCGGCAAAAAATTAGTTATAGGCGTGCTCAACAGAGTGGAACAACTTGCAGACCGTGATGAAGGGTTCGTACCAAAGGACGCGATCCCGTTCAGGACTCTGATACCTCTGAGCGAAGTCATCGCTGCCTTTCACGACACTGATGTGTTCACAAAAAAGGTGTGGGAAATTTACAACAGGCTGATCGACCGTTTTGGCGATGAATTCAATATCCTTCTTAATACGGAAAAAAACGAACTTGAAAAGACGATCGACGAAAAACTGGCGGCGCTCATAATAAAGAACCGCGAGAACAAGCTGCACGTCGAGCCTGGTTACGATGGTGTATACGGAAAATTAGTTGTCAAAGAGGAAACGGGATTGAGAAGATTTATAAAATGAATGCCTTTGATTGAATTCCATGTTCGTATGATGATCGTCAGCGTAGCGATATACGTCTTTTGACGTATACCGCAGCTAGCACCATCGCCAGAAAGGCGATGGTGCTCACGCTGACGATCATACTTTAATGGAATTCAATCATGCCTTTTAAACAATACCAGGCCCTGACAATCCTTCGACGCCAGTGACCATAACGTTGACTGTCCTGTCGACGTAATACCTGTACCACAGGCTTATTGTGAATGTTATGGTACCGGCAGGTTTTGTCGCCCATGTTGCGCGGTCTATTCCTATGGTGCAGCCGACGGGCACTGTCTGATCGGCACGGAGCTTCACAAGGCTGCCTATGACGTCAGAGCCCACAAAAACTTCTGTGCCTGTCTGGCCAAGGCACTCGGACAAGTATACGCCTGGGCCGTCTACTGCAAGTGTGGCAACCAGGAAGCCTGAAGATCCTGGAAAAGCAACATTATCCAGCGACAGCGGAAAGCCCTCGCCGGTGTTCACGAATTCAAAGCGGTAATTCTCGAAATGCACAGGCCCTGAAAGAGAGTATGGGTCAACAACTACAGGGTTCGACCCGCGTGTTACAAGAACCTGTATCGGCGCTGCAAAAGAATTCTGAACAGCCAGCGGAAAGACGGTTGGCTGTCCAATCTTTGATCTTGTTTGAAATTCTTCTTTGTTTAATGCCTGCACATTAATATGCGCATTTGTTGTGTAGAAAAATGATGTGCGCGCGGTCACAGGATAGACCAGGCTTGCGCGCTCAAGCAGGACAGGCGGCCTCAGTGTCCAGTCCCGTATGAACGACTGGCCCGCCCTTCCGGTGTTTGGATCAGGTGGAAGGAGCTCTGGCTGGAATTTTGTGAGCAAAAATCGCTGGTTTGCCGAATCATAGCTGTTGCAGAACTGGTTTGAGAATTCAAGGAACGACGAGCCTATAAATCCTGACAATGTCGTGCCACGATCTCTAACATAATTTACACAGACGCTCCCAAGCTCTACATTCCTGTAGCACCCGCTGAATATGCCGTTTATGAAATCGAGGTTGAACCCAAGGCCCTGCGTAGGTATGATGGGTCCGAAGACCGATATGGGCTGGCCGTCTATGGTGCGCCAGGTGTCAACGCCGAACAGCTCTGTGGTTACGCATCTAGCTGTAGTGCCGCCGACGTTCTCGGCGTCTATGAAAAAACGGACAGGGTCTGTGGCCTCGGCAACAGGAGGGTCGGCTGAGAAGTCGTTGACATTCAAACCATTATTTGCATTGACGTTTGACTGGGCAGTGCAGCCTGAAAGAAATACAATCATCACAACGAGAAGAAGTATTTTTGAATTCGTTAACAACTTCAGAGAACGAATTCGATTTGTGAGTAACATAAAGGATTTCGTTTTTTTCATATTCAATTATTGTGGATTCGCAAATATAAACACAATCCACAATGATTTGGTTGTGTTCAGAAAGAACAAGAATCAAAATTATTGGTCAAACTCGAGCTCGACGCCACCGACTTTTCCTGCAATGAGGTTATACAGGAATGCGCCGATTGCGCCAAAAATAAATCCGATAATTCCGAAGTATATCGGAAGGATAATGATTACAAGTACGCCAAGCCCGGCGCCTACAAACGGTACGCCGAGAAGCCCGCCTACGGCTGTGCCTATGGCAGCAAAGTTGCCAGTGATAAAACACCAATATGTCTCAAAACTGCCTTCTCTGTCATTTTTATCCACCTGCTGATTTTAGAAATTATTTAGAACTTATTTTCCCTGCACACTGACCGTTGCGGTTGCGTCAACGTAGTACCTGTAAAACAGCTCGAACACGAGCTGTACCCTGTCTTCCGGCCTGCTGCCCCACGCTGACTTGTCTATACCTATCATGCAGCCAATGGTGTACGTCCCGTCCTGGCGCAGCCTCACCAATATATCAGTGGAATCAAGATCGATTTCATTTCCGCTTGTTACGCCAAGGCATTCATCAAAGTGCGGGTTGCCTGCGCCCAGCAATGTTATCTTTCCGCTGATCTTACCGCCTGTGCCACGAATGGCCGGGTCGTCCTCCAGCGTGATTGGGAAGCCGTCGCCGCCGTTGCTGAATATTATGCGCAGAGGCCATTCCTGGTCGTCACTTTCCGTGTCTGCGGTATCGACGTGTATGGGTAAGAAGCCTTTCGCACTGTCAACCAAAATTTTTATAGGGCCTGCACTGCCCGAGAATGTGGGCGACGGCAGCGCCTGGTTGTTTGATTCTCTTATCGTTATTTCATTCTCGCTCAGCGCCGGTATATCGATGATGCCGTTTGTGGCATAATCATAAGTCACGCGCGCCGTTACAGTAGCAGCGTACGGGATTCCCTGAGGCACGTCAGGCGTCATGAGCCGATACTGGACAAGCTTGAACTGGCCTGGAACGCCACGTCCGACATCAGGCGGCTTCAAAGTCCCGAGCTCTTTTGTCAGCGTGTCTGGTATAGGATTGCCTGTGGAATCTCTCCACTGATTTTCAACGCCGTACAGGTCTATCTGCGCTTCTTTTGCAGTTGTCCCGCCTATATTTTCAACCTCGATATCAAAAAGCACCAATTCGCCGGACCTGACAGACGCCGGGTCTGCGTTGAAGCTGTTTATGGTGAGCCCGCGGTTCGGGTCAGTAGTGACAGGCCTGTCTCCTCCGGTGCAGCCGGAAATAATCACAACCGCAGCAAGAAGAACCAACAGGTATTTTTTCATTTAATCGCCCAAATAGACTATTATAATTTCCCTTACTTTATGTATGATTCCGACCCCTTAAATAATTTTTGATGTGCGATTTCTGAAGTAATGCAAGGTAAATGCTTATTCACCGGCTCTGTTGAAATGCTCAATAAAAGCATCGACGTGAGAGCTATTGTCTTTTGACAATAGCTCTAGCTGACCCTTACGTCGATAAGACGTAAGGGTCTACGTCGATGCTTTTTCATAGGTTTTCAACAGAGCCTATTCACCTGATTACTGTAATCTCTGTTTTGCCGCGCACTTCATACCTGTACTTCAGCGCTATTTCAAGGCCGTAGTTCTCGACGACGGTGACGCCTGTCGGAAGCTCAAGACGGCAGGCTACGCGCGGGAATTCTTTGCCCTGCAACTTCAACGACCAACCGGACTTGATGATTTCGTCGCAGCGGGCAATATTCGCATTGTTGTATCCGACGGGGCTCACGCGCAAGTTAGTGTCATCGATATCGCCGATAAAGCCGTTGCCAATATTCTTTATAGTAATATACATCAAATACTCGCGGTCGGGTCTGACAACAATCGGCATTTCATCGCTGAACTCTACAATAATCTCCACGTTCTTGTCACGATACACGAACGAAGAGGGCTTTTTTGCGAGCTGGCCGCGCTCTAAGCGCGTTATGTATTCGCTCTCGGTCATCATCTCTATCAGCTGGACGACTGGCAGCTCTGTGGTGTAACTGACCCTTGAACTCACGACAGATTTTTGCGTGTCTTCAGCAAGGTCTGTTTTCTGCGGCGCCATCAACAGGCACGAAAGTGTCTTGAAGTCATCGGGCAGCATGAATTCTATGAACTTGCCGCACGCGCCTGGTGTGATGTATTCACCGGATTGCGTGTAGTCAGCAGTGCCAAGAATGTTGAATATTCCAGCGTCAAAGATGTCCGCCTCGACGTCTGTGACGCGGCGCGGGTTCTGGTTGTCGATATCCACGTTAACACGAACCTCGCCTGACGCAAAGACCTTTGACGGGTCTGGCGTTAGCGTAACAAAAAGCCCGCCACCTACTGTCTGCGGCTGTATGCAGCCGCTTATGAAAATTATAACAACAAATAATAAAGCAAGAAGAAGCGATTTGGAATTTTCTTTAACTAGCTCTGTAAAAATGCTCGATAAAGAGCATCGACGTAGACCTATATGTCTCTTGACGTATAGGTCAGCTAGAGGCATTGTCTGAACCGTTAGACGCACTTCGTGCGTCAGTTTGTTACAATGCCTCTCACGTCGATGCTCTTGCATAGGTTTTCTACAGAGCACTTTAACTATTTTAAATATCATACATCTCGAATTCTATTTGTCCTGCGTGGTTTAAATTTATCTCAGAAATTGGCTGAATCAGATAGAACACATTATTAAGTCTTTATAATGAAACCAGAAAAGAATCTGGACATGTTTTTCTGGTTTCACTTACATGGCGAAACTTTGTTTCGCCTGTACAGAAATCGATAGTTTCTTGAAGCAGAGCTCTTTCAAAGCCTGTGTTCGTGCTCGAAGCCAACAATTCATCCGCTTGCTGAAGCAATAGGCATTCTTGTTGATGATAGTAAATTCTTCAATTAGCCGACGTTGTAGAACGGATTCACCGTAACTTCAATGGATTTCCTCAGCTCATAGTTGTACCCGACGTATGCGCGGATTGTGAATGACTTGAACGGCACGCCTTCCGGCACATTGGTGTTGACTTTGAACCGCAGCGATGTGCGGGATTCGTCGCGGAACAATTCTATTGGCTCGACGTTGAAGCAGTCCGTTGTGCCGTCGTTATTCAACGCACAGTTGAAGCCTTTTTCTTCCGAGTTTCCGTCGGGCATGGTGCAGATTCCGGTCGTGCGATCAGCGTTGCACCCAGGCCATTCCACGACCTGCGTGTCCTGCGGGAACTTTATGGTCATGCCGTGAAAGACGACCTCTTGTAATCCCTGTCCTTTAAGAAACCTGTCAAGTATGTCTCCGATTGAGCTTATGGAAATTATTTCCTGCTCGATCTGAACTTCTTTTGCTGTATCAATTTTTGAATTAAACACGGTCCCGCTCCCGACGTTCTTTATCTTGAACACGAGTATAGCGGGCTGGCCGGCTAAAACGTAAGTCGGGCCAACAAGCGAGACGTCGATTTTTACAGGACCGGAGCTCTGGGCCTTTGAGAACTGGATTTCTGTTTTTTCGTTCCCACGCTGGCGCGCGCGGATTTCTTCGAGATTTACAGCAGGCATGGTGTACACAAGGGCGCCGACAAAGTCGTAGTTTGCCTTGAAGTCGATGGCTGTCTTTGTTATGATGCCTGCGATGTCCGTTTCCCGTGGGGTCTTCATCTCCACTGATATCTGCTTCTCCTCGCCAGGCAGTATGCTGCACTTGCTTGTTCCGGTGCAGTATTCTACACCTGCTTGATCAACCGGTTTGCAGCCGATCTGATTGCACAATTGACCAGCAGAATCACGGAACAGCGGGGCGTTGAATATATCTGTCGACGTCAGTGCTGTCTTTACGTCGTCCTTGTTGACGAGATTAAACAGCAGATCGACATTCTGGTCCGGAAATACAGTATTGCCCTTCGAGGCTGGCGAGATCTGTGCGTTCTCAATAACAATGACGTCCTTCGGGTTCTCTGTGGTTATGACGTTCTGTATGTTGAGCACATCAGAGCCTGGCAGGAATGGTATGCTTGTGCAGCCTGCTACGAATATCACTAGAAAAACCAGCAAGAATGATCTTTTCATGGCATCACTATAAACATATAATTCTGCCGATTAATAAAGATAAAGTATAATTTATCAAATGAATTTTTGTTTTGCAAAAACACGAAAATAGGTTATACATATATCTTTATATACATATATTTATATATCTAATATAAAAGGTGATCCGTATGGAAACGATAGAAAGCAAAAGACCTGTAAAAATAAGACTATACAAAAATATTCATCACTGGCCAACACTCAAGACGATGCTCATGGTAGAAAAAACACTGAAGGACGTTGATGGACCTATTTCCCTTGAAGAATTAAAGAGAAGGCTGAAGACCAAAGTAATGGACCAAACATTAAGGATTATTCTAGCTTACTTGGAAGATAAAGGATCCGTATTAATAGGCCCAAAAGGCGTATCGTGGATAGAGAACAAAAGCCCCAAATTCCTGAAATTCATCGAAAGAAGCAAGGTAATAGAATTATGAAGCCTATAAGAGTTTCGATAACAATTAAAAAGTATCGAATGAATTTATTGGAAGGCGAGGCATATGAAATTTAAAATCGTATTAGAAAGGGGAGAAGATGGATACTATACAGCAACAGTACCATCTCTTCCAGGCTGCATATCGCAGGGAAAGACAGAAGATGAAGCCAAAAAGAATATAAAAGAAGCTATAGAATTGCACCTTGAAAGCCTGGTAGAAGATGGCGTACCTATTGTTAAGAAAAAAGATACAAAAGAATACGAGCTTCAGGTTACATTATGAAATTGCCAGTAGTTTCAGGTATGGAAACCATAAAAGCGCTTTCTAAAATTGGTTATTACGTACGCAATCAGAAAGGTAGTCATGTCCATCTTCGCCATCCAATCAGAAAACCTCTTACGGTTCCGATGCATTCAACAATAGCCAAAGGTACGCTTAAAGAAATAATCAAAAGTGCTGGCATTACTGAAGAAGAGTTCTTGGAACTTTTGAAAAAGTGATTTAATCATGCCAGGTTTTTTCCAGACGTATTTCATCGACCCGATTTACTACGGCACCGGATATAACATCGTGAATACAGCTGTTTTTGCCGCAATACTGATCGTAGCTGCATTGCTCACGTACAAGTTGCTAAGAGCGCTGAAGATAAGGATCGACAAAAATTTCTTCTTCGGGATTATTCCATTCATAGCATTAGGCGGCATCCTGAGGAGCTGGGAAGACCTTTTAGAGTCTGCTGGCGCAACAAGTCTGCTCAATTCTTTGCTTGGAAATTTCGTTCTTGTCGATGCGACAGGCACAGCAAGAAATCTGCTTCTGGTATCACCATTGATTTATGTCACCATGTTCTTTGTCGCATTAATTCCGTTATTAATAGCAAAGCTGGCTGAAAAATATTGGAAAATAGCTTATTGGAAATCATGGTTCACTATAGGAATAATATTAGATGCGATTGTCCTGTCGCAGCTAAGGTTCATCAATACATTTGGTTTCGTGGCGATGGTAGGAATAACGATTTTCTGGGTTGTTGCCATAATGGCCGTTAAGAAAATTTCAATATGGAAATCTACAAAATTAACAGAAGATAAAAATCCTGCTTTTGCTTCGTCTAAGATCAAGGCGAATTCTGATAAATCCAGGATTTCTCACTCACATTATTTAAAATTAAGAAATTTCTTCTCGAACGAAAACGTGTTTATCCTGGATGTGCATATGTTTGACGCCACAACGACATTTGTATCGCTTTCTTACTTCAGTTACTTTGAGCAGCACGTTTTGCCGAGCTTCTTGATAGGCATTTTTGGACCTGGCATTATGTTTATACTCAAATTTGTTGTTGTTTCTATTGTCCTTTATTTCTTCGACAAGGAATTAAGCAAAGAAGAAGACCTAGAAAAGCGGACATTCCTCAAGATCGTTGTCCTGATTTTAGGCATGGGACCTGGATTAAGGAACTTCTTGAGGCTGGCGATGGGGGTTTGATGATAATTGTCAAACTATTTAAACGTATGTAAATAATATTTAACACATGTTAAAAATAATTAACGATTTACGCCCGTTCTTTGAGGACTGCTACAGGCGAATAAATGTAAGGGAATACGCAAAGATTGTGCGTATATCACCGCCGACTGCGTCTTCTATTTTAATGAGCTACAGGTCTGAAGACCTGCTTGTCATGGAAAGGTACAAAAACTATATGCTATTCTTTGCCAATAAAGACAGCAAGGACTTTATAGATCTGTCGAGGATGTACTGGAGACACAAATTAAACGAACTAATTCGGCTCATCGAGAAGAATTCCATTGATTCTACAATAATCCTGTTTGGCTCGCTTTCAAAAGCAGAAGTTAAAAATGATTCTGATGCAGACATAGCTATTATTGGCAAAAAGGGGGAGCTGGCTATAAAGCACATTGAAAAAAAGCTAAAAAGAAAAATACAGCTGTTCTGGTTTGATTCGATAAACAGTATAAAAAACAAGGATCTTGCAAAAAATGTCGTGAACGGTTATGTTTTGTCGGGAAGGCTATGAATATGGACTGGAAAGAATGCTGCAATAAACAGCTGGTCAAAGACGTAAAGACCGACACAAATATGATAAAATCGCTTGTAAAATCAAGCGACAACAAGCTTGAATCAGAAAAAATGCTTGCGATGAATGAAACAACGGCTGCATCCAAGCTTTCTCTTGCGTATGATTCGCTAAGGGAACTTTTGGAAGCTTTGGCACTCAAAAATGGCTACAAGATCTACAACCATGAATGCTATACGGCATTTCTTAAAGAGATTCTAAAAGAGAGCAACAAAGGAGATGAATTTGACGATATCAGAAAAATAAGAAATGCTGTAAATTACTATGGAAAAGAAATATCGGCAAAAGAGACACAAAAAATTATAGACAGGATAAAGACACTAAGAAATTTCGTATATAATTTGATTACTATAAATCGCTCATAAGGAACTTTTTGAGGCTGGCGATGGGGGTTTAAAGTAATTGGAAGGGTTATCTGACAGTTTTTTATTTTTTACACGACCGTCGAAATACAGTCGGGATTTATATCGCTCACAAAACCTCTATGATAATAATCAAAATTAGTAATAATTGTATTTTCGCCTGCTATTCCAAGTCCTAATATATCGTTAGCTGTAACGTCGCTCATGTGCTGTGGAGTTAATTTGCTAGATATAGGCTTATAGCTCCAGTGCCAAGGTTCTGTTTTTACAAGCTTGTCCATATCGTAAGGCTGGCAGAAACCGTAATTTTTTGCATTTGTCTTCAGCCATTCGTAAACAGCTACCTGACACGCGTTCCCCACACATCCTTGCTGCCACTCAGCAGGATCCACAGAATTTATGTCTACCTCTGTTCCCCAGTGATGTCTTGATAATCCTGGAATAGCTGAATATTCTGCAACCTTGTTCACTTTTTCTTGTTCTGTGCCTTGTGCAGATGCGAATTTGCTGTTCCATATGCCCAACTGGTCAGTAAACGAACGGTAGCCTGATACTATTACAAAATCGAACCCTGCCTGTTTTGCAGCAGTTTTCATTGAGTCGAATGCCACCTGGACTTCTGGTTTAAGTCCTGTAAGTATCCCACGTCCCATCAAGTCGGGGTTCTTGGCTATTACAGGTGGCAATCCACTATATATGCTGTCAATCAGCGTTCTAAACCTGCTTACGTCCTGTCCCTTAACGTTATCGACATAATTTTTATCGCCTACAGAGCAGTCGGTATTCCAGCCGTTGTAATACCTGTAAATAGCGTCCCAGCCGCTGTATGAAATGCTGAGACACGTATACAATTTTGCCGGATCGTTTGCGTAATCTGTTTTTAGATTAAGGATGTAGTTCACGCCCAGGAATATGTTACAGTCCAAATCGTATGGAAGCTCGCCGTTGCAGCCGTTTGATGATGTGTCGTACCACGAAGGATGCGCGACCTGGTTGAGCTGGAATACGCCATAGCCCTTTCCATCGGATGCGCCCAAAACATTGTCTTGGTTCGTGTTCCCGCAGTTAAGCGTTCCGTCTTTGCAGTGCCTCAGTCCTGATTCCTGAGCTGCTATTTTTAGTATGTTCTCCGCCTCGTTCTTGTCAAAGCCTGCTTCCTTGGCCTGCCTGATTATTTTTTCTGCAATATCTCCTGAAAATCGCGTGAACGTTAGTGTTATTCTGTCTGCTGGCGCTGACTCGCATCTTTGTACAGGTATGCCGCGCTCATTCACGGCATTTGCATTCCACTTACAAGTCAATTTGCATGCCGCATCTTCTCCTTCGCATGAATTTTCGTTCGGAAACATTGAACACGATCTTACGCCTTCTAGTCCGCACGAATGGCACACATTACCAACCAATCTCCGCGGTGTGTTCGTAGCTGATTCAAAGGGATCTAATGTTATCTCCCCAGAATACCAGCACTTATTAGAACCTTCTGAAAAACTATGACATTCATCTGCATCACAGATATTTGTACGACCATCGCCACATTTATTGCACACCTTCTCAAACGGGTCGTATAGAATGCCCAATCGCGGCGTCACGGGCACGTCCTTTGTCTGCTCCAAGCGGAAGATGTAGCGCGGGAGCTCGGCTGTGATGAAGCTCGACGTGACTGTATTTATTTCTGTATCGGGCTGGGTTGCGAATTCGCAGATAAAGCCATAGATGGAATTGAACTCGAACGGAAGGACCTCGACTGCGTTCTGGCCTTCCTGTGGCAGTATCTCATAAGCAATGGTATCAAAGCCTTCTTTGTAGTACGGATTATTTGGTGCTGCGCGTACTGCCTGCTCGCCGCAGCGCAGGCTGTCGAGCACAGCAATTTCATGAGGAACACGAATTATGACCTTTGTGCCCCTTGGCAGGACAACCTTGCTTTTATCGCGCGTATTTGATATTGACACAAGCAGCAAAGCGCCCTGGCCTGTTTGCAACGGCTGCGGCCCGACATTCAGCGACAGCCGCGCAGGCGTGCCCTTGTCGACGGCAAGTACGGGCTTGAACACGGCCTGCCCTTCGCGGAACAATCTTTGCAATTCCTGGCTGTTTATCACGCTTACCTGCAGCGAGGAATTTGTCGCGTATGCATAGCTCACGTTGAAGTTTATCTTTGCAAAGTTCGTCAATCCTCTCTGCTGAGGGAAAAACGATGCTGCCAAAGACTTCACGGTAATTATCTCGCCTGTGCCGCGCGGAAGGTTATCTTTTATATAGAATAACCTGCCGTTTTTTATGTCGCTGATAATCTTATCCCCAGCAATCCCGTATCTTTCTTTCAGCTCGTTCAGCCTTGCGTCATCCTCAATAGGCACTGGCGAAGTTAGTTGCACAGATCTTGAGTTACACCACTGGTTGGTGCAGTCGACAGAAACCAAAACGTCTTTTGCGTCCAGAATGCCGTCGTTCTTTATTATAGCCGCCAGCGCGAATTCCTGGCCGCTTGGCACAGACGGCGGCAGGGCCTCTAAGCTCGCTAATTCAATGCCTTTCGGAAAGTCCAATGGCCGTTCGGGCCTGACGTTGACCAACTGCTGCCGTGCGTACCATTCTGTCGGGTTCGTAGCAAGCAGCCAGACGTCTGTTATGGCATTAGACGCGTATCTGTACGCCAGCTCGACAGGCGCCTTGACCTGGCCGACTGCCTGGTGGAAATATGCGCTGTACGGGCCGAACGCCAGGTAAGAAAGCAGAAGTATGATTATTCCGCCCTGTAGCACGATCTTCCATCCGCCGTGCTGGTAGAACTGGAAGAGCCCTATGAACCCAAGTATTGCCCACCAGATCCAGAAGCCGGTACTCCCCACGCCATTCATGCCTATGAATCCCCAATTCTCTGCGCCGAACGCCAGCAAGAAGAGGGCAGCACTGTACCCCATGATTGCTCCTGATGACAGATGTGTTACCCAGTCCAGTGGCTGGAATGAATCTGAGAAATTGAGCAGGAACGTAAATCCAGCGCCTATAATGGGCATCATCCACAGGATCTGGACGTTGTAGCCCACAAACGTGAGCGTGAAGAAGAACAAAAGAAGCGTGAACAGCGTTGTTATCGTCCACGGCCCGAATATGAACTGGAAGATGTTGTAAAGTATGTTCGTGCCGGCTGCTCCGCCTGTCTCCAGAGCGTTGGATGTTATACCAAGACCGCGCATGAATGCATGTCGCATTGTTCGGCCGCGCAGGACAAACTTCTGGGCTATATCGGTTGCATATCCATCTAATGCAGTTCCCAAGTCAACCTCGTCCGCAGAACCTATAGGCATGCGGTACCTGCGTGCAATACTGACCATTAGAGTTTTTGCCATGTTTTTGAGATAATTTTCAAGCTCTGCTGCGGCTGATTCTACTCGTTCTGTATAGTCTTTATCTAGAGAGTCACGTGCCTTAATAAAAAGTTCAAGATTTTGTCGTGCTGTGCTTAATGCATCCAGCATTGCCGGATCATTTCCTGAACTTGTGAGTTGTTCGATAAGAGTACTAGCACCATTTAATAGATCGTTATCTCCCCGTATCTGCCGTCGGCCAAGGCCTGTTGCTTGTCTGTTTTGTCTTATCATTCTTCTTAGATTTCGCCTAGCTGTTGTTGAGGCTTCTCTTAATTGCTCAGTTTGTTCTCTTCTTGTTTCGAACTCTGCATTAAGCGGATTAAATATGCTCGAATATTTTGCTCTTGCATATCTGTTCAACATTCTTTTGCCCCTGTTTATGGCTGCAAGCAGATATGGGTCGCGCTTTAATTCACGCCTTTCAACATCCGTAAGACCTCCTTTGATCCTTTCTCTAACACCTCGTGTCCCTACTGCCGCAGCAGCAGCTCCACGGATTCCTCCCTGACTGAGAGGAGACCCTGTCTGATATCGAGCAGCCTGGCCTGGTCTGCGAGTCTTGTCAATACTGGCTTCCTTGTGGTAGAAAGCAACGAGCTTTACATTGCTTGCGAGATCTATTTCGAGTGTAGGATCCCAATGTGTAACGACATTGTTGCGCACAGATCTTACAAGTCTCTCTTCCTCTGGTTTTGTAGGATTGTGCATTCTTATGTCGTACATATTTCCAAGGTTTGGAGCTCCCTCGCCCGAATAAGTGATTTCCCAATGATGGAATTTGGCACCAGCAGCTTCTGTGTCAGCCTTGAAACGATATTTTTGAGGTCCTATATTTAGTGCAGTTCCAGGTAAGCTGAGATAGAAGATCGTGTATGTATTTCTCTCGACAATTTTGTCGTCAAGGCCCGCCGACTCTAAACCTATGCCGTAATAAGTGCCTCCAAATACTTCTCTGTACCGGGGCGTGAGCCTATCACCTTCTGCTTTTGTTGCCAGATATTGTGTTGTGCGCGCAAGGCTGAAAGGAACTGGACCTTCTGCATCCAAAGAGTCCGATCGCCATTTATCTAAAGTAATCCACTTGGGTTCTCCTCCGTAATAAGTATCTAAAATAAGTTTCGTTAAATCTTCATCAGTTATTCCGACTCTTGACAATATTCCTAACAAAGCAACCTCAGCCGCAGCTCTATCTGGATATGGACCACTGTTTGCGAATGCCGTAGCTCCTCGCATAGCATGTGATACGCTAGGATGATTTGTATCCACACCGAGGGCAGTCGCATAATTTTTTGGCTTTAAGGTGCCATGCATTCTGGTAGTGGTTTTTACTTCAACATTTACATGTACCTCTTGCATAGGAGCAGAATCTACCGTGACCATAAAACGAGGCCGTTGTGGTGGTGTAGGTGGTGGAGGCGGTGGGGGTTCTGGAAATCTTCTTTCTGGATATCGTATTGCAAGCGGATAGGGACCTCTTCTTGCTAGCGGATACTTGCCCTTTGTTCCTTCTGTTAATTGCTTTGGCGCTTCCCGTCTCTGGTACGGTTGCATATTAGCAGCTGTCACAGGGCCTGCCCGGGCTTCTGGCAGTCTTAATGGCTCTTGATGCGCTGGCAACAACGCTATGGGTTGCCGACCTGCTGTGAGACGTTTTGCTTCTTCGTGTGCAGGCAACATTAATGGTTCTTCCTGCCTCTGGTACGGCTCCATGTTAGCAGGTGTCATAGGGCCTGCCCGGGCTTCTGGCAGCTGCCTTGGCGCTCTTGCGTATCTTTGCTGCGCCAGATACTCGGAAGGCACGATCATAATTTTTTTGTATGTTATCGGCTTGTCGCCCGCTTTTGTAGAATATAAAGCAGCATAATATTCGTCTTTTTCTTGGATAACTTTTACGCGATCTATCGGGTATTTTGTATCGCGCTTGGGTTCGCCGAAAACGACGCCCTCGTCCTCTGTGCCTGGCTGACCGACCCTTACAGGCACGACCTTCATGTTCTTGCCAAGTATGCCCTTTTCTGGATTTAATTCTTCTGCTACCCGGAAGCCCATTTTAGCCAGGTGCTTAAGCAAAGTCAGGCTCTCTATGGCTGTTAATTCTTTATCGTCTGCCATTATTCTCACGACTAGACAAATCTAGCTACATCTATAATCAGCCAGATTCTCTGTAAACCTATTGTAATGGGCGAAATATAAAGTTTAGAGAAGAAAATCGTTTTAGAAACAGCGCTTATGAATATACTATTACTTTTTGATTTATAATTCTCTTTGTCGGAAAAGCCCTTTTGAGCCGCAGAAAATCAGGCCTTTTACGTCATCGCCATATTCTCCTTTGTCTATGGCGTCCTGTACGCGGTCTGCTGCCCTTAAGTAAGGCAGGGGCGTTTCATGTTGCTTGAGAAATGCTACACTACGCTCGTAGAAACCAAGGATTTCTTGCAGCCTAGGGTAATCAACCCGTTCCAATAAGTCGAAAGTTTTGTTGACAGCCTGCGCATATTTGGAGACTATTTCAGCAAACTTTCCTTTCTGTTGATGTATTTCAGGGTTTTTATCGAGCTCAAAAAATACAGTCCTTAAAAATGCAGTTTCGTAATTTATTGAATTAATGTAATTATACTGGATATTTTTTTCTGAAAGTGGAAGCCCGTCAAATGCGTCTGAAAAAAGCTTGGACATGTCCTGTATGACATCTGAAGAATTGAAATCAATGTCGTATTTTGAATGGTCCGCAGGCTGCTCTTCGCGTTTAATTGTTGTTGACTCGGTTACTTTGGGTTGTTCAGGTGTCTGGATTTGTTTTTCATTGGTATTTGCAACATAATCTTTATCCTCAGGAAGTTGTTTTGCTGCATCTGGAATAGTTAATCCACCATATTTTTGTTCACTTCTAGATGTTTCACTAAGAACACCTTGAATGATCTTCTTTACTTTTTCTGGAATATTTCCTATATAATTAATTTGTTCTTCTGAATCTTGTGTTTCGTTTCCTTTTGTGATTTTTTCCTCTGCAGCCTTTTTCCCAATCAGCTTTTCAAAATCAACATTAAGGTCGCTTTCAGAAATGCTTAGAACGTAATCATTGCTTGCAAGTATTTCTGCGTGGCGCTTCAGCCTTTCGTCTTCGTTTCCAATGACCTGATTTGCGTATTTCTTGACATTTTCAATATAATCTTTCATCTGATTTTTCTTTATCGCTGCTGTGTTTTCCGACTTGCATATTGCCGCCATGAACGCCTCTTCGACGCCCATTTCTTCGGCAAGTATATTGTAAGCTTCCATCATTTCGTCGTAATCGACATTATAGGATTTTTTGTAATTTTCTTTTATTTCAGCATCAGCCTTTGCGTTTTTTACAAATCCTGCGAAATTTATTTCTGCTTCTGAAGGATTAGTGAAGTAGGGCTTTGCGTTTTTTGTTATTTCTATGACAGGGCTTTGAAAAACACGGGCTTTCCCTGTAACTCCGGGGATTTCCTTGTCGTTTCTTATAATAACGCCATAATGAAAGTTGCCATGGTAATCGACAAGCATGCCAAGAGATTCGAGAATTTTTGATTCATCCACTGTGATAGAATTTTTATAGTCGGGATTAAACAGATGCATGCCTCTTATTCCGCGCTTTTCTTCTTTCTCTACTTTTGTATCTGTTGCTTCTGTCATAAACGATCACGTTCAAAATATAAAAAGAATTTAAATTGCCAAAACATGCGCTTGGATTTATCTGTAATACCGCATCGGCAGGGATTTTTTTACTCTTTGCACGGCAGCTGCTACTTCTTTGCCATCTTCTGTATCTTTTGCTCCTTCATAAATGTAGCCTCTTGGCTTGCCCCAGCATATGTCGAATAATCCAAATCTCCACACAGGTCCTGCAAGAGGCGCAACCTTGCCTATGTACACGTCACGATTGGTGTTTTGGTAGTTGCGCGGATTATCTACCTGATCTTGCCGAACGTTTTTGTTAAGTGTGTAATTACGATCACTGAATATATGCCAGACGCGGTTGCCACTTGAGTCTTCTGTTCGAGCTAAATCAAATCCTGCCCTTCTGAGAGCTCTTAACATTTTGTGTGTATCTCCAATAGCCATAATTCATCACTATTCAGTAACTTTATATTTATAAGTATTTAAAGATTTCGCCACTTAAAAGTAGTTAAATATACCTATACAGGCTTTGGCTGTACACCGCCCGCTTTTTCTCATTCAGTATTCTCATCTCTATGCTGTCGTCGGTGATGCGCCTTGTTGCCATGTACGTCGCTATCAGATTGATTGGCAACAGGGCCGTGAGCAAGATGAGTTCGACGTCTGCTTCGCCGTAGCTGTTTATATCGATACGAACGGCCTTTGCAGGCGACCAGTAGGCTGTGATAAATGTTATGTAAAGGACTAGAAAGACGGCGAACATCGATAATATTCCTAATACGGCTGCTGATGTTTTCATGCATTACCACACCACAAAAATGAAATTAATCTGAATATAATGGAATCGTAACTTGTGAATATTTTTCGTGTATCTGTTTTTAATATACCGTCATGCCTGTGTACGGCTGCATAGCTGTGACAACGCCTGTCTGATTGATCGTCTCTGGAAATTGTGCAAGGAACACGACAACTACGGCAGCAGAGCCGCTGAACATGGAGTTGTCGCCTGCCTTGAACGTGATTATGTTGTCGCCCAGTCTCAGGTCTGATTTGTCCAATCGTATGCTCTGCAGGTCGGCGACAGGGCTTTCCCAGACGTTTATTCCGTTAATATCAACTACCAGCGTGCCTACGTTCTCTGTCATGTTCAAATCTATTTTCGAGAACTGAAGATTGAGATACTCTTCGCCTAAGTAAAACCTGAACTGGCTGAAGTCATTTTCGAAGCTTGCGTAGTTTACAGTAACGTCGCTAAGCTTGTATAAATTAGGTGCCCAGATACGCCAGAAAGATGATTCTGGAAATACCTCTATCACGGCTTTTTCTGATAACATGCTGCTGTCTATGGATATTTCATAGTCGCCAGGGTCGAAAACCCTGCTTTCGATAATTTTCCCGTTGACGCTGATTATGAGCTTGCCGATGTCGTTATTGGACAAAACGGTGAATTTTACAGAAGCCGCCTGCAGTCCGGACTTTCTCAGTTCGTACGTTATTTTCTCTTCGCCAAACAGCAGACCGTTCTTTAATTCCTTGTCGCCCAGGTCGATGGAATTTGCCTGCAAAACGTCACTTGCTGCGAAAGCTGGTATATAGAAGACCTTTACCGCCTCGATTATGCCTAGATTCCTTGTCTTGTTTTCCGGGCATCTGTCACTGGTGCACGTACCAACGTATGCGCTGAATGCAGCCAGAAGTATCGCTAATATCATCAGGCCAACTACAAGAAAATACACAAATTCATTATTGCCTTTCATTACCAATCCCTTTTCTTAAAAGAAAAGGTCTAGGTTTTATCCCAAAAGAATGGGGGTTCTTCTAGACCTTGTCTTCAAAAATTATTGTGAGTCTATACCATATTATTTTATTTTGATACAACGTTGTAATGTAACTACTTTACAGTAAATATATACCATAAGCTTTAAAAAGGTTTGGTTTAGCAACTTATGATGGACAGAAGAGAATTTCTGAACTATATGTGTGCACTTGTAGCGACGACGCCGGCTGCGGCTATGGCGTCACCTGTTAGGAATACGGCTGTGTACGCCGCTGCAAGAAGATACGATTTTCTGACAACTCCTGTATATGATTCGATATACGATCCTATAGGAGAGAACGCAGAAAATATAGCCATGGAGCTCTATCCGAACTCATTGCAGGACCTCGTCAGCAAGGGAATAATTACATCGGGCATAAAAGACCTTTCGTTTCCACTTGGGATAAGATACCAGCACAATGGCGGGGAAAGGAAAAGGGTGGATTTCTACCGCGGGATGCGCGACATGTGGAACGCGAAGCCGGGAATAAAAGGCAGCAGGGCGCTGAAAAGCCAGAGGGATGGGTTCCTGAAAAAAATCAAGCATGAAAAAAAATCAAGCCTTCGCGAATACAGAAGGAATGAAATAGCGCACGGCATTGAAGTTGCCGGGGAGATCCGGAAAAATATAGACCAAACCTATAAAGGCGAGATGGCAAGATTTGCAAGAAACGCTGCAGAAAAGCTTTCGTCAAACGTTTTGCTGGGGTACAATATACATGAAATAACGCCGCCAAGCTACAACGGCAGGCAGATAAACCCTGTCTTCAAGGCTTATTTTGTCGACCGCTTATTCAAGGAAGCCGGCAAGGAGTTCATAGAAGGCTATCCGGCAAGGTACGACCCTTACATGAGCTTCGGGCCGTTCCAGATGACAAACTTTGCAATGCCTGTTGCAGCCGGCTTAAACCGGCATGTCGGCAAAGAAGATAGGATTCCGTATAATGTGCAGGACTTAGAAGGGCTGCAGGACCACGTAAACGCAGCTGTCATGTTTGCACTGTCAAATTTCGTGTCGCTTGGAAATCATCTTTCAGGGCGCAAGCTCCTGAAAAAGTTCAACGACGGCTTTGAGAAGATGGACGAGCGCAGCCAGCAGATAGTTATATCGGGCACAACGGCCTGCATGCACCACCAGCCTTCAATAACAAAAAAAAGGATAGGATTCTACGTCGACAAAAAGCCTATGGATGACATGTTCTACAAGATACGTCCATCGCTGACAGACCAGTTGCAAAAGTACTACGACAGCGCAGCAGAGGCGTATCTGCTGATGAAGGTATTTCACGACCTTGAAGACAAATATTCCAGAGACTAGTTTCTGATTAGTGCGAGGGGGCGGATTCGAACCGCCGAACGGACTAACCGACAAGATAGCTCAAACGGTCATATAATAATCGTTTGCTAATAAATCGATTTCTTGAGTTTCACAGTCATCTAAGCTTCTTTAGAAAAGAAGCTTAATCAAGAAACTTCTTTTCTTTCAACGCTTATCTTAACTCAATGACACTTGCGCCTTTGACCAGATTTCCATACCTTCTCTTCATAATACAGCTTTACCATAATTTCTTTTGGTATAGCTTTTCTTTTGAAAGAAAAGGTATCTTGGCTACCCTCGCAATGTCCTTGTTTCATATTGACAACACAATTTATTAAACTATTAGAAAAAGCTTAGGCTTACTTTGCACCCTGGAGGTGCTGCCTGAGGTTTGAAATCTGCTTCTGCATGTCTGTCAGAGTATTCTCGAGCTGCATTATTTCAGGGGTAGCGCCACCCATCTCGCTGATGCTGATGCCTTTTGGCCTCAGAAGTTCTGTGTCTATTTCTGTTATCGATTTTTCAACGCGCTGTATGGTGGCTTGCATGATACTAATGGCGTTTGATTTAACAGCCTCGGCCTCGTGTATAACAGCAAAAAACTGCTTGAGAACGGAAATAAAGAGCTTTATCTCTTGCACAGTGGACAGGACCTCTTTGTACTTGTCGACCTTGATAAAAAGCGGGGCGCTAAAATCCTGCCGAACAGCGCTGCTGGCGATGTGCGGCTGACTCGTTGGGATCTCTTCCAGGGGCTCTTCCATTATATCTTTGATGTCCTGCATTTCTGATCGGTAGTCGTCCTTTTTCCTGAACAGCATCTATAATCATCCCTGAAGTTTATTATGGACTATGAAATATATATAGCTAAATGAATGTTGACATTATCAACTTAACGGCTGTTGTCAAAGCATATAGACGCACTTCGTGAGTCAGTTTGTTTCAACAGCCTTTTCTGGGTGATTAGCTGTTGCTAATCACCCTTAAGTTGATAGTGTTATAAATGCGGTAGCCGGGATTCGAACCCGAATCGCAACCTTGGCAAGGTTGTATCCTACCATTATCCATTTTCTTGGTTCTGTTGGTTCTTTTGGTTCTGTTGGTTCTTTTGATTAAACTTTTCTTCCAAGAAAAGTTTAGACTACTACCGCTGTTTGAAAACAGTGGAATGCAAGATTTAAATATAGAAATAAATTGTAAATCTAAAATCTAAAGAAATCAAAACCAAAAATAAAATAAAAAACAAAACTACTTTATGCTGAGATTTTTCACGTATCTCTTCGATACGTCACTAACTGCTTCCCTTAGCCCAAGCCCAAGCGCTATGGCAACCCCAAGACCGATCGATCCTATTATGACAAGCAGGATGTTGTTGACCAGCGTTGCGGATATACCCAGAACAGGCAGAGCCAGTGCAATTGAGACGTATATAATGAAGAAGAACAGTATCTTTGCGACCAGTATTCCCCACAAGGACTTTGTGGCTTTTATGTGGCCTTTTATGTATTCTCCCAGTGCGTAGCCCACAACTAGTATAACGGATGCGCCTATTATTCTAGGTATGAATGCGTTTATCTCCGCTACCCATATTGCAAGCTGTGTTATTCCAAGAACCTCTCTGGACAGTGCTGCAGCAACAAATGCTAGATAGATCCACCATCGTGCAACTACTGAAAACAATTTGCTGAGATGCACGACTGGCTTCTGCGTTTCTGAAACGTAGTAGTCCAGCTTCATCTTGTCGAGAGCCTCATTTACGACCCTGCCCACTACTTTTCCTACTACAAGACCTATTACGAGCAGAATCACAGCGCTTACGAGATTCGGGAGAAACTCCACCGCTCCTGTGGTTAGGTTGGTCAGTACGTCTGCTAATACCATTTTTAAGCCTCCTGACGAACCACACCTAATTTGTTTTGACTCTTTCTTTATTGTTCTTGATTCTGGTCGGTTAATAAAGGTTTTGATACGCCAAAGAATAGAATTTTATAGAGAAAAACAGTCAAAAATTACTACTTTTTTACAATCTCGAACTTTCCTGGAGATTCCTTTATTTCTGCAAGCCCGTTAGCCTTCAGCTTCAGGGCCCAGTACTTTACCTTGCCTTCGGCTACGCCAAGCTCCCTTGAAGCAGCTTTGGCCGTTAGTTTTTTCTTTTTTAGAACGAGCTCGAACAGGTCGTCTGCGCCTTTTTTTTCAGGCATGATGTCCATGCCCTCGAGAACAAGGTCTTTCATCAGATTAACGTTCTCGCCGATCTTATCCTTTACCTGCACTATGCCCGGTGTACTAAATTTTCGCATGAATTCCTTGTACTTTTCCAGCAGAAAGTCCCGGTCGCGCCTGAGTTCGGCATTCTCCTGCTGAAGGTTTAGTATAATTTTCCTGAACGTCTCGAACGACTCGTCCGTCCTGGCGAAATTCCTCTCTATCTTAGTATCCATTTCCTTTATCTTTTTGTCCAATTTCTCGATTCTCTCGTCCTTTGAAAGTATGATGTCCATAACAGATATATGGAAAACAGGCAAATAAATAGAATAAGGTGCTTGTTGTATTATGAAAAAATATTCAAAGCAGTGTCCGGTTTGTAAATCCGTGAATATTACGTGGTACGCAGGTGGTGTAACTGGGAATTACGAATGCAAGGGGTGCGGGTACGTTGGAATTCTTGTTCTGGAAGTTGTAGAAGACGACAAAAGGCAACGTCAACTTAAGGGTGGTTAGCTGTTGCTAACCACCCAGAAAAGGCTGTTGCCGATAGGCAACAGCCGTTAAGTTGACGATGCCTTGAAAAAAGAAAACTTAAGAAGAGAAGAAAAATTAGATGATTATTAAGAAGCCGGCGTAGTCTAACCTGGTAAGTCGCTAGTCTCGAAAACTAGTGCCCTTCGGGGCTTGCAGGTTCAAAGCCGAGGAAGGATATCCTTCCTAAGGCATTACCATCCTTAGGTGGGCTCCGCAGATATTATCTGACTCGGGGGAATTCCTGCCGCCGGCGCTTTCTTTTTAAAATACTAATTCTAATTTACTGTAAACCCACTAAATAATCAGGACATAATTCCACATGCCGGCTTGGCAGAACTAGGTAAATGCACGTGCCTTGAGTAAATTTTTTAGAAAAAAGTTTAATCAAAAAACAAGGTCAGCACGAGTGGCTCCGCCACACGCAGGTTCAAATCCTGCAGCCGGCGCTTATAATCCCAAGAATCCCAAGAAGGGGCAAGGAACAAAGCTTTTAAAAATAGAAATTTGTATTATGAGTATGGAAAATGATTTTTACCGCCAGCTGGGAACAGGCGTTGCCAGCCTAACATTCGGTGTAGCGCTTTCGATATTTATTTATGCGGCTGCGTCTGGAATAGCAAGCACGACGCAAGCGTGGCTGCTTTTCGGGGCTTCGTTTTTGATTATGCTCAGGTTCTGGTGGCGATACAATGAACTCTTTGTGCAGTTTTTGCCATCAAAAACATTCTGGCATTTCCTGTTTGATTTCTTGATTTCATTTTTTGGCATACTGGCCGTGCTTTCTGTAAACAATATACAGACGTGGGCCGTGATCGGGATGCTGGCAATGATATCCTCTGCTGTCAGATGCGGGCTATCGTGGGATGCCAAAAAAGACGCAAAGCAAAGGCTTCAAAGGACGCTCTACGGGGCTGTCGGAATGCTTATTATATTTGGCATTGTCTATAGCCTTGCGTCTATCATTGAACACGTTCTACTGGCAGAAGCCATCTTCGTGATAGTCTTAATTTTTGTTATTTACTCCTCTAAAAAGAACTAAATCGTTTTTGTATTTTGTTTTATGAGAAATCTGCATATACTGTAGAGTTCTGTCTCCAGCGCTGGCTTGTCTATTTTCCCGTTTATGAGCTGCTCGCACAACTGCCTTATTTTACCGGCTAAATTCTGATCAGACATCATTTTATTCGCGCCGCGGATCTGCCGCAGGTACTGTGAAACAGCGGGCTGCGTTACGCCAAGCATGTTAGAGATCTCTGTCTGATTCAGTTTGTAAGAATTAGCTAATTCTCGGGCCATCTTAGCCCTCACAGAAGGCAGCAATTCTGCGATTTTCTCGATTTCAAGCTTCATAGCTATCGTAAATGTTATTGGTGGCAGAACTTTTTTATAAGCAATTGATGCTATTTCACAGGTTTTCAACAGAGCCGTTTCTATTACTCTTCAAATCTAGAAAAAAGCTTTATAGCGAAATGTGTGAACAACCCGCCTATGTTTGAGAAGACAAGATTTCGAAAGAACTCCATGATTACCCAGAAGCTGAACCCGGAAATCAGCGGTAGCCAGCGGAAATAGGCATTGAAAATTTTGGAATCTTCGATGGACGATGATATTTGGTTCTCAACAAGGTCTTTCCCCAATAACTGCGCCTCTGGTGGCAATGACTCCAGGGCGATGGTCGTCATGGTCTCTGTGAGATCCTGGCGAAAGCTTGCCTGATAGTACTGCATGCCGAGAAGCACAGCAAACAATATGCCCAACGCCATCAGTATATTGGTTACAAGGAGCGCCTTGCTTACTGAATTCGAGCCGACGCGAAACAAAACCCATTTTTTCAATTCTTTACCGTACGTATTTGAAAGCGGAATCAGAAAAACAAACGAAACAAAGGCAGAAGCGGCTATGAACAACCCCATTACCGTAGGAAACAGGATAACGGTCAGCACAACACAGATAGCGCCAATGACAGCGCCGATCCTTTTGTCTGCTGAGAAGTAACCGTAGCTGCTCACGAACGAAAACGACAGCACAAGAACAATAACAGCAAGGAAGATAGTCGAGAAAGGCGCCAGAACGTGCAGCAGCGACGAGGCAGTGCCGAGATCTGAGGAGCCCACTATCATCGATTTCAGCAGGGAGTTCTGGAGATTTACGATATAGCCGACAGAGATTCCGCTATGCTTCAGAAGAAAAAGGAAAACTACGTAAGCTGCAACGGGCAATACTATTGAAATCTTTTCCAGTGTTTCTAATTTCATGCTCATTTCCTCAAATTGTTAATGTTTTACTTGGACGACACAGAAACCTTTTGCTGCTTAGCTGTAAACAGCGTTTGCTTCTTTGACGGCCAAAACAAATAAACAATAACTGCTATAGCAGCTATCACAACAACGTACACCCATATTGGGAGCGGCTCGCCTGCAGACGGCGGTTGACCTGTGTCGTCAATCGCCTCTTGGAATCTTACGTTTGCAACCTTATCGTTAAACTCGGACATCAGGTTTTTTACCTCGTCCAATACAAGCTTTGCGTTGAAGTAATCGCCGTTGTCTATGTACGCCTGGCTCTGGTTCATCTTGCTCCTGATTGTATCAAGCAGTGACCTCAGGGCCTGGACGTCCTCGGCAGTGGCATTTCTGTTTTCAAGGTCGGTAATATTTGTGTCAAGCGGGTCTGTTAGCAGCTTATAATCTAGATACGTCTGGTTAATGACAACGTACGTACTGGCGCTTGGCGTGACATTTATGCCCAGCGTGGTCGAATTCCTGGCGCCTGTCTCATTCGTTGTGACATTTATGACTGCAACGTAAGCCTTTACTTCTGCGTCTATAGGGACAGCAATGCTTATGTTGAACGACCTTGAACCACCAAGCGGTATAGAAGGGATGGATGATGGGTCTATGCTGTACCACGCGGTGCTTACGCCTGTTATGGAAAGTATCGCAGATGATAATGCCCTGGAACCGGTGTTCTTCACCGTTGCCGACACGGCTGCTGATTTGCCCTGAACAATGGTAAGCGATGACGCATTAAGCGTCAGGCTGATCGACGCCTTTGTAGTCGTTGTGTTTGTGGTTGTTGATGAAGATGTCGTGGTTGTTGTGGTCGACGATGGCGTTGAACACGTGCCAGAACTGCACGTCTGCCCGGATGAACAGCTTGTCACAGAAGACCAGGTACCGCTTGAGCACGACCTGTATGTCGTGTTTGTTATGCATATATTGCTGCCGGTGGACGTGGCATTCCCATCGTGGTAGCAGCCCGTCGTAGAAGACGGGTAGCACCATCCGACGCTTGAGCCGCTTGCTGTGCCGTCGTAGTCTGAGAAGCATTTGTACGAACTGCAGTCTGCGTCGGAATTGCAGAACTGGACAGTATAGCCAAGCAGTCCTGTAACAATCGTCACGTTGGAAACAGAATTTCCACTGGCGTTCAATACGCCGACCACTTCTGATAAAGAAGGGGAAGAAAATGCAAGTATTGACAAAAGAACGTATAGGACCTGATATGGTTTATGCATAATTACCATCTCTATGCAAGGCAATAAGAAATTCGGATCAAAACTTTCCTGATCAGCCTCGAAAATCTTAAGCAGCTGACCTAAATAACATGCTGTAAGTCGTGTACCACGTAGCTGATATTGGTGTGCTTGTCGGAATAATCATTCTCAAGAATATTGTAATCAGGCCAGACGTGCTTGTGTACGACAGGCCCTGAGTAAGATTATATTCATTTGTAATGTTGAATTTGCTTGTTGTGTTGAAGTCCGACGATGACCGCAGGGTAGCGTAGGACGTATTGCCGCTCGACAGCGACATATTCTGCCCGCTGGAATCGCTCCAGTTTGTCATCTTGAACTGCAGAAGGCCCGTGACCGTGTCTGTTACATTTACAGTGAAATTGAATTCCCAGTAATCTGTGTTATTGACGATGGCGGCGACTTTCATCGCGCCCACGCTTGTCACATTAAGAAGCTGCTTTGTCGTGACGTTTGTCTGGTTGTTATTTACTGGGTCTGTGGCGACATTAGTAAGATTTGAACCTGTGATGGTTGATGTAAACAAACCGGAAGCTGCTCCAGATGTATTTACTGTGAAATACAACTTTACAGGACTTGGCGTAGGTGTATTAAGCGTGACATTTATCTGGGATGCTGTTGTGGCGTTTGAAACGCCGGTTGTAGAGTTCGTTCCATCGTGCTCTATAATGCTTAGTGCAACAAGCGGGTACGATGTTGGCAAAGCCAGCGTTAGGTTGCTAATCGTATCTGTACCTGTAGGCGTGAACGTATAAACAAAACTCTGGTTAATCACATTTGTGTCCACAATTCTCGGCGTTATCGACGCATTTGCATGAACGTCCTGTATCTGCGATGCAGAAGAATTTGAGAATCCTGACACTATCGTAACATTTGTTCCGTTATCTACCTGCACTATCCCGATTTCCACTGTGCCGTTTATCTGGACCGATACAACGGTACGTGGCGTTGCAGTCGAAGACACGTTTATTGCAATTATCAACGACCTGTTTGTCCCGCTTGTAATATTTAATCCATTTGGTATGTAAAGAGTAAATTTTGCCATTGTGTTATTTGTAGCACTGGCGGCGGTGGAATTTGCTATCAATACCGCACCGGTTGAATTTACGATTGATACAGCTGATATATTACCTGTTGATAGGTTTCCGATAGATACATTTATTGCAGTTAGATTAGAGTCGCCGCCGTAAGAGCCAAACGTGAGGTTTAACATATTCGTTTGGTTTCTTGTATTGATGTATGCCGGAGCCATATTTGCACTGCTGACGTTCAGGTTGCCGGCTGCGAAGACCGGTGAAACAGCAAGAACGAACAAAGCCGCTGCTAAAATTATTACGAATCTCATTTCAATCAAGTAAATTATATGCCCAGATTAATATAAAGCTAATTCTATATTTGTAATTATTAAGCGCTCCCGGCGCGAATATCGACAAATCTCTGTTCTTTTTTTCCTTTTCTTTAGGACATACAAAGACCTTTCTTTTTGGAAAAGAAAGGGATTTGTTTTCGAACGCGCGACCCCTTGCTTTCACACTTGACGGAGTCATCATTTCGCAGCAAAGCTGCGATCTGTTCACCTCCGTGTCAAGTAGGAGGCAAGTGCTCTATCCAAACTGAGCTACGGAAGCACTATTAAAATAAACACAGAAAACTAATTATACATAACGCTAATAAATGTAACTATGGCGGTCGAATTTGTTGGCGTAGTCATAATTTTAGCCGCGTGGATAGTAGAAATGAACGAAAATCTGAAGGAAAAAGAACACAACAAAAACCGCCATAAGTTCCTGATTTTCTACATAATTGGATTTTTATCGCTTGCCTACTATTCGTCGCAGATCAACAGCCTTGTTCTTACGTTCTTTTTCGGGTTGCTTGCATTAATCAACCTGATAGAGTTTGCATTTTTGATGATAAAACGCAAATAGATAATCTTGAGGAAACGTAATGGTGCTTCCCGCTTAACAGGTCTCCAACTCCTTCGACTATACCAGCATAACCCGCGACTCTGTTTCCTATGTTGTATTTCAATTCTTTTCCTTCCCATTAATCACACAAATATCTTCAGGTCATTTTTTATCAGGGCGTGCATGACGTCCTTTCCGACGTCGCTGTTCTTTGCGACGCGGATTTGAGAGTTTTTGCCGATTGTTGCCGAGAACAGGTACTGCCCAGAAACGTAAAAGTTTGCGATCTTTACAGGTTTTTCATTGACGGTGAAAACGATGTAGGCGCCTGTCTCTTCTTTTTCAAAAGTAATTTCCTTGCCCATTGTAGCTACCTTCGGGCTTACCTCTATGCTTATACCCAGCTTTTCCTCGAGTTCCTTTATGGTCTTGCCCTGCCTTCCGATCAGGCGTGGTATGACGTCGTTCTCCACCCTTACAACAACCTTGTTGTCCGATACCATGTCGACGGCAACATTCCTGTCAAAATGTCTGAGCTCTGATACAATTTGCCTCTTTGCAAGTTTAATTAATCCTGATTCTTTTGCCTTTGCTTCAACGGGTATTATCACATTTTCTTCTCCGTACGTGTATATTTCGTACTCGAGCTTGTTTGTCATAAAATCGCGCACCTCGACAACCGGCCTTGCCAGGTCTGCTTCGGTCATGCCCGTTGGCGTCCTCACGACTAGCTTCAAGAAATAGACCTTCTCTATGCGACCGGCTTTGATGAAGACTATTGTATCGATTATGTGGGGCACCATACCAAGCTCGATACGCCCCATGAACCTCTGCACGGCATCAATGGGGTCGCTTGCGTGCACAACACCGATCATGCCTATGCCTGAAAGGCGCATGTCAGAAAATATTATAAATTCCTCTGTTTTTCGCACTTCGTCAAACACGGTGTAGTCCGGCCGAACGAGCAAAAGGAGGTCAGCCGTATTTTCAAAGCTGCCCCGCAATTTTGAATACTGTGTTATTTCAGGCCTGACCTGAAGGTCGCGGGGCGATTCCATTGTTTTTACGATCTTGCCGTTATTTTCATAGAACTCGGCGATTGAAGCGGCAAATGTCGATTTGCCAGAGCCTGGCGGGCCCGCTATAATAATTCCTTCTGCGCTTTTTGTCAGCCTTTCCCTTAATTTATCAGGAACGTTGTAATCGTCCAGCGCGAGCTTTGTAATAGGGCGAACGACAGTTATTTCAACACCGTCTGAAAATGGTGGCCTCGCTATTGCTATTCTCATGTCGCCCATTTGTATAACAGATGCCATATGTCCGCCTAGCTCTATGAACGTATCCTCTTCATAGCGGGCTGCATCGGTGACTTCTTTTATAATTTCCTCAAGACCTTCAGCCGTAAGCAGCTCTTCGCGGATTTTAACAAGCTGGAAATTTCCGGGTACGCCGCGCTTCGCCATCGGCAGCGTTCCTTCTTTTAGATGAAGGCTCATCGTGTCTTTTGTCATGAATGACGCCAATTTTGTTTCGGTCTTCTTCTCGTATGATTTGAAGTATTTTGTCGGGACGCCTTCCGCCTCGCTTACCTGCGCCTGGACGTAGTCAGAAGTATAGAGTGTTGCTTTCTCTTCGCGAGCCACATCGAGAATTAAGGCGTCGATACGGCCGTATTTTGCAAGCTGTATCTCTTCCATGGTCTGCCTTCTGCCCATCTTGGTAACCGTCACGCCCTTCCCGCCGAACTCGCGCAATTTCTTGATCTCTTCGATGCCCTTGAAGCCGACCTCACGCCCTTTGGATGCCTGTGCGCGAAGCTCCTCGACAACGAATTCTGGTATAATCACTTCTGTATCCTTAAACTCGCCTTTCTGCACGAGGTCAGACAATATTCCGGCTATCAGAACAGACGTATCCGCTACTATCCGGTTTGTCTTATTTTCATTTTTATTCTCATTTTTATTTTCTTTTGTCATAAATTTTCACCTATTTTAATAAGACAAAATGATGATACACGTTTTGTTTTACTTTAATTATTTTTGAATCTTCTGAAAGATTCGAAAAGAAATCCTCAAGTTAGTCACAGGTTATATAAAGGATTTCATTTTTACTATAAATCTTCCTCAGAAAGAAGTAAGAGTCTTTTACTTGTTGATTGCAAAGATATTTAAACGTTTGTATTTTCGTCTCTTCTTTGTGGTTATGGATAAAAACATTTCGCCGATCGAAAGAATATAATGGATCGAAGAAAATTCTTTATAAAGCAAAACCGATAGATATCTTTAGGGGTAGGTCGGCACCACTTTTTATCATGTTCAAAGGTCATAGTGGTGAATTTCATGCACTGCACAGACTGCGGATCTGACCATATAGCCTACGATCCAATGAGCGAGGACAGGTTCTGCAGGGAGTGTGGGCTTGTGGTCGAGGAGATAAGATTCAGGTGAAGATAAATCTCTGACGAGCATTACAAACGGCTTTTTCTTACGTCTGGGGCTATGCAAAATATAAATAAACTGAACGCCATTGGTGGTTTTTTTCTCTTACTTTATCAATTTCTTCACTTCTTCAAGATCATTAAGATTGACCTCGGTTTCCTGGCCGGTCTTCATGTTCCTTAGTTTTGCCTTTCCGGATTTGAGCTCTTTCTCGCCGAGAACAATCACATACGGAACGCCTTTAGAGTTAGCGTAATCCAATTCCTTGCTCAATGATCGTTTCATGAGATCGAATTCAGTCGGCACGCCGAGAGAAATGAGACTTCTTGCCAGCATTATTGCCTCTTTTACAGCCGTGTCGACAACAGGCGCTATGTAGATCTTCGTGTTTGTCTTTTCTGTTTTGATCAGTTTCTTTCCATCCAATGCAAGGATAAGTCTGTCGATGCCAAAAGATATGCCCGTGGCAAGAGTAGGCTTGCCGCCGAAACTTTCTATAAGATTGTCGTAACGGCCGCCGCCCCCAACGCTGACATCCAGGCCGGCATTTATCTCAAAAACCGGCCCTGTATAATATTCCAGACCGCGCACCAGGCTGATGTCAAACTTGACAAAGTCTGAAAAGCCAAAATTATCTATGTAATCGAGTATCGTTTCCAGCTCCTGAACGCCCTGTTTTCCGAGCTCTTCCTTCTCGACAATTTTTTTAACATCCGGCAATTTCCTTATTTTTACGAAATCCATTATCTTCTTTATCTTCTCGTTCGCTACGCCTTTTTCTTTCAGCTCTTTTCCGACGTTGTTTTCGCCTATCTTTTCCAGCTTATCAATGCTGCGCATGACATCAATAACTTCTTTTTTCAGACCTATAGAAATAAGAAACGCTTCGACAATTTTTCTGTTGTTGATTCGTATAAAGAAATCAGTAAACCCCAGCGATCGCATCGAATCGCAAGCGACTGCTACGCACAATGCATCGGCTTCGCCTGCAGGAGCGCCCACAACGTCTACGTCGGCCTGCCAGAACTCTCTGTAACGACCGGATCCGGGCCGGTCGTATCGCCACACAGGGCCATACTGGTATCTGCGGAATGGCTTCGGTAATTGTGGATTGTTGACAATCACCCTTGCCAGCGGAACAGTAAAATCGAACCGTAGACCAAGCTCGCGATCAGATTTGTCCTTGAAATAATATATTTCATTCTTGATCTCGTCTCCGCCCTTTGCCGCCAAGAGCTTCCAGTCCTCAAAGGCGGGCGTCTGCAATGGGTCGAAGCACCATTTCTCGAAAATAGAAATAATCCTGTTCAAGACGTACTGCCGTTTGATCATGTCCTCTGGCAGAAAATCGCGCGTTCCACGGGGTGGTTGGTATTCCATATTTATCAACTTCTTTTACTTATTTTCTATCCTTAAAATCATTAAAATGTGGGACGTACTTCAGCATATTGTAAACCCAGTAAATAATCAGGTATTATAACTGGGTTTACATATAGCGAACAACAAAAGTAATATGTCCAAAATCTTTTGTTGATTCGCTATAAAAGGTTTTTGCCTTAATTAATTAAAATGGCAGGCGGCAGTTATCTTAGATTTTTCATCGGGCTGATTCTCTCGCTATCCGTACTAATATCCTTTTTCTCAGGTGACAGAACTACACCCGTTTCTGCGATACTGTCAATTCTTTTCCTCATTCTCGCTGTGCTCTGGGCTATTTTCAGGTTTTAATAGATTTCTGTTATGGTAAAAATCATGATGAACGAATCAGATTTTTATACGTTAGATTCCGACACTGAAACTGATACCATACTAGAAGAAATACCAAAAGGTGCGGAAGTGAGCACTAGCCAAGAAGGCACAAGAATAGACGCCTACCGAAGCCATGGGAATAGCCTATATAGCGTTGCTTTTTACGAGCTTGAGAGGGAAGAGCATATGAGAAATAAACTCGGAATAGCTCCAGAACTAACCATAGCGATTCCGGGAATACCTTTCAATGAAACAGAGAATAAATTCAGGTCAAAGGCACAGTACAAAATAGGATTGCGGAGCAGAAAAGATGAAGTGGAATATATTGTAGACATATTTGAGTTTTATCAGAAAAGGCTTGTTGGTGACATCATCGAGGAAATAAAAAAGGAATTTATGTCGTGATTTTATGCCGTCAAAAATACGCTGCTCTCATATTCTTGTAAAGACAGAGCAAGAGGCATTGGAAATTCTGGAAGACCTGCACAATGGAGTTAGCTTTGCCGCTTTAGCAGAGATGAAGTCGCAATGCCCGTCGCGTAAGAAAGGCGGGGACCTTGGTGTTTTTGGCCATGGGCAAATGGTCAAGCCGTTCGAGAAGGCTGCGTTTGCACTGGAGGTTGGCAAGATTTCCGGCCATGTCAAGACCGAGTTCGGCTGGCATATTATTAAGAGGACTGGATAAATAAAAGGGCTGGTATCGGGATTTGAACCCGACCGAAAGGATCCACAGTCCTGTACATCAGAATCTATTAACAGAATCTGTTTATGCTACCACTATAGCTATCTGTCTATGTGGCAAATAGCAGCTACATCATACCAGCCATGAAATAAAACAAAATAAGCTTCGCTTTCTATTTATCTCTTTTGTGGGAAGGCTTAAAAGTAAGCAAAACAAAAAGAATGCTTAATGATTTCGATGAAAAAGAAATCAAGCGCTACGCTAATTTCTATCAGCATCGATAATTTATCGTGATACCATGAACAATGAAAAAGAGCAGGAAATAATAAACTTCTGGGAAAAAAAGCATATCTATCAGAAGTTAAAGCACGCCTCCGCTAAAAACAAGAAGTTTTACTTTCTGGACGGCCCGCCTTATGCGACGGGCTCGATTCACATAGGCACCGCATGGAACAAGATCCTGAAAGACGCTTACATCAGGTTCTGGCGAATGATAGGTTTTAATGTATGGGACCAGCCTGGATACGACACACACGGATTGCCAATCGAGAATAAGGTCGAGAAGCAGCTTCAGATCAAATCAAAGGCCGATATAGAAAGGCTTGGAATAGAGAAATTCATAGTTGAGTGCAGGAACTTCGCAACAAAATTTATTTCTACGATGAACAGTCAGTTCGCTAACTTAGGGGTGTGGATGGACTGGAACAGTCCTTACATCACACTGTCCAATGAATATATAGAAGGCGCGTGGCACACGTTCAAGACCGCATACGACAAGGGGTTTCTTTACCGAGGTTTGTATCCGGTGCATATATGCCCGCACTGCGAGACAGCCGTGGCTTATAATGAAATAGTATATGAAAATGTTACAGACCCATCGGTATACGTAAAGTTCAGGGTGAGGTCCGACGAATCTATTCCAACCTACCTTGTTATTTGGACGACGACGCCGTGGACACTGCCTGCAAATACAGGCGTCATGGCGAAGCCCGGTGCTGATTATGTAAAGGTAAAAGTAAACGATCAGATGCTCATTATCGCAAAAGATCTCCTAGAAGGCACAATGCAAAAAATAGGTGCACCGGACTACCAGATAATTTCTGTCGTTAAGGGAAAGGATATTGGAGGCCTCGAATATGAGCACCCGATGAGGGATATATTTGAATTTCAGAGAAGCCTCAAGAATGCACATAGAATTGTTCTGTCCGACCAGTTCGTTACATTGGACACAGGCACGGGACTTGTTCATACAGCCCCTGGTCATGGCCAGGAGGACTATAAAGTAGGCGTAGAAAATGCCCTGCCTGTAATTTCACCGGTCAATCTTAATGGAACGTTCAACAGCGAGTGTGGCGATTTGTCAGGTATATTTGTAAAAGCAGCGGACCGCCTAATTATCGACAAATTAAAGGAGCGCGGTCTGTTACTGCATGAGGAAAAAATAACCCACGAATACCCACAGTGCTGGCGGTGCAGCTCGCCACTGCTTCTAATATCGGTGCAGCAGTGGTTTTTCCGCGTTACAAAGATCAGGAACAAGCTCATCGGAGAGAACAAAAAGGTCAACTGGTTTCCGAAATGGGCCGGCCAGAGATTCGAGAACTGGCTGGAAAACTTAGGCGACTGGCCTGTAAGTCGCCAGCGCTACTGGGGTATACCGCTGCCCATATGGGTGTGCGGGGACTGCCACTATATCCGCGTAATAGGCTCTGCGAAAGAATTGAAAAAAGTAAAAGACCTGCACAGGCCTTACATAGACAACGTAACGCTAAAATGCAAGTGTGGGGAAAGGATGAAAAGGATACCTGACGTTTTGGACGTCTGGTTTGACGCCGGCCTTGCTTCGTGGGCATCGCTTGGGTACCCAAAGAACAAGACACTATTCAAAAAATTGTGGCCTGCTGATTTAAACATAGAAGGCCCTGACCAGATACGCGGGTGGTGGAACGCTGAGCTTATAACGAGCGTGATAACCTTTGATAAAGCGCCTTTCAAAAACATCCTGTTTCACGGCTTCGTTCTGGATGCACACGGCACAAAAATGGCAAAAAGTGTGGGAAATATAGTAGCACCCGAAGAGATTATAGAAAAATACGGCCGTGATGTTTTGCGGTCTTACTTCTTATCGTCGGCGCCCTGGGACGACTTCTATTTCAAATGGTCTGACGTCGAAACGCTGGCGAAATCTTTTGTTATAATAGAAAATACGTTCAATTTTGTGAAATCGTATTGCCAGAAGCCAAAAAAGGCAAAACTAAACGTGGAGGACAGGTGGATACTGTCAAAACTAAATTCCCTGATCGTAAGCGTCACGAGCGACATGTCGTCTTATAATATCCACAAGGCCGCAACGGAGATACAAGAATTTATTGTAAATGACTTCTCGAGGTGGTACATAAAAATTATCAGGAACCGCGTCTGGCCGACATACAAAAAAAGAGACCGTCACGCCGCGTTTTATACACTACACGAAACAACAAAGTCCCTGTCACTGCTGATGGCACCGCTGACGCCATTTCTGTCAGAACACATCCATCAAAACATCCTGAGGCATTTCGGCGAAAAATCAGAAAGCGTACATATGTGCAAATGGCCGAGACCTGACAAAAAAATGATCGACAAAAGTACCGAGTCTATGATGGAAACTGTCAAAGAAATCATAGAAACTGTGAATTCTACAAGAAAGGAAAACAACCTAAACCAGAGATGGCCGGTAGATAAAATAATCGTAGAGAGCAAGGACGCGATCGTGAAAAAGGCTGCAAAGGAATTCGCTCGTGTATTGACAGACATGGTCAATGCAAAAAAAATCGAATTTGGCCACGGTGAGAAGGATTTTGCCGAAAAACAATTTTCAAGGGGAAAAATATACGTAAGCAAAAATGTACTGAAGGACGAGGCGTTACTGAGAGAGCTTCTGCGTGAAATACAAAACGAGAGGAAAAAAAGAAAACTGGTTGTCAAAGATAAAATACTGCTGCATCTAGACAACGAAGCGATGAAAAAATTCGTGCGTGAAATAAAGGAAAAGGTCGGCGCAAAGAAAATTCAGTTTGGAAGCGTTGAGGGTGAATTCAGCAGGGTCAAGCTTGACGACAGCACAGTTAAGTTTAAATTCATGCTGGTGAAATGATATGAAATATTTTAACGAAGCTGTACAATTTCTGAAGGACATCAACGTGAAGGACGAGATAATCATAGTTTTTAACAACGACGGGGACGGAATTTCATCATGCGCCATACTGATGAAATACCTAGAAACGACGGGAAAAAAGAAACCTTACATCATATCACAGCCCATGCCCATGGACAAGAACCTTGTAAACAGGATAAAAACAGCATTGCCGAACAAAATAATATTTCTCGACCTTGTGGTTGACCAGCAGGAGGATATTTTGAAAAGGGTGCGGGGGTTTTCTGACATACTTATCGTAGACCACCACCAGATCATAAAAAATCTCAACGGCAATAACGTTGTCATGTTCAATCCGAGGTTTACACGCCCGACGATATACCAATCAACAACGTACCTCGTATACAAAGTCTGCTCCGAGCTCGTTGACCTCTCGGATTATTTATGGCTGGCTGGCATAGGCATCGTTTCTGACTACAATCTGGAAGACTCGACAGATACGGTGGAAAAAATAGCAAAAAAATATAAAATAGAAGTTCTGTATGAATCGTTTATGGGCAGAATCGCAGACATGATAAGCGCGACGCGCGCGACAAAAATGATGAGCTGTGAGGAAATGGTACCATTTTTCATGCGTGTAGTTGATCCGACAAAGATAGAAGACGAAAAAGACGGGGATAAGCTTGTAAAATCATACCATATTGTGGAAGACGAGCTCAGTTCTCTTCTGCTAGACGCCCAGGAAAACTGCACAAAGGATGGCAACATAATACTGTACAATGCAAAATCAAAGTACAACCTCGATTCTTCTTTGTCGACAAAATTGAGCGAGAAGCACATGGATAAATTAGTCATCGTCTACAGCAAGAAGGGATCGCGGTACAAGATTTCAGCAAGAAACCAAAAGAAAAAAATCAACGCCGGCAAGGTCATGAAGCTTGCATCAAAAGGCCTGAAGGCTTCTGGCGGTGGGCACGAGGCTGCGGCCGGGGCGACCGTTGACGAAAAAGACTGGGAGAAATTTTTAAAAAACGTGGAAGAACTTGTGAATAGGTAGCTGATGCATCTTAAATCTGCGCCAGAATAAATCCGTGCTTCTCCTCGTAAGGCTCTAGATTAATTAACTGAAGAACTGAAAAGCCGGCGATTTCAAGTTTTCGCTTTTCCGCTTCGTACACTTCTTCGGGTCTCTTCGTAACGTCAATGCTCTGTGATTTTATTACCAAAAACAAATAACCTTCTTTTTTCAGAAATTCTCTGCAGTTTCGTATTGCTATATCGCTTTCTTCGGGCTGCGCCAAATCGAGATAAACAACGTCTACTTCCTCTATCCATTTGTACGTTTCTGGCTTACGCGCGTCTGCCAGCAACGGCGCTATGTTTTTTCTTTTTGCAGATACTGTAAGCAGTGAACGAAATACGCGCTCGGCAAATTCAAGCGCATAAATAATTCCTTTTTCGCCGACGATGTCAGAAATATGGCTTACCGTCGTGCCGGTCGATGCGCCCAGATAAAGAATCTTGCTGCCTTCTTTTACCGGATTTTCTTTTAACCCATTAAGAACAGCTGCCGCCAGCTTGCTTCTTGTAGGGTCCCAGTGGCGGTATTCTTTGCCGTTCTGCTTTATCAGTTTTTCTCCATAAACCTTTGACCCCGGAACAGCGTTAGGCGTAAATATCTCTCTTCCATCTTTGTAAATTCCTGAAAAAATCTCTTTCATTTTATCGTCTCTAGTTCTTTTTCCAATTCTTCCTTGATCTTTGGCTCGTACCGACCGGAATAGAAATCAATTCTCGTGGCTTTCATGAGCTGCGCTGCTAAAATTCTTGCTACCTTGCCCCTGTTTTCCGGCTTTGAATTTTGAATAACAGATGACGTGTACAGTATTCCATACTTCGGGGATTTTCCTTTCTTGTGAAGATGGCGAAACAGTGCTTTCTCTGCGCCCAGCAGTTGTATCGTGCTTGAAGGCATTCTTGCTAATTTTTCCAATGAGCCCGCCAAAGACAATAAGCGTGCGGCAAGCATAGAATCTAGCAGAGAAGACATATTTGGTGCTATTTCTTTTATCGAGACCCTGATATATTTTTCTATATGCTCCTTCTCTTCTGTTAACGTCTGCATTGTCGTTGCAAACTCTATAAGAATCTGTTCGTCCTGTTCGTTAATATCCACGCCAACGCTCTTTTTAAAATCCGGAAAATTTTCCCGTCTGCCGTAGCTTACAACCTTGTCTGCAAAGTCCTTTGTATTTTTTACCTCTGGATAATGGAGGGAAAACCATTCGTAGAGGCGCTCGTGAAACAAATTTATTATTCGCCCAACGTCTTCATATGCATTTGCCGCCTGCATGATCAGCCTGTCGCGGCCTATGCTTCCCTCCAATCTTTTTGATGACAGCGTAATGCAGAAATTGTTTAGAAATGCATTGAGGTCTTCCTCGCTCTCAACAAAGTCAAAAGAAATTGCGTATTCCCTGATTTTTTTCCTGAGAAATCTGTAAGCGTCTGTGTCTTCGTTTATTTTGATGCCTTTGATATCAGGCACGTCTTTTACAGAGACCCTGCTGAACTCTTCTACGGCCTGACTAGGGTCTCGGCTGAATAGCTTATAGTAAAGAAGCTCCCATTTCTCCGAAAACACGAAAATGCCTATAGGCATTTTCGCAAAATAACCCAACTGTCCCATACGTTAATTCATTTAAGTTAAGCATTAAAACCTTGCTAAAATAAGTTATGGAAACAGAAAGGTCTGTAACATCCTTTTCTTTGGGGGTTACAACTCGAAGAAACCAAAGGTTTCTTGAGTCCTCAGAAAGCTCTGCTTTCTGCAAGAAGACCTTATAATAATATCGAAAGTTTGGGTCTGTAGATCTCATATTCTTTTGGGGTTGATACAGACCTTTTCTTTTCAAGAAAAGGGATGTATTATGGGAAATATCAGAACCGATGATATAAAAAAGATGTCGTTCCGGCTTATTGAGGCTTACCCAGAGAAATTTAGCACTGATTTCGAGCACAACAAAGAGTCTGTCAACGAACTGAACCTAACCACAACAAAGCTCATGAGAAACAAGATAGCCGGATACATAACCACATCGATGAAAGTCAGGTCGAGAAGAGGAATAAGATAGAAGAGCAAGATTGTGGTGTTATGAACCAGACGCTTATTCTAGTTGATGAGAATGATAATAAGATAGGCTACGCGACAAAAGAAGAGTGCCATACAGGTAATGGAAAACATCACCGTGCATTTGCTTTGCTGATATTCAACAAAGAAAAGAAAATACTGCTACAGAGAAGAAAACACAAGAGGTGGGACAACTTCTGGGACGTAAGCGGTGCGAGCGATATTCGCCACGAAGACGGCAAGGACGAGACGTATGAAGAAGCTGGAGAAAGATGCCTTGCAGCAGAATGGAACTTCAACGTAAAGCTGGAGAAAATATTCGGGTACAACTATTTCGAGCGCTACAAAGACATGTGCGAGAACGAATACTGCGCGCTGCTTGTGGGCGAATACAACGGAGAAGTAATCGCCAATCCTGACCACGCATACGGCTTCAAATGGATCTCGCTTCGCAATCTGGTTGAAGATATAGAAAAAAATCCAGACCAGTACACGCCGTGGGCGATAATAGCGGTGAAGGAATTCATGAACCATCCGTTTGCGAAGAAATTAATGTAATCGTTCTTCGACATGTTCACTGGAAGTACATTATAGTGTCCATATGAGTACAGAAAGTGGAGGAGAATCGAGAAAAGTATTTAAATAATGGTTCTCAAAATTATAGGAATGAAAGGTACCGCTGTTCTTCACCCTCCATGCTCGGGCATTATTAAAATTCCGCGGTTATTGCTATGAAACTGTACGAGTTCGAGGGCAAAGAGCTTATGAAAAATTACGGCCTGTCTGTGCCGGATTTCTCCATTGTAAAATCGCTCGGTGATATACACAATCCGATTGGCCTGAATAAACTTGTTCTTAAGGCACAGCTGCTTACTGTCAACAAAAGAATGGAGGCAGGTGCGATACAAATCTGCAAAGACTTGACGGATATAAGAAACAAGGCAGGCATGCTTCTCAACACAAGCATAAACGGCGAAGCCATTTCTACGCTCATAATTGAAGAAAAGGTGGATATAGCTGCCGAATATTATGTCGGAATAATGTACGACACCTCAAGGCGCATGCCTGTTATAATATTTACAAAATCAGGAGGCACAGGTGCAGAGGAACAGGATGCGGTAAAAGTGCACGTAAACCCGCTTGTTGGCGTGCATGTCTGGGAATTGTACGACACACTAAAAAAATCAGGGGTAAAGAAGGAAAATATTCTGAAATTAATCGAAGTCATCAAAAGGATGTACATCTGCTTCTTGGAAGAGGATGCAAAGCTGGTCGAAGTGAATCCGTTGGCTGAGACGTCAGAGGGAAAATTTGTGGCTGTTGACGTCACAATTGAGCTGGACGATTCTGCAGCTTTCAGGCACAAATACAGGACCTATTCTGAACGTAATCTTAAAGCGCTTACTGAAAGGGAGCGTGCTGTGAAAAGGGCTAATGAAGTCGACTACAAAGGAACAATAAAATATATCGAGCTCGATGGTGACATCGGTTTTCTGGCGGCAGGAGGCGGCGGCTCGATGACATGCATGGATGCGCTGATTAAATGCAGCGGAAGGCCTGCAAATTACACCGAATACAGCGGAAACCCGTCAGCAGAAAAGGTCTACGAACTCACAAAGCAGATAATATCGAAACCGAACCTTCGCGGCTTATGGATTGTTGGAGCTATCGCAAACTTTACGCGGCTGGATACAACAATGCAGGGCATTGTAAACGCTCTTGTGGAGGTGAAGCCGAAGTTTCCGATTGTTGTAAGAAGAAGCGGGCCGTTCGAAAAGGAAGGCTTGGAAATATTGAAGAAAGCAGCAGAAGAGCATAGGCTGAATATGCATATTTATGGGAAAGAGCTCCCGATGACCCAGAGCGCAATGCTCATGGTCGACCATGCGAGCAAATTCAGAGGCTGATGAAAATGGGCAGGTGTGTAAAGATTATTTTTGCAATATGTCAGATGTGATTCCCATGGCTATACTCATTGATGAAAACATAAAAGTTCTTGTTCAGGGCATAACAGGCAGCGAGGGCCATCGAGCTACGCAAGCGATGCGCGAATACGGCACAAAGGTCGTTGCCGGCGTTACTCCTGGAAAAGGCGGCCAGCACGTGGAAGGCATTCCTGTTTATGACACCATAAAAGAAGCGATGGAACAGCACGAAATGAATGCTTCGGTAATTTATGTTCCTCCTTTTGCTGTAAAGGACGCGGCATTTGAAGCAATATCAAACAACATCAAGCTCGTGAATTGCATAACAGAGGAAGTCCCCATAAGAGACACGGTAGAAATCGTTGCACATGCGCGCTCTCACGGCGTAGCATTTGTAGGACCAAGCTCGATAGGCATAATGAATCCAGAAACATGCAGATTAGGCATGATAGGCGGGCCAAAAGAGCTTGCGGATACCATTTACAAGAAAGGCAACATAGGCGTGATCTCGAAAAGCGGGGGCATGACCAATGAGACATCATGGGTCGTGCGGCAAGCAGGATTAGGCCAATCCACAGTTGTAGGCATAGGCGGCGACATAATTATCGGCATCACTTTCGCAGATTTGCTTGAGCTGTTTGAGGGAGACAAGGAGACGAAGGGCGTTGTGATATTCGGCGAGCTTGGCGGAACATACGAGGAAGAGGTCGCAGAAATGATAAAAGAGGGCAGGTTCACAAAGCCTGTTGCAACATTCGTAGCAGGGAAATTCGCGCAGCAGATGCCTGAGGGCATGGCATTCGGCCACGCTGGCGCGCTAATACAAAAAGGCAAAGGCACGCCTGAGGCCAAGATGAAGATGCTTCGCGAAGCAGGCGTAATAACCGTGGAAGAACACCACGAGCTTGGTGAAGCGATAAAAAACGCAATATAAAATTTTGGAGGTTGAGTTAGATGGATTATTTGCGAGAAGTGAGCACACAATTGGGGTTTAGAGACCCGCTTGAACTGAGCAAGGAATTGGGCTACGAAAGTCCAGAAGCACTGCATACCGGCCTGGAGGAAAGCTATAAACAAGTTTGGAAAGGAATTCTACAAAACCCAACTGCTCAGACCCTTAGCGAATACGCGATAGGTTTATTGAGGTGGACAATACAAGACAAAAAATACGACGCTAGCCTTTTGGACCAGGCTACAAACGAGGGGATGATTTAACGCCTTTTAATTTCTTTTTATTAACTGATTTCTATGAAGTGGAAGACATCGATATCGAAAGCTGACGACAAGAGCAACACCATACGTGGATACGACCTGAACGAGCTTATAGGCAACCTCTCGTTCAGCGAGATGATTTATCTCATTCTCAGGGGCGAGCTACCGAAAGAAAATGATGCAAAGATGCTTGACGCAATCCTTGTAGCTTGCACAGAGCACAGCATTGCACCGCCCTCAATTATATCCGCAAGAACGGCTGTATCGAGCGGAAATCCTTTCAATGTGGGCATAGCTGCAGGAATACTTTCTATAGGCGAGCACCATGGCGGAGCTGTGGAGCATGCGGCAAGAATATTTCAGGAAAATGCAGACAAGAATCCGAAAGACCTCGTAAAGAAGATGAAAGAGGAAGGCAAGCGGATAGCTGGTTACGGGCACAAGGTGTACACAACTGACATGCGCATGGTTAAGCTGTTTAAACTGGCTGAAAGATACGGGATAAAAGGAAAACACTGTAAATTCGCAGAGGAGCTGGAACGTGCCCTGGAAAAGCAGTTAGAAAGAAAATTATGCTTAAACATCGACGGTGCAATTGCTGCCATAATTTCTGACATGGGCTTTGACTGGAGATTAGGCAAGGGCATATTTACGATAGGCCGCACAGTCGGAATAGTTGCGCACACGCACGAAGAAATCACCAGAGAAAAACCTTACAGAAGACTGGAAGACAGTGAAGTGGAATATGACGGAACAGAGAATAGAGAACTGCCAAAGGAGTATAGGAGGAAATAATCATTCTTTTCTTACACCTTCTTTATCGATTGTGACATCCAGAGGGTACAATCCGACTTCTTTCCATTTTTCGACTACAGAATTTGCAGTATCCTTGTCAAAGCAAACAGCAATTCCGCAGTCGCCGCCGCCTGCGCCACTTAATTTGCCAGCTGCACCGCATTCAGCTGCTTTTTCTGCAAGCATCTTTAACTCTGGCGTTTCTATTGGTATTCCTGTTATCGCTGTTAATTCAGACAGCTTCTCTTTATTGTTCTGCAACTCTATCGTAACAAGCTCAAAATCGTTATTCTTCCATGCTTCTATAACATTCTTAGCGCAGCCTGCAATATCAGAAAACAATTCGTTATACTTATCAGGATTGTTTTTCTTGAACTCGTTCATCTGCTTTATCATATTTGTTGTCGAAGCTGATTCCTTTGTCCAGGCAACAAGCAGGCTGAAATTTTCTGGTATATTTAATTCCTCAATAACCAAACTAGACCATTTTTCTTTCACTATACTTGTTAATTTCTCTCCACTTTCTACATTTCTTGTCAACCAATCAGGATCGAACCTAGAATAAACAAATAATCCGCCATAAGTAGATGCAGCTACGTCGAATGCGCTCCCTACTTTGCCCTGCGCGAAATAATGAGCAATAGTTGAGAGTTTGTAGATTTCCTCTTTTGTTGCTTTGTGCTCATGAAAATCTAAAATGGCTGCTATTGTTGCAACAACGACAGCAGCCGATGAGCCAAAGCCGACTTTTTTCAACTCACCGTCTACTTCGATTTGCGCTTCCTTGCTGCTTGTCGCAATCTTGAAGGGCTTGAATTTTATATTTTGTTCTGTCACGTATCGCAATGATACAGAAATCGCCTCGGCAAGCAATTTTAATGACTCCTTTTCCTTGTCGCCTATATTCATAAAAACTAGCTTATTATCAAGATATTTTGCTCGACCGTCGGTAACATTGAATTCAGAAGCAGTAATAGAGACGCCATCATAGTCGTCTAAGTGCTCTACGGACACGTGCACTCGATTGTTTACAGCAGCCACTAATCCATGGTTGCCTACTTCAAGTATTGCCCATTCGCCTGATACGAATAATTTCCCCGGAGCGCTGTAATGAATTGTCATGGTAAACACATTACAAACCCTTTTTCTTAGCCTATCTTTGAATGCTTAAAAAGACTTTGATCATAGTTTCTGACATGTCAAACCCAGTAATTACAATGCGCGATATAGTATTAGAAAAGATGCACGAGCAAGAAAAATCCGGCACGCTTAGTGCAGCTCATTCATACGATCATGTTGAAAATGTATCAAGATATGCCGGTATTTTTGCGAGTTATTTGGCAAAAAGATTTGACACAGATCCTAACTATGCTTCGGCATTTGCTGAAATGGACGGATGGGCTCATGATATAATTAGATATGCATCCGAGGTGGAAAGCGGCGAAGACGCAAGCGCTAGATTTCTCGAATCATTATACGAAACACATTTCTCAAAATCTATTAATCGAGACGATTATCAGAATCTGGTTGTTGGTATAATCAGAAATAGCGATCAGAGCTTTGAAAGAATGGCAGAAATTTATAAAGATAATAAAGACGCATTGGTTATAGCATTAGCTCTTGTTGCAGGCGACAAGCTTATAGAAGCATCAGGACCTCGTGTTCTTGAAAGGCGCTCATATTTCGTCGGAAAAGAGAGAATGCTAAACTCCAAGGATCTTGGAGCTGTTTTCAAATATCCAAACGAATCAGCAAACGGTGTTTTAAGCGAAACTTTTGTGAGATTGGGCGATATAAATCATGTCTCGAATTACTCGTCAGATAAATCTCTTCTATCATTGGCGCAAAAGTTGCATTCATTACAGTATCAACTCTATAAGGGTCTTCTGTTAAATCTTGGAATGACAGAAGAAGAGGCACTTGGCTTTATAGTCGACAGAATGTCAGAAAAACTGCCAAAACTTGCAGAACGTGTAAAAAGGGGCGGCAAACGTCTTGTGGATGAAAGACACATGGACGGCACTTATTTTTCAAATCTAAATTTGACGATCTTATCGAATGCCATAAAATCTATGCCTGATGATGAAGACCTAAAGGAATCATCGTCGGCGCTTGTTTCTGCATTTTCATTAGCGGAGTCTCCAGAATTTGCTATAGAAGCTTACAAATCAAATCCTTATGACCTGCCGACATTCAGAAACTGGATGGAAGGCATTATTGCTTATCGCAAAGGCACGTATGTAGATGAACTGTTGAAAAATCTTGATTCTCAATAAAAAGGTGTTTGATAATGCCAAATCTTTACAAATTATGGAATGATGCAAAACCAGCAGAATTAGACGGGCCGCCGATTATTTTAGGCTCTGCGCGGCGCGTGCCGTCTTATGCTTATCCAAACTGGGGAATAGAAGGTAATGTTAGGGCTCTTTATCCGCTATCTTTAATGGCGTATCAAGACGAATTTTTAGACACGTCGCCTGCATGGATGGAGTCAGTGATAGAGGCTGCAAATAGGGGAGGCTTGGGCGACAGGCCAAATATGTTAAGAAATAATGCTGCTGACATAGCCACAAAGCTTACGTATGAAATGCTCAAGGAAAGGGATAAGGTATATGTTTTGGATGTTGGGTGCGGTGCTGGTGGGTCTGCAATTGCGTATCTGAATGCGCTAGAGAAATTTAATCCTTCTTTTATCGAACGCGTACATCTAACCTGCGTCGATCTCTCAAGACAAAACATGCTGAAGGCGATAGATACATTAAAAGAAAGGGGATTTGATACCGATAAAAATCTCGATATTGTTTATTCAAGGGATACGGATATGACGGCAAGTGCGCTATATAGCGATACGTTAAATAAAGTAAAATCAGGATCGCAAGATATAGTTATTAACGTTGCTGGCATACATGCAAATGCTTATCTGGAGCCTGCAATGTATGCTATATCAAATGTTCTCAGACACGGTACTGGTTATTTAGTAAGCGGTGACTGGCATCACGCAAGATGGGAGCATCCTTCTTGGGCATATCAGCTTTTTGATGAGATGGATCCGGAGCATTTTGAATGGAAAAATAAGGGAGAATTCATGGATGAATTCATTAAAATGTTTCCAAAAGCCGAAGAAAAATTAGACTTAACAAAGATGAATCCTGCGGACATTCGCGCAATAGAAGAAATAGGCAAATACTGGCGAGACGGCTGGGCAGAGGTAAGATTAGAGAAAATAAAAGCAGGTTTGTTAAAGCCAACAGACGAGCAAATAGCCCTAGAAGGTCACAGACCAGTAGAACGTTATATAGAGGTTGGAAGACAATATAATCTTACAAGAGCCCATCGAGTTTTAACAGATGGTATTATGCACTCAAATCCACAACAAGCTGTTTCTGGCTCGAATCTTAATATGCTTCTTGTATTAAGAGAGGGTAGCACTGATCTATTTGATGACTAATTTTCGATTTTGACGCCTTCAACAGCTAAGTCAGCTTCGAAGACTTTGAAACCTATTTTCCTTATTGTATTTGCTGCTTCTTGCGGATGTTCGTGCCATATCAGCATGACGCCGCCTCCACACGCTCCGCACATCTTGGCAGCACCGCCCATTGATTTTACTGTTTCATAAATTTTTTCAGTTTCTGGTATCGACAATCCAAATGATGATAGTATTTCATTTGTGCGGTTGATTATTTGCTTCATCCTGAAATAATCCTTTCTTTTCAAGACATCTTTCATCTCTTCTGTCATTCTAGCAATTTCTTCCATTTTAGGATTGCGTTCTGATTCTGGTATATTGCGAACCATCTGAACAAGTTCGCCTGTTGTCTTCTCAGGCTGCCTTGTGTAGGCAAGCAAAAAATTCTCAAGCTTGTGAGGAATTTCTTCGCCTAGTGGTATGATTATATTTTTTGGCTGCGCCTTCTGGAACCAAATAAGACCGCCATAGCAAGAAGCTGTATTATCGCCCCCGCTAGGTGTGCCGTGTATAAGCTTCTCGCACTCAAAGGCGATTTCATTTATTTTCTTCAAGTCCAAGTTCTTTTTGTAAACCTCAGAAGCTGCCTTTGCAATAGCAACAGCGCCTGCAGAAGAAGAGCCGATACCAGATCCTGTTGGAATTTCGCATTTTGTAATATGAATAGAAATGCCGCTATCGGCGTTAATCATTTCTAAAACAGTTCCGAGCAGGGCTTTCCAGTAAGTATTATATGTGCCGTTATCCTTTGCCCAAGAAAGCAAATCGGAAAAGTTGGATTTTGCTGCGCATTCCTTCCACATTTCTTGTGCTTTACTTGCTGTTTCTTTACACGCAGAAACAGTCCATTCTCGATAAGAATTCCATCTTGTATCTCGTAATACAACTTTATCGGATTTCTCTGCCTCCACATATATGCGGAGGTTGACTGCTGCTATGATAGCTGGGTGTCCGTAGACAACCGCATGTTCACCAATAATATGTATCTTAGCTGGTGCTGATACCTTTATCATGAAAGAACTATAAACGAAGCCTTTTTAAAAGCTCCGTATGCTTCTGCAATTCTTCAAATATATTTACTGTTGCAGTGGTGAATTTTTCTTTTTTCATCATTTTGAATATTTCTTTAGGTTTGTAGAAAGCAACAAAATCAACTTCTTCTTTGTCTATTTTGAAAGGCCCATCGTGCTTTGCAACAAATATTTTATCTATTTCATTGTCGATATAATCCTTTCCTTTATCCTTGAAAACAAAGGTGTAGAGCTCCCTTACTTTCGTATCTATACCTATTTCTTCCCTCATTTCTCTTCTAGCTGCTTCTTCATAGGTTTCCCCTGAATCAACATGACCCGACACAGATGTAGTCCATAATCCGGGTCGTATATCCTTATTCATACTTCTTTTCTGCAGCAATATTTTCCCATTTGAATTTATCACAAGAACGAAGATTCCTCGATGCAGAAGGCCTTTTGCATGACATTCCTCGCGGGAAGCTCTGCCTATAATAACATTATTTTCATCTACTATGTCAAAATACTCTGTCATTCAAACGACCTCACAATTCTTTCAAAGTTTTCAATAGTTGCTACTGATATTCCCAGTTTCTTCGTCTCTTTTTTCTGTTCTTCTGTATTGTAACCCCATGAAGCAAGAATCAATTTTACCCCAAGCTCTTTTACGGTCAATAATTGCTCTAGATTATCTTCAACAAAAATTATTTTATCAAAAGCTACATGAAATTTATCAGAGATAAATCTCATCTGGTCCCTTTTGTCCATGGAGAATTCTTTTGCCAATATATTTTCATCACCTATATGTAATCCATAACTTTCCAAGAGTAATTTTGTTGCCTTCTTGTCCTTAGCACTAACAATTACAATATGAAACATGTTCATAAGATTTTTGATAATTTTTGGTATACTAGAGTATGATGGATTAAGTTTTAGCCATTCGTTCATATTTTGTTGCAGTTTGGCACGCTCTTCATAGAATAACTTGTGGAATTCCTTACCTCTTTCTTTATTTTTATTGCGTATTTTTGCAAACTCAGAAAATGATATGGTATCAAAACTTGCTTTTGGATCTTGCAAAATTTTTAACACAGTATAATAGCAGTCTGCATGCTTTACATATGGTCTAGCTTTACGAAATTCGCTTCTAACATAAGGGTTATCATCTATAACTTCGCCCATCCTGCGAAATGCCGGTATACAAATTATATAACATTCGTTTTCTGTATCGGAAATAATACCATCAAAATCTAATGCAATCACTTTTTCTTTATTCATAATCATCAGAACAAATGCTCGTCGACAATCTTAGCGCCGTCGCCTGGCTTGCATATGATTGTTTTCTTTATGCTGTTTAATTCTTGCAGCCTGCTTTGCAATTCGTCAAGATCTTTTTCTAGGCACAGTATCTTGACCTGGGGGCCTGCATCCATTGTGAAATACGATTCTAACCCCTGCTCACGCCATAACATAACATTGTGCATTATTTCTACCGTTGCTGGCGCCCAATAAATTATAGCCGGTTTTGTTGCCATCATGGTTGCGTGCATCTTAAGCGCGTTGTATTCTGCAGTGCTTCCAACCAATGTAAAGTTTCTTTCCCTGATCCCATTTCTAACATTATCCAAATCTGTATCAATACTTTTCAGCCAGCCCTCATAATAAGGGCAATTTGCAACGGTCTGCGCCATGCCTGCTCTGCTGCCGACCGCTTTCTTGGCTTCGCTCACGATGCAGGCGATCATCCTGAATTCTGGCCAGTGAGACTTTTTTGCGATTGTTTCAGCATAGCTGTCTGAGCCGTCGCTTCGCTCTCCACAATGCCATTCTGCAAAGCCTTCACAAATTGAGCGACTTGCTGAGCCAGAGCCTAATCTTGCTAAAATTGTCAGTTCTCTCTCGCTTAGATTTAGTCCAGATGCTTTTGCTGCAGCAACAGTTAGAGCTGCTAATCCACTTGCACTGCTTGCCAAGCCTGCGGCTACAGGGAAATTTGATTCAGAAACAATCTTTGCTTTTTCTTTGATATTTGCCATCTTTCTTATTCTCTCTATATGACTCATTATGTCCTTTTCATCCTTCTTCAATTCTTCATCATTGATCAGTATTGTGTTATTATCATATTCATTTGAGAACTCAACAGTTGTCTTAGTATGCAAGCCATCGCACGTCATCGATATGCTGCTGTTGTACGGCAGTATCAGTTCTTTGTTCCTTTTCCCCCAATATTTCACTAATGCTATGTTTGCATTTGCAATAGCCGTTGATTTCATGCTTATACGATTGTCAGAATCTTTAAAAGGATTTTAGAAATAGCGATAACATGCAGGAAATATTTTTTGAACCAACTGTGCCTAAAAACAAAGAATTATTTGAATCTTATGAAAATGCCTTTCTTTCAGCCAGAGAACGGTACGACGAAGAAGAAGCATTGAACATCATGCATGAGATATTTAGAGAAAGGCTGAAAACTGCATATGATGCGATGGGGTTTAATAAAGGTGATCCGGAAGATTTTGTCCGATGCGCAGGAGAAAGAGATAAATCAGTAGGCCTGCGGGTCAGCTTTGTTCTATATGATAGTAGAATTATATATAGATTTCATACCGACCCGTTTCCAGATCTGAAAGGTGAAGTTGATCCGATAAAATTTGATTCTACTTACATAAGTTTCAAAGTAAACTATATTCTCGGGAATAATTGGACGTACAAAACAACAAAGCATCTCTGGAACGGCGATCCTTTCACAGAGCACGTTATAGAAAAAAAGTAATGATAAAATTCCATTAAAGTCTTCTTTTATTCTTTCTTATCAAATTACTGTTGTTTGGGTCCGTGGTCTAACGGCTATGATATTTTTATAGAAAACGTCGCCCTCACACGGCGAAGGTTGGCGGTTCGATTCCGCCCGGACCCACTTTCTTAATACCCGATAAACCTTTCTGTCCTAATCCGCTCATCAGGAATGCCCATGCTTTTCACGGTCTCGGTCATGGCGTCGACCATGGCGGGCGGGCCGCATACGTAGAATATCTGATCGTCAAGAGAAACAAACTTTCTTATCATATTCTCGTCTATCCTGCCTACGGGACCAGACCACACTGTGCCATCTCCGGACTGTGTTACTGTGTAGATTATTTTCACGTTTTTGTTTTCTCTTTCTATCTTGTCGAATTCTTCTCTAAACGCTATATCTTCAGGCGTCTTGTTGCTGTAAAATAAAATGAGTCCTGTTTTCAATTTTTTGTCTGCCGCGTACTCAATAAAGCAGCGGAACGGCGTGACTCCTATGCCGCCTGCGAGCATGACTGTGTCCCTGCTCTCATCCAAGGTAAACGTGCCGAAAGGTCCTCTTATCCTAACAGCGTCTTTCTCTTTCATGGAATCTAGCGCCTTGGAGTATTCCCCTAATCCTATCTTTTTTGCTATTTCCACATATCCTTTTCTTGCAGGCGAAGAGCATACGCTGAAGGCCCTTGTGTCCTTTTTGCCGTCTGCGTCAAGTTCGAGCATTACAAACTGGCCTGGCCTGAAATCAAATTCCTGGGGAACGCGAAACCTGAATTTTTTTATGCCGTGCGTCTCCTTTTTCACAGAAATAAGCTCTGTTTCTATGTCAAAAACCATAACAACTACACATATTTGACCACAAAATCTTTTTAATCAAAGAAAATACTTATTAATAGTTTAGTTTCAAATTAAATCTGAATGGTTTTTCAGATGAAAGCAGATTCTATGGAAAAATACAGGAAAATTCAAGAAAAGTTTGATCTTCCTCACATAAACCAGTTGAAACAGACATTCAAAGTCGACATCGACGAGTTTGAAAATATTGACCAGATTAGGACAGAGATCTCTGACCAGCTTTTTTCTCTCACGGAAAAGATTATCGAGCACGTAATAGCGGGCAACGAGTCGTTCTGCTGCCTTTTTGAGCAGAATATGATAAACTCTGAGGAAAGAAAAACGCTCTTCAACCTGTACAAAAAGATACAGGTCCTCAAATGGGAAAACAACCTTCTGATGATCAAGCCCGACGAGAAGAAGAGCGGAGAATGGATAAGAAAAACGTGGACCCTCTGGAACCAGGAACTTGAGAGCGAGGCGACAAAGATCTGCAAGAAGCTCTCTGACAGCTGGTCTGACCTGAAATTCAAGAAAGAAAAGACAGAGTACCACGGTTAGAGTCCTAATTCTCTTATGAATCTTCTGAAAGATTCGAAAAGAAATGTTCAGAAAAACCTCTGACTTTTTTGCGAAAGACTTGAAAACCATTTCAGAAAATTCAGGAAAGCTTTGCTTTCCTTAAGTTAATCAGATGTTACAAAAGACATTCTATTTTACCAACTACCTAGATTCAAAAATGAAAATAAAAATAATCAAATACAAAAATTCTAAAAGAACTGGATTACAAAAATATAAAACTAAAAATTATCACTGTCCGAATTATCTCTTTCTCTTTTTCTTTGCCATTTTTTTCACCACTATATTAACTATTTTCTTTCCTTGTTTAAATACATATCGCTATTTTCGAGAAATTTTGAGAAAAAAATGAGAAAAAAATTCTTTTTCAGAAAATTTTCCGGAAATTTTTAAAAAAATCAATGGGCCGGAAGAGATTTTCATCCACTATGGCATAAATATTGCGTTAGCCACATAAGGTAACTTGACTGACGCATCTTTGATACGTCTATTTGTCTCACCTTAGAGAGGATATCCTCTCTCGGTTTTGAACTCTCGACCCTCAGCTCGCCTCGAAGCCTAGCATTTAATGCAAGTTTGCTTTATGCTTGGCTGTCTTATAAGACTGATGCTCTTTCCTTAGAGGAGTAGACATTTGTTTCTTGATCCCAAATTAACCCCACTAATAATATCAAAACTTCAAAGAAGTTCTGATAGGAAATGAGGGTTACATGGAAGAGCAAAACTCTTCCTGTACAGGTAAAGCTTTGCTTTACCATGTATAGGGAGAGAAACCTTAGGTTTCTACTCCTATTACCAGGCTAAGCTACCGGCCCATACTTACTTTCCTTAATTGCAGAAATGTCTTTAAAACTTTTTAATTGATTACACATACTGGTTAGAATGCTGATTAATCGTGTAGAAGGCATACTTGAGGATGGCGGGTTTGACTACTGTTCTTCCGAAGGGTGCTTTGACATCGCCGCACACAGAGACTTTACGCTGTTTCTTAAGGTGCTGGAAAACGTGGATTCCATAAAAGCAGAGCACGCAAAGAACTTGAAAATTTTATCGGAGACTTTTGGGGCGTCGGTCGCACTGATTGGGCTGCACACAAGAAGGGAAAATCTGAGGGATAACATCGTGTATGAGCGATTCGATATTCCCGCATTTACACCGGCAACGCTCGAGAGCATAGTAGTAAATGAAGTGATGCCGCTTCTTTACAGGTTCAAAGGCGGGCTTTTTGCAGATGTAAATCCGGAAAAGCTCAGGACAAAGAGGGAAAAGGCTGGATTTACCCAGAAAGAGCTGGCAGAACAGGTTGGAATTACAAAGAAAAATGTTTACGAGCACGAGCGTGTGAAAAAAAAGGCTCTCTACGACCACGTAAAAATAATAGAAAAGCTGATAGGCAACATAACGGATTCCGCAAATATTAGAACCTCTTTTCGTGAGGAATCCAACATACCCAAAGACGGGTTCGAAAAGATTGTCTTCAGGGACTTCAAAAAAATGGGATTCAGCTCCGGCCTCGTCTACAAGAGCCCTTTCAACATAGTTGTGAAAAATCGCGAAATAATGATTTTATCAAAAGCCGACGAAAACAAAAGGCGCATCGAGAAGGACGTGCCCCACATCATAAGTATATCCGATGTAATAGACGTGCCCGCTATAGCCGTGACCAGGGAAGACATGGAACTGGATATACCATCCATACAGGAAAAAGACCTGAGGGAAATGAGGTCTGTGAGAGAGATAAGAAAGATGCTGAAATAAGGCAGGATATTAACCCACTTCTTCTCGCTTATGTTTATTCTTCTGTTTCGAAACTTTATTCTCATGCTTTCGTATGACTCGATTCATCCGATTGAATTCCATATTCGTATGATGATGGTCGACGTAGACATATACGTCTGTTGACGTATATGTCAGCTAGAGGCATTGTCGACAGACAATGCCTCTCACGTCGACCATCATACTTTAATGGAATTCAATCGATTCATCCATCAACTGAAGCAAAAACAAAGCTTATAAAGATTTGCATTATAGATGTGCATGGAAGTATACTAAGCTTCTTTGGAAAAGAAGCTTAAGCAAGAAAGCAAGAAATTTTTAGGAAGGATTAAGTCTAGATTATAAGGAAACCTAGGTTTCCTTAATGTAGAATGGAGTTGATGATGCATGGTAGGTGCTGGAAATATGGGAATTGGGCAGCCAATATTTATTCTGCCAGAGGGAACTTTAAGAAATACGGGACGGGACGCGCAGACGAGGAATATAGCCGCTGCAAAACTTATTTCTGATTCAGTGCGAACAACGCTGGGGCCAAAGGGCATGGACAAGATGCTCATTGATTCTATAGGGGATATTACAATCACAAACGACGGCGCGACCATACTAAGCGAGATGGAGATAGAGCACCCGGCTGCTAAGATGATGGTCGAGGTGGCAAAGACACAGGAAGACGAGGTCGGTGACGGCACCACTACGGCTGTTATTCTTACAGGCGAACTCTTGAAGAAAGCCGAAGGCCTTCTGGAGCAGGAAATACACCCGACAATGATCATAAGGGGTTACAGGCTTGCGAAGGACAAGGCATTGGACATAGTCACAGGAATTAGCGAAACGGTTACGATCGATGATACCGCTACACTGGAAAAAATAGCCATGACAGCCATGACAGGCAAGGGAAGCGAAGCTGCTAAAGAGCCATTGGCAAAATTAGCGGTCTCTGCGGTGAAAATTGTCGCTGAAAAACAGAATGGAAAGGTTGTTGTCGACAAAGATAATATTAAGATAGAAAAAAAACAAGGTGGCTCGATAGACGACACAGAGCTCATAAAAGGCCTTGTTATAGATAAAGAAGTCGTTCATGCTAATATGCCAAAAAACATCAAGAACGCCAAGATAGCGCTTCTCGATTGCGCTTTGGAAGTCAAGGAAACCGAGACGAACGCCGAGATAAGGATAACAGACCCGCAGCAGCTTCAGGCGTTTCTCGACCAGGAGACGAAGATGCTGAAAGACATGGTCAAGAAGGTTATCGATTCCAGCTGTAATGTTGTATTCTGCCAGAAAGGTATAGACGACCTTGCACAGCATTATTTGGCAAAGAACAGCATAATGGCTGCAAGGCGCGTCAAAAAGAGTGATATGGAAAAACTGGCAAAGGCTACCGGATCTAAAGTTGTCTCCACACTGGACGAACTTTCAAAGGACGACCTTGGCTTTGCCGGGGTAGTGGAAGAGCAAAAAATCGCCGGAGAATCCATGATATTTGTACGGGACTGCAAGGACCCGAAGGCAGTAAGCATACTTGTGCGTGGCGGGACAGAGCACGTTGTAGATGAAGCGAAGCGTGCCATGGACGATGCGGTCTTAGGCGTCGCCGGGGCGTTAGAACTCGGAAAGGTCGTCTACGGCGGCGGGGCTGCAGAGATAGAAATCGCACGCCGTTTAAGAGAATACGCAGAAACGATCGGTGGAAGAGAGCAGCTGGCAATAAATGTATTTGCAGAAGCTGTAGAAATAGTGCCCCGCACATTGGCGGAATCCACAGGGACCGATCCTATAGATATATTGGTGGAACTGCGCGCCCAGCACGACAAGGGAAACATCTTTGCCGGTGTTGACGTAATAAACGCCAAGGTCGCTGACATGAAAAAAAACAACGTAGTAGAACCTCTGAAAATAAAAACACAGGCTTTGAAGTCCGCAAGCGAGGCGGCTGAGATGATCCTTAGAATAGACGACGTAATAACCTCGAAGACACCGAGCATGCCTTCTGGTCCTCCGGGCGGCATGGGTGGCATGGGCGAAGATTACGGGGAATGAAATAATTAACAGAAACAAACCGTCAGAATTTTTCTACTTCTCTCAATTCTTTTTTCTTAGTGTTTTTGTGAACCAAGTAGCATATAGTTACAGAAAAACACTTTTGTTTGAACCGCTAAACTTATATAGCGCCCCAAGAAACAATCTGGATACAAGAAAGAACAAAGTTCTTTCTGTACAGCAAGAGCATAGCTCTTGCTTGTATTATATTTTCTTGTGCGCTATAAGTAAACCCATTTATAATACCCATTTATTTAATGGGTTTACTTTATATATCCGATATGATAAATAAAATCTAGTGAACACCATGGAAGAGGACGAATACGAATTAGTGCCGCTCAACCCGCTGAGAAAGATGGAGAAAAGGCTTGACAAGCTGGAAAAGTCGGGCACGTCAAACGAGATGTTGAAGGAAATGGTAGACATACTCAAAGCCAACCAGCAGATAGTCGACGACATCGTCAGGATTAATTCTGACGCAATAAACAAGATAACAGAGCTGACGCAGGCCGTGAACGCAAGCGTCACAAAAGTCGACAATTTCATGAGCAGGATTGAAGTATCGGGTGAGGAGGCAAAGACACAGGAAGAAGGTGCTCCAACCGAAAGCAAGATGCCTGAAATGGAGGCAAGGCTTGACAAGATGGAGAAAAGGATAAACACGCTGATATTGTCAACGCTGGCTAAGAACAAGCTGAGATCACTGCCAAGGCCGCAGCAAAGGCCAATGATGTAAATCTAATTTCTGGAACTTTTATATAGCACCTATCACAAAATAGTCTTGACAGTGATAGAATTCCATTAAAGTATGATGGTGGTTTTATATGAAAGGCCAATCAGAGGTTATATCGGTCATTCTTATGACGGGTATACTGATAGGCGTTGTAGGGTCTGTATATTTCTGGGGGCTGCCGCTCATACAGAAGAACAAGGATATCGCCATAATGGAGAATTCAGAAGACTTCATGAGGAACCTCAACACAAAGATAAAGTTTGTGGCGAACAACGGAGGCCGCGACCAGATAAAAATGCTTCTGCCAGGCATCATAAAGTTTGACGTTGATTCAGGCAGCGTAGACCTTGTGATAGATACAAAGGGCACAATCTATGCGACCGACTCTGAGATTCCGCTTGGAAGGAATCCGGAGTGCGGTGCCGACACGCTGAATTTCGCGCTTGGGGATCCGGAAACACTGTGCGTAAAATCCACCAAGCTCAGTAAAGACAACTACAGGACAACGTACACGCTGAAATACGTCAACCTGACGAACGAGGAATTGCTAAGGATTTTTAAGATAGAGCTGACAAAAAACCCTGTTGGCAGCTCGGCTGGCGGGGAGGACAGCAATGTTATATTTGAGCACCTAGTCACCAATGAAACAGTAATAGGCAACAGAACACTAATAAAAAGCTGGGTGCAAATTAGTATAGTATGAAAGGCCAGTACGGTGTTGTGCTCGAGGTCATGTTCATTCTTATAGGTGTGATGATGACGGCCTACGTAATAACTACTTTCAGAACAATGCAGGTCGCCGCCGACGCAACGACCATCAACGATAATTTCAACGCAGCCGCAAACAACGTGCTGACGGGCGTGGTCAAGGTGTCGAGCAACAATAATTCGCTCGTAAGGATAAGGGTGCCCGACAAGATATCAAATCATGTTTATAAAATATTACTGGACGGACAGAACAACGTGCTGATGCTTGTAAGCCTGAGCGATAGATCAATAAATGTGACTAGGCAAATTTTTAATATATCATCAGACAGAATAATTAAAAGCGAGGTAGTAAGCAGCAGCGTTATAATCGAGGCTGTAAACGAAGGCGACATAATAAGAATAAGAAGGCCTCCTGGATTCCAGCTCGGCTGAATGGTGTTTTTCACATGGAAAATAAGCGCGTCTTGTACTATAAAACGGCAATCGGGAAGAAAAAAATTATAATAGACGTAGCAGAGCTAACCCCAGAAATAATGCCTGAAAAAAACGACATGACAATAGGCCAGATGAGCCCTGGATACATCGGAGGCGGATACTCTGGCACAACTGCTGTGCAGACCGTGCAGAAGGCGCAGGAAACCGACGAAAGCGACGACATGTTCGAGAGCGCGAACATACTAAAAGCCAATGCAATCGCCATTCCCGATATAGAATCGCCGCCGCCCGTTGAGCACCTGGGCGCTGATGAACTCAAGATAACAAACATAAAATATCCGCTCATACCGCGGGAGCCAAAAAAAGGCGAGCAGGTGTACGCGTACGCCCACATAGTCTTCGACAAAAACCTCAGCGAGCTTGTATATTATGTTGTAGAGCCGCAGCTGAATGCCGGCGACCGGATAATGCTGAACGAGATAAAGGAATTTATCCAGGAAAAGCTTGACGTCAATTTTGCGCAAGTCAGAAAGACCGACGCTGTGGCGTACATCGCCAACATATTTGACAGGGCTGCACGATACTTCAAGGTTACCTCCAACGTAGATGTTCTGAAATATTACGTCATAAGAGACTTCATAGGACTGGAGGCCATCGAGCCGCTCATGCAGGACAAAAATATAGAAGATATATCGTGCGACGGCGTCAACATACCGATATACCTGTACCACCGCGACACAAAATTAGGGTCGCTGAGGACCAATCTCATGTTCACAAAAAAGGAAGAGCTGGACTCGTTTGCAAACAAGCTTGCAGAACGATGCGGAAAGACAATATCTGTTGCAAAGCCACTGCTGGACGGGACGTTGCCCGATGGCTCCCGAATACAGGCCACGCTTGGGAGCGACATAGCACGGCACGGGAGCAATTTTACGATAAGAATGTTTACGGAAAAACCGCTTACGCCGGTGGATATGATAAACTTCGGGACGTGCGACCTGAAGCTGCTGGCGTACATGTGGTTTCTTATCGAGCACGAATCTTCATTCCTGATATGCGGCGGCACCGCATCCGGAAAGACGTCATTGCTCAACGTCCTGTCGCTGTTCATAAAACCCCAGCTCAAGATTGTGAGCATAGAAGACACAGCAGAACTCAAGCTGCCGCACTCGCACTGGGTTCCGGAGGTTGCCAGGACTGCTATATCTGAGGAGGGCAAGGTCGACATGTTTGAGCTTCTGAGAGAATCGCTCAGGCAGAGGCCTGACTACATAATTGTCGGAGAGGTGCGAGGAAAAGAGGCGTATGTATTGTTCCAGCAGATGGCGGTCGGGCACGCCGGCCTTTCAACGATACACGCTGAAAACTTCCCGAAACTTATGGACAGACTAACGACGCAGCCGATAAGCCTGCCGCCAAACCTTATACAGAATCTGGACGTCATCATATTCATAAAGCGAATGAAGCGTGGCAAGATATACAGCAGGCGCATATCAGAAGTCATAGAGATTCTGGGGTACAGAAAACGGAAGGGCGTTCCAATTATAGATGAGGTTATAAAGTGGGACCCTAAGACCGACAAGTATAGGAACATCAACAAAAGCGCTATTTTGAGAAAGATAGCTGACACCACAAGCATGACAGAGGCTGACATAAAGCAGGAGCTCATCAACAGGGCAAAAGTACTGAAATGGGCGCTGGTCCATAGTGTCAAAGACTACAGGAAGTTTGCCGCCATAATAAATCTCTACTATGTATCGCCTGAATTTTTGCTCAGCAAAATTGGTGGTGGCGCATGAGCTATGCTTCTTTCAGCTACGGGATCTATGGGAATCTGAGCAGGGCACTAAAGCCATATTTTATTGACATAAAAGACGACATGCAGAAGGCGAATATCAGCTATACTCTGGAAGAATACCTTTCAATGGCGTTCTTTACCGTTACTGTAACATTTTTTGTAGAGGCCGTATTTCTATCATTCATGCTGGGGCTGTTTACAGAGCCGGCGCTGGCAATAATACTTTCATTTATACTGTCGTCGGGCATATCAGCGCTGCTCTTTTTCATCTTCTACACGTACCCGGCTACCGTGTCCAAAAACAGGGAAAATAAGATTCAGAAGGTTCTGCCATTTGCGATATCTTACCTCACAACGCTTTCGAGCTCAAAGGCCCAGCCTATTGTCCTGTTCAAAACGATTGGCCGGTTCAAGGAGTATGGAGAGGTCGCAAAAGAGTTCAACGATATCGCAAGCAACATCGAGCTTTTCGGGCTTACCGCATCGGCGGCCATCAAGAAGCAGGCAAAGATTACCCCGTCTGCCCAGTTAAGGGACATTCTCTGGGGCATCAACACCGTCCTTATAAGCGGCGGTGACCTGACGATGTACCTTAGAAACAAGAGCGAAAACCTTATGAACGATTACAGGGGAAGAATAAAAAAATTCTCCCAGCAGCTCTCACTCTATGTGGAAATCTACCTCACGCTCATAATAGCGGGGTCTATATTCTTCATAGTGCTCTCCTCGATTATTTCCACCCTCTCGGCGGGCCTTGAGACCGTAATCGTGCAGACGTTTGTTGCTTTCGTGCTGCTGCCGCTGATTTCAATTATGTTTATTATACTTGTAAAGGCAGTGTCGCCGTTGGAATGATTGAAAATGAGAACCGACAAATTTATTTTGGCTATATCAGGCCTGATTTTCGCAATGCTCGTTATGCTTTCGATCGTGATTTCCAATACAACAATAGGCGCGAACCTTGTAATGCTGGGCGTTGCCGTCCTAACGGTGCCGTATTCTTTTTACAAATTTCTGGAGTTCAAGAAGGTAAAGGCGTACGAGAAGGAGTTCCCGAATTTCCTGCGTGATTTGGCAGAATCCCAGAGGGCGGGCCTCACGCTGGCCCAGGCTGTACAGACTTCATCGAAGGCTGAGTACGGCTTGCTGACCAATGAGGTAAACAAGATAAACACGCAGCTTAGCTGGAATGTCTCCATAGAAAAGGTTTTTAAAAAATTCGCAGAAAGGATGGCTGGCAGCAAAATAATAGTAAGGTCGCTCATGATTATCGACCAGGCAAACAAATCCGGCGGAAACATTGAGGACACTATGGATGCCCTGGCTGACAACATCGAATCCCTGCGCGACGTCCAGGCGGAGAAGTCGGTAGCCCTCAACCAGCAGGTCGTGATGATGTACGCTATATTTTTCATTTTCCTTGGCATAAGCGTAGCCCTCATAAAATTCCTTGTGCCCCTCATTCAGACGCAAGAACTGACAACTACGATAGGGTTCCAGACGCTCTCGAACCCGTGCTCTGTATGCATAGGCAACGAGGGCCCGGAGTGCTTTGGGTGCCACACGCTTTTTATTGTGACCCAGGCGTTTGACTTCGGCAAAATAGAAGAGACAGGATCCTACTACAAGTCCCTGTTTCTGGTCATGATTGTAATCCAGGGAATATTCTCGGGCCTTATAGCAGGGCAGATAAGCTCTGACTCGGTTGTGGCCGGCACAAAGCACAGCATGCTCCTGCTGTTTTCCGGGTTTACCATGTACATGGCAATCATAAAATTAGGAATAGTGTAAAACGACAAATATTTCACAAAATTATTTTTATGAAACTCTATCGCTTTAGTCCAATCAAGAATGAAAAAGAGCTTATCACAGTGATAAAATACGTCGCAAAGCAAAATACAAAACTCTGCAAAAAAGCAATCGGTAAAATATTGCCTATAACATCACTTACAATATTTTCTCATTATCAGGACGAATACCAAAGACTGGTTGGCATACTGCACAAATTGGGGAAACTGTATAATGAACACAACGGACCTCGCATCACTTTACATAAACCGATTAAAGTGACGGGCCATACTATTACCTACTTGCGCATTCGTAAACCAGACCCGCACCGTACGCAGGTAGGTTGCAGCGATTTTGACGTAGAAAACTATCAAATATGAAATGATTGAGTTTTTTGACCCTAGTTTTGATGTTTTAGCTTATGTAGTAAGCGTCTAAAAATAGTCTGATTTTGTTAATTTTCGAGCAGCTTTCTCATATTGCTTCAAATCTCTGCATCTGTAAGCATTACGTATCCTGAGTTCTTCGGCGCCTCGCTCCGCTCGGCAGACCTACTCGGGAAAACGAACCAATAAGGGTGTCCCTGCGCCAAGGGCCGCTGTCGAGGTCGACGCACAGAGGACCGCTGCAGGCGTCCGACCACGAGCCGACAACGGCAATTCCTGAATCTTTTCTGTAATTTCTTGACAATTCTTTCAGAGCTTGTTCTTCTGTGAGTCCTGTTTCCATCCATCTCTTTATTGCTTTTTCGCTATCCTCTATTGTTTCGATAGGAGTTCCTGTAAGATGATTGTACACTCCATCACAGGTTGGCACTGCATACGCGCCGCCTCCTTTAGGAAGCCACACGAATTCTTCTCTTGTGGTCGGAGACGTCTTTATCTTCCACTTGTCGTCCTTTTGTTCAAACCCCCCAATATCTATGAAATACTTGGCTAAAACATAATCTTTATCTTCTGGCTGTCTCATTCCTTTGGGAGCCTGGTCTCTCGATAAATATAAGATTCCGTCCTTATGCCATCCGCCCCGGCCTTTTCTGCCCTGCGCGTCTGCGTAGACAAGGGTAGCCGCATCTTTGACCGGCTGCGGCAGATTCACGTCTACACCCCATGCCAGGTCTCTTCCGACAGTGTACAGGGCAACCCTCCATACCAACGGCATGGAATCAGTAGCTAATTCGTACGCCTTCTTGTTTGTGCCCAGACCTTCAATTAAAGATTCTGACATTTCCAGTGCTGGTACATCAAATCCACTGTAAGCGAATCCAGGAAACTTTATTGTTGCTTTAGTTTCTGCCGACATTAAATTCACTTTCTAAAACAATGATGACAAAGTACTTAAACTTTACTATAACTTCAAAGTAGTTACATATAATTAATAAAAGTTTGTCAAAACGCCCATGATGCATGTGAAAATTAACAAAAAAGGGTTATGTTAATTTGATTCACCTGAATATTTTCCAGAGAGTCAGGACAACTTCATAGACGTCCCTGTCTTCGGCTATGTAGATCGTCTTGAAGTATTTCAGCGGCGCTGTCTTTTTTGTGCTCAGCTCAAAATATTCGCCGCTTCCCCACATGACAAGGGCCTTTGTCAGGTTCTGTATATTCGCAGTGCTGCCAGCAGGCGAAAGCCACACGGTGCGCCCACGGCCCTGGATTATATCCTTGTTTATTTTTGCGAGCGACAGGCCGTTGCCGTAGACTACTGTACGGTTATCGACGGCTATTGTCGCGGCGCCGGAAAAGTCAAAAGACGCGGCCTCAGATGTCAGATTCCTGTAGTATTTTGCTATCGTGAACGTTGTTGTGTTCTCCTCGTTTTCCGGGTCGAAAAACGCTCCTGTGTTCTGACGCGTGCCGGTTACCCATTTCAGGCCAAAAACTTCGTTCATGTAGTTGTTATTGGCCTGGACAAATGTAAGGTTGCTCATCATAAATATCGTGCCGCCCCGCCTAAGAAACGTGTCGAGCTTGCTCCGGTACGTTGTAAGGTCTTTGTATTCTGTCAAAAACAGGATGTTTATTCGTTCCTCGTTGTGTATGTCGTCCAGCGAAACCTTTCCTAACACAATCTTGATGGTACGGTTTTTGTAGACAAATTCAGTCGGGCTGAGCAGGCTGTATAGAGGGTTTAAGTCCGTACAGTTGCATCCTATTAAAATGTTAGGCGGGGGCACGCCTTTTATCGCTATTGTATAGTCCACCGTTATCGGAAACATCAAAAGATTGGGGTTCAAAAGCGCATTTATCGTTATGTTCGGGTTGCTTTTCATCACTGTCTCCGATATAGTTCCATTAAGCGTGAGGGCTGCGAGTATGTCCTGTGACCTGATCTGCAGCAAGGCGTCGTCCCAGTCGGTCTGCTTTATGGTTGTGGTGAAGAAGAACGTCATGGTCGTCAGCATAATTATAGAGGCGATTATTGACTCAAGAATTTTTACAAAACCTTTCATAAATCTCATCCTCGAATAATAGTCCTTAGGTTGTCAGTATCGAATAATTAAAATACAGATATGTCTATTCTCACTATTCTTTTGTCCTGCAGGACCGCGTACCTTGTGATTCTTGATTCGGGCCTCGTGCGCGTGACAGAAGCGGGCCTGCACTCAAGAAGTTTTGTGCCGTAGGGGTCTGTTATTGTTATTTTGACGTCTGTCCTGTAATCCTGCCCAAGCAGTGTTTTCACGGTTTTGTAATCGTTCGTGCACAAAGTATTCATGTTGGTTATTTTTTCAATGGACAGCATATAACGCTCGCCTGTAGAAAGCCCTATGGTCTTCACGTTTGCAACTCCCCAGTCATCAGGCACACCTTTTTCGAACATCAGAAACTGAGAAATCTCATACGTCCTGGCGCGCAGGTCCTCGCTCTCCGCCTCCTTATGAAACAGCGGTATATTTGTTATAATTATGAAACTGACGAATACGACAGTGCTAATAAAAACAACGACCGACAAAAGAAATTCTATATCTACGACTCCTTTCATAATACCAACAATAATATTGTTATTTTGATCATTATAAATTCATTTACCCCAATTCTATTTGTATGTTCTGCATAAAGTGCGGGAATGACGCTGTGGCTGGAAACTTCTGCAAAGACTGTTTTTTGAAGTCCAACAGATTGTTTGAAATATCAGACTTTACAGTTAGAAGGTGCCAGGATTGCGGGGCATTCCAAGACGGTGATTTGGACGAACAGATAAAAAATGCGATTAAAACAAAAAACAGAATAATTTCATTTCACATAAAAAAATCGGAGAGCACCAATAGAATAAAAGTAGACGTTGCATGCTCCGGATATATACAGAGCCTTAAACACCTTGTAAAAGAGGAAAAGAGGATTCTTGTTATAATCAAGAAAACAAAGTGCAAGAAATGCATTCAATTGTCTGGCGGGTACTATGAGGCTGTACTGCAGATAAGGGGCGACAACCAAGAAAGAATTATAAAAAAATTGAAAAAAGTCCTGAAAAATGAAGACATATCAAAAACCGACAGGCTAAAGGAAGGGTACGATGTCAGGCTTATAAAAAAATCGTCCGCTCCAAAAATTGTGAGATTTCTGCGCGATTATTTTGACGTGAAGGAATCGTACAAGCTGGTTGGCGAAAAGAAAGGCAAGAAACTGTATAGAAACTACTACGCGATACGATAAGCATTGTCAACTTAAGGAGTATTAGCTATTGCTAATACTCCAGAAAAGGCTGTTGCCGATAGGCAACAGCCGTTAAGTTGACAATGCTAATATGATAATCACTATATATTTGCTTACGTGTAGTGTATAGCAAACAAGAAAAGAATTAGGTATTATATTTTTTGTTTGCTATATGTGATAATTATGGAAGAATACGAACAGATACGGGTTAGAACGCCTCGCGGCAGGGAACTGCTCGGCATAGTCGAAGCCCTGCTAGGTTCGAACAAGCTCCGTGTCAGATGTCAGGATAATAAAATAAGACTTTGTAGGATTCCAGGCAGCCTGAGGAAACGTATCTGGATGAGGGAAGGCGACGTCGTTCTCATAGAGCCGTGGGAGATACAGAGCAATGAGCGGGCGAATATCGTCATGAAGTACACGCACACGCAGGTCTCGTGGCTGAGAAGGAAAGGCATTTTGAAGATGGAGTCTTAATTCTTGTGCCACAGCCATATCGTGTAAAGCAATCACTCACAACAAACAAGATTTGCAGGCGATAGTTATATGATAAAAAGAATAAAAGTACCTGAAGAGCGAATTGCCGTACTTATAGGAAGGAACGGCAAAACAAGGAAATACGTACAGCAGAAAACGCATACAAAAATAAAGATAGTGGATGACGTGGAGATAGACGGCGACTCCATCGATGTCATGACCGCCGAAACCATCATAAGAGCCATAGCGCGCGGCTTTTCGCCCGAGAACGCGTTCAGTCTTCTAAGCGAAGAAAATACACTGGTAATAATGGACTTGCCGAAGAACGAAAGGGAATTAAAACGGATAAAATCAAGGCTGATAGGAATGAACGGCAAGTGCAGGAAAAATATTGAAGTGTTGACAAGAACAAAGATATCTATTTATGGCAGAACTGCAGGAATAATAGGAAGCTACGAAAATACCGAGCTCGCCGGAGACGCTATACGCAGACTTATCATAGGTATTTCTCACAAAAACGTCTACGAGTATCTTGAGAGCCACCACAGCTGATTGATATGCCAGATAGAATAAAGAAAACTGCGGAAGAATTTGCAAAGGAGCAGAAGGAGATATCGGTAAGCGAATTCTTTGAAAAGAACAAGCACCTGCTCGGCTTTGACAATCCGACAAAATCGCTGCTCATGGCTGTCAAAGAAGCTGTTGATAATTCACTGGACGCGTGTCAGGAAGCAGGAATATTGCCAGATATAATTGTAAAGATAAAGAATGTGAAAGAAGACATCTACACTGTGACTGTGCAGGACAACGGACCGGGTATAGTTAAGGAACAGATACCAAGAATTTTCGGAAAATTACTTTATGGGAGCAAGTTCCACAGATTGTTCCAATCCCGCGGACAGCAGGGCATAGGGATAAGCAGCGTTACTTTGTATTCGCAGCTCACGACAGGCGAGCCTACCCGCGTGTGGTCGAAGGTCGCGAGCAAAAAAAATACTCATTATGTCGAGCTGCACCTAAACACATTAAAGAACGAACCTGATATTCTTAAGGAGGAAGACATAGACAAGGATATTCTTGGCGAAAGCGGCGTTAAGGTTGAGATGACTCTGCACGGCCGTTATAGGCGCATAGTCGAAGACTACCTAAAGCAAACTTCAGTATCAAATCCTTTTGCGAAGCTTTTGTACACAGGCCCTGACGGGACAAAGATAACTTATCCAAGGTCACTAAATGATCTTCCGAAGCCACCGAAGACCATGAAACCGCACCCGTATGGTGTGGAATTCGGCACATTGAAAAGAATGCTTGAGAATACAAGCTCAAGGACGCTGCTCTCGTTCTTCACGAATGAGTTCTCGTCTGTCGGCAATCAAAGCGCAAAAGAAATATGCAAAGTATCTAAAGTCGATGCCGACATAAAGCCTAATAATCTCGACCGTGCATCAATAGAGAAAATACTCAAGGCCATGCAGTCTGTCAAGATACAAAGGCCTCCACTAGATTGCCTCTCACCTATCGGCGAAAGCGAACTGGAAAAAAGCCTAAGGAAAGAATATCCCAATGCAGAATTTGTCACAGCCATAGAACGGGAACCTGACGTATACCGCGGTTTTCCATTCATGATTGAAGTCGGTATAATCTATGGCTTTCAGGAAGGTGCAAAGCAAAACGGGAAAAAGAAAAACAATGAAGACGACGAAGAGAAAAATAATGAAACAATCGAGCTCATAAGATTCGCCAATCGTGTGCCGTTGCTTTATCAGCAGAGCGCCTGTGCATTAACAGAGGCCGCAAAACAGGTCGACTGGAGGCGGTACGACCTTGACCAGAAGGGCAGCAACCTTCCGTCCGGGCCGATGAAACTTGTAGTTCACATATGCTCGGTCTGGGTGCCTTTCGTATCAGAAAGCAAGGAAGCAGTCGCCTCGTATCCGGAAATAATAAAGGAAGCCAAGCTGGCGGTACAGGACGCGGGCAGAAAATTGTCTTCATTTTTGTCGGGCAGGCGCCGTGCAGGCGAGGCCAAAAGGCGCATACAGATATTCGAGCGGTATTCCCACGAGGTCGCGAATTCGCTTGGCATTCTAACAAAAAGAAATGAAAAAGACATCGAGAAGAAAATAAAGGACATGGTTACATTACGAACACACATAAAAGAAGAGCCTGAAAACACAGAAAAGGTAAAAGAGGAGAAAAAGAAATAATAGGTTCAGTGCATTATGTATTACTTACGGTGATTGAAAATGAAAAACGTCAAAACAGAGCTTGAGAATCTTGGAGAGCATGTGCTGACACAAATAGAAAAGAAAGAAAATCCGAACATCGACATACCTATACGGGCCCTGTCGAATGTGGTTTTTGATAAAAAAAGCGGCCAGATTACGCTTGGCGACAAAACAGCAAAGCGATACTTTTTCAATGTAGCACACGCAAAAAAATTCATGCAGACTATCATGGTTGCCGGATTCTGCAAGTCGCTTCTTGATGAAAAGATACACGCAAGCATCAGAGACATGTACTACAACCTGAAAAGGACTCTGCCAGACAGCAATGAAAACACGTTTGACGAACAAAGCGAGAGTGATCCGATAATTGTAGACCTGGAAGTTGCGATAGACGTTCTTCGAGAGCAGCTTCACCTAACAACAGACAGAAAAGGTATCGTAGCAGGTAACGTTGTGATCGAGGACAGGGGCGACCAAATAAACTGGTCAAAGCTGGGGAGCGGTGGCTGGTCTATACCTTCGACTGTAGACGAAATCGGGTTCAAGAAGGTGGACGCCGACTTCGTCCTTGTTGTAGAAAAAAATGCAGGCTTTGAGCGGCTGCACGAAGACAAGTTCTGGCAAAAGCAAAAATGCATTCTTATAGGAACAGGCGGACAGCCAAGTCGTGGCACGCGCCTTTTGATACAGCGGCTTAACAGCGAATACAAGTTGCCAGTTTACGTATTTGCCGATGCAGACGCGTACGGAGTTTATATTTATTCCGTAATCAAATCAGGTTCTATTAGTCTTGCTCACGTGTCAGACCGTATAGCTACGCCAAGCGCAAAGTTCATAGGCCTTACAATCAGCGACATATACGAATACGACCTGAAGAAAGCCACAATAAAGGCGAAGGACGTTGACATAAAACGGGCAAAGGAGATGTTGCAGTACGACTGGTTCAAAAAAAATCCGAGATGGCAGAAAGAACTAAACCTGATGATAGAAAAGGGCATCAAAGCCGAGATAGAAGCGCTTTCGCACCGCGGGCTAAAGTTCATGTCCGAGGAATATCTGCCCGACAAGCTGAAGAAGAAGGATTTTCTGGATTGATTCTCCATTTTTAAATACTGCAATTTTAGTAATAGTAGAAATGCCCCTGTAGCTCAGTATCCATCCCTTTCTTTGTAAAGAAAGGTCTGGATCAATCCCAAAGAAACTCCAGATTTTTGCAAATGAGTTGGGTGAGAAATAGGTAGAGCACCTGACGAACTTTTCAGAAAAGTTTAATCAAAAAATATAATCTGAAGGTTTAGGTGAAACTGTTAATCAGGTGGTCGCAGGTTCGAGTCCTGCCGGGGGCGCTTGGGAAGGTAGCTCAGCTCGGGAGAGCACACGATAACTTTTTGTAATAAGAAGAATATGTGAAGCTGAAGTCCTGCTGAGCAGCGACCGTATCTGTATTAACCAGAGGTTAAGGTGTCGGGGGTTCAAAATGGGGTAAGATTTGCTTCCCTCATGATACTCCCCCTCTTCCCATTTCTATCTTTTTTAATTTTTCTAATTTCTCAGGATGTATAAAGGATATTTTCTTATAATATCTTTCAACATTTTCACTTCTAATCGAAAGTCTCCAAGAAAAATATTGCTTGTAAGAATAGGGACCTTTAACTTTCGATTTTATTTTAAATCTCTTAAGAAGTCTTGAAATTTGTATTAAGCCTTTCTTATTTACTGATCCTACTAAAATAGCTTTCCTATCTACAGCCACTGTTGCTTCGTCATCAAAAAATGCTCGAATCCAATTTGCTAATATCTTGTTTGAAGAATTAGTCACAAATTTTGGTACAATCCAGTTTCTAGAATTTTTGTTTTCTAATTCTAACAATTTTATAATATGTTTCGCGCCTCTTACTCTTATTTCAAATTTTTTTGGTATATACAGACCACTTCTGTTAAATTCTTTTCTTAGATCATTCTGAAATTCTTTTATCAGTTTCTTAGATGTATTACAATAAGCAAAAGTCCATACTATTCTTGTCCAATTTCTTCTTGGATGTATTAGTGCATCAGAACGTGACCTATTTTCTTTTGTTACACTAACGTAACCATCTCCACAAACATGAGCGTGTATTCTTGCAATTTCGGAAGTAACCTTCATTTTATCGACTCTTAGACTCTATATTTATAGAGTTTTAAACTATATAAAGTTTGTTGTGGCTTAGAATATTTATGCCGCGGAAAAAAGGATTCACACAAGAGAGATACGAAGAAGAAATAGTAAAATGTATGAAAGGCCAACCTTTCATGTCTACTTCTGAAATTTGCAACAAACTGAATATGGGATACGAAACTGGATTAAAATATATAAAAGAGCTTCATGCTAAAAATAAAGTAAAAAATCGTTCTATTGGAAATCGACAATTTTGGTATCTATAAATCATCAAATTAGATTTAAAAGGTTAACGACAATTTAATTACCGGAAGTGGACATAGAGATTCAGGAAACTGATTCTCGTCTTGCTTCTAAATAAGGTAAATGAAAACTACACTTAGGTTTTGCATTGGTAAGCAGAATTCGTCCATAGCAATAAATTAACAACAACAAATTGACTTTTTGTTTCACTTATGATGATAGTTATGTCAAAAAAACACAAAGATCAAAATCAACAAAATCCACAATTGGAGCAGCCAGAAGATTTTGAAAAAAAAGAGTATGTTGCTCCTGAACCTGTAAAGGTTGTTGTAGACGTCATGCTAGAAGAGGATAAATGCGTGGCTGTAAAGGACATGGAACACGTTTACGAGCCTGGGTACTATGGAAAAAATCTTGGCAATCGTCTCGAGCTTGCTTTGGTAGAGGCAGCAATTTTACTAAAACGCGGTCGCGTTCGTGTTTTTCAGAATGATAAACAGCTTACGTTCCAGGAGCTTTACGATCATGCCACAAGGCTAGATAAAAGATTCCCGCATAAATACAGAGTCTACGAAGATCTGAGAGAGCGCGGTTTGCTTGTCCGCACTGGTTTTAAATTCGGCTGCGACTTTCGTGTTTATGACAGGGGCGTACAGCTTAAGAAGGGCCCGAAGTCCGCGAAAGAACACACGAAATGGATAGTTTTCTCGGTGCCAGAAGACTTCACGATGTCGTTTGCAGAGCTGTCGAGATCAGTAAGACTTGCGCATAATATACGTGCACGTATGCTCTGGGCGATTGTTGACAATGAAGGGGACTGCACTTATTATATTATCCAGAGAATGAAGCCCTAGAAAGTGATTTTTTATGCAGGTAAAAGACATAATGACAAAGAATGTCATAACTATAGAGCCCGATGAAACGGTAAGCCAGGCTCTTGCTAAAATGAAAGCTCGTAAAATACACCAGCTGCCCGTTGTGAAGAACGGAAATCTTTACGGAATCATAGGTCTGAAAAATATCGTGACAAAGAATATAGATACAGCGTCGGCAAAGGTCTCTTCCATCGCCAGTAATGTAACAACCATAGACGCCGGTTCTAACGCCGAAAGCGCTGCAGAACTGCTCCTGAAATCAGGGCTGCGTTCTTTGCCCGTGACCGACGGCGGAAAATTAGTTGGCATAATTTCTGAGACAGATTTCATGAAGGTCGCAAACCAGTTCTTAAGAAATCAGAATATTTATGTAAGTGAAATAATGACCGATGCGAATTACCTTGCCAAAGATTCTACTATAGGTGCAGTGAAAATGCTTATGCTGAACAAAAACATATCCAGGGTACCAATCATCGACAAAAATAATGTGGTAGGTATTATAGGCACATTCGATCTAATACACATTATTGAAGGAAAGCAAACAATGGAGGCGCGTGGCGGCCGACTAAAAGAACCAGGCACAAAAGAAAAATTAAACATAGAGAAAACGCCTGTTGGGACTGCGATGAGAAGCCCGACAATCATTGGTGGCGATAAGACAATAAGAGATGTTATAGGTCTACTGAAAGAACATGAAGAGGTTGTTGTTCAGCACGAGGGAAAGATAGGCGTCGTCACTCACAGGGATATTCTGGAGCTCTTTGCACAAGCGCCAAAAAAACAAGTTTATGTCCAGATAACAGGCATGCACGACGAAGGCATAGAGTTCAAGGTAATGATGGACAAAGCGGTTGACGAGTTTGTGCAGAAGATGGGAAAGGTTATCGCCAACATAGAATTGCTTGCCGTGCACGTCGAGAAGATGCATAAGCAAGGCGCCAGGTTCAAATATTCTATAAGGACAAGGTTCAGGACACCTATCGGGTTTTTTGTTGCCCATGCATGGGGATGGAAGCCACTAGACGTAATACAGGACGTCTTCAAGAATCTTGAGCGCGAGGTCATGCACAAATACGGCAAGATGGAAGATGTAAGAAGGCATAAAAGGCATAAGGACAGGTACGTGTGAATATCCTAAGGTATAAGTAGCATTTTTCCAAACTGTTTTCTGCTTTCCATCCTTTTTTGCGCTTCTGCCGCTTTTTTTAGAGGGAATTCCATGTCTATAATTGGCTTTATTTTCTTTTTGGCTACAAGGCTCAAAACTTCTTTCAGCTCAGCTCTTGTTCCTCCACGAGACCCAAATATTGTAAATTCATTATAAATGACATCACCAGTATCTAAGCTAACTTCATAACCGGTTGTTCCACCACATGTTACTATACGTCCGTTTTTCTTTAGCGATTTCATACTTTCTTGCCATGTATCTTTGCCTACATGTTCGAAAACAACGTCAACACCTTTTCCATTTGTTTCTTTCATTACACGCGAAGATAAACCATCTAATTTAGAGTCGAGAACAATATCTGCACCTAATTTGTAAGCATTTTTTCTTTTATCTTCGGTGCTCGCAGTCGCTATAACCTTTGCGCCTAAGTATTTTGCAATTTGGATAGCAGAGCTTCCAACACCGCTTCCGCCGGCATGCACAAGGACTGTTTCATTCTTCTTTAACTTTGCTCTCGTTTTAAGCATTCTCCACGCAGTTAGCATGGATAGTGTTACAGCTGTAGCATCCTTGAAATTCAATTTCGCTGGGATTTTAACAGCATTAGCAGCAGGTACTTTTACAAATTCTGCATATCCGCCATTTGAATACATGCCAAGTATGTCGCCGTTTTGGCACGTAGTTTCCTGACCCTTTTTGCACTGATCGCATTTTCCGCAAAAGATCCATGGAGCTATAGCAACTCTTTCACCTACCTTTGGCGAAGAAACTCTAGAACCAATTTTTTCTACAATTCCAGCAACTTCCGAACCGCAGATGTGAGGCAAAGGGGCGTCTGGTATATCTCCGTTTCGAAGGAGCAAATCAAGCCTGTTTACGCCGCAAGCTTTAACTTTGACCAATATTTCATTTGATTTTATTTCTGGCGCCTTAACGTCCTCTATCATTAATTTATCAGAACTGCCAAATTCATGAAAAATTATTGCTTTCATTAAAAACAGCCCTATTTCACCAAACTTCCCAATTTATCAACGTCTTCGCCTTTCAGGAATTTTTGTAATACAGATGATAATTCTTTTATCTTGACACGAACCTGTTTCATCGAGTCGCGGTCACGCAGGGTGGCCGTATTGTTTTCTATTGTATCTTTGTCGATAGTAATGCACGTACCAACACCGATTTCGTCCATTCTGCGATAACGGCGGCCAACAGAACCGGAATCATCGTAGAAAACGGAAAACTTGGCATCCTGCAGCATTTTCTTGATTTCCTGTGATTTCTCCGGCAAATTATCTTTGTTTACTAGCGGAAATACAGCGCAATCGTATGGGGCGAGAAGCCGCGGGAACCTGAAAACTGTTCTGTCTTTCTCTTCTTCATAAAATAATTCGAGTAGCGCATAAATATTCCGGTCGACGCCAAAGCTCAGTTCAAGGACGTGTGGCACGAACTTCTTGCCGTCTACGAAGACGGACATGTCCTGCTTTGATACTTTTTCGTGCCCTTTGAGGTCGTGGTCTGTACGGTAATGCAATCCTGCGACCTCTTTGAAGCCGCCAAGATTTTCCAAGTACAGTTCAATGTCCCAGTGGTACTTATTGTAGAATGCCTTTTCCTCGTCAGACAACTGGCGAAAGCGGAATATTTGAGGCGGCAGCTTTATTACGTCAAAATAAAACTGCTGTATCTTTGCCATGTAATAGACGTAGAATTTTGGCATGTTTAGCTTTTTGACAGCTTCTTCACAGGTTAATTCGATTATTTTATTTGATTTTATTTCTTCTACAGGAAACAACCTAAGTTTATAGTTGCTTATTTCTTCAAATTTTTCGTGCTCGTTTATTTTATCGGGGTTGAAAAATACCTGCAATTCGGCCTGCGTGAACTCGCGCATGCGCATCAATAAATTACGCGGGCTTATCTCATTTCTGTATGCTTTGCCGACAATAGCAAGGCCCATGGGGAGCTTTTTGCGAAGCGTTTCAAACTCGCGGTGAAAATTCACATAAGCGGCTTGGGCTGTCTCGGGCCTCAGGTAAGCTTTTGCGTCGTTGCCGACTGAAAGCGGAAACATCATATTGAGGACTCCGACGTCCTGAAGGGTGCCGCCGCATTTCGGGCATTTTATATTGTGCTTTTTTATCAAGCCGTCAAGCTCGTTGACCGACATGCCTTCGAAATTTTCTTTTAATTCGCTTTCTACTATATGGTCTGCACGCTCGAGGTTGCCGCATTTCTTACACTTGACAACAGGATCGACAAAGGACTTTACGTGACCGGACGCTACAAATACGTTTTCGTGCATCATATCTGCTGCTTCTATCTCAAAGAAACTGTCGTCCATTTCAATGAAATAGCTTCGCCATAGGTTCTCCCATTTTCTTTTCATCGCTGTTCCGAGATGCGCATAATCGTATAGCCCGGAGAGTCCGCCGTATATCTCGGAAGACCGCCAGAAGAAGCCTCTTCTTCTGGCAATTTCTTCTATTTTATTTTCTTTCTGCATAATAATCAATGTGCAGGTAATTTTAAAACGATAAAGCTGAAATTAGATATATTATATTGGATGTCTTTATTATGATTAAAAAAGTGTTCTGGGGCAGAATTAAGTATAGCGGTAGGCTTGAAGATATATCTAGTGTTATTTGCAGGGATTTTGAATTAGGCAAACTTGTTTCAAATAAACTAGTTCTTTCTGGATATGAAGATTTTAATTTTATTCTTGGGACGAATAAAGGAAAATACTTTGTAAAGATATTTGCCAACTTCAGAAGTCTGAAAGATTGTAGAAGATATATAAGAATTCTTGAAATAATCAAGAAAACAAACGTTTCATTTCCTGATCTCATCAAGTCAAAACAAGGATATCTTCATAACATGAAAATTGATAAGACGACAATACTCTTGTGTGTTATGAAATACATCGACGGAAATACTTTCTATCGCCTCAATACATTGCCCGATAAAAAAGAAGTTAAGTTTCTTGCGCAGCAGGCGGCTCTCATAAATTCCATTAGAATTAAGCCTCCTTTTATATACGACTCGTGGGCAATAACTTCTTTTGTTAAACAGTGGAAAAAAGATGGAAAATACTTGTCACCAGAGGATTTCCAGCTTGTTGCACCTTTGGTAAAGGAATTCATGAACATGCAAATAAAAAAACTCCCGCACACATTTGTACATGGGGATATACTTACAACGAATGTTATCAAAGATAAAAATAATAAACTGTGGATTGTTGATTTTGCTGTGGCAAATTACTATCCAAGAATTCAGGAACTGGCTGTAATGGCTTGCAATATTCTATTTGATAAAAAGAACAAAGAAACAAGCAATAACAATCTTAAGTTAGCTCTGTATGAATATGAGAAAAAAATACACCTTACAAAAAGAGAAAAGCAAGTTTTGCCAACCTATATCAAGCTCGCGCATGCAATGCATGTGCTACGTGCAAATTATTTCAATATTGTTGAAAAGAATAATTCAAAAGAAAACAATTACTTCTTGGATCAAGGAAGGTCAGGATTAAAACAAATGAAGGAGTAATAATAGAGTGATATTATGTACATACTGACAGAAGAGGGGAAAAAATACCTGAAAAGTGGCCTGCCGGAGAAAAGGCTTGCAGAATTATTAGAAAAGGGCCCACTGGAGATGCAAAAAGCCAAGAACAAGATCGAAAACTTTTCAATAGCCCTGCAGTGGTCCAAGAAAAAAAACTTCATAGAAATAAAAAATGGCGTGCTGTTTCTGAAAGGTAAAGGCGGCTTTCAAGAGGAGGATGCCCTCAGGTCAGTGGAACAAGGAAAAAATATTGACGACGGCATTGCATCAATACTAATTCAGAGGCGCCTGATAGAAATGCCACGTGAAACGCTTTTCAAAAAGGCCGAGAAGCTCGCAGGCAAAGAAGTCGCAAACCTTACAGAAGAATTAATTAAAACAGGCATGTGGAAGAATGTGAAATTCAAGCCATACAATGTTGAGTTTCACGGCAAAAAAATTTATGCGGGAAAAAGGCATCCTTACAACAAATTCCTGTCAGAAGCGCGGCAAAAACTTGTGGAGATGGGCTTCATAGAGATGACCGGACCCACAATAGAAACAGAGTTCTGGAATTTTGACGCCTTGTTTCAGCCGCAGAACCACCCAAGCAGGGACTGGACGCAGACGTATTCAATGAAATATCCAAAGCGTGGATACCTGCCAGCAAAAGATATAGTGGACAGGGTAAGGTCTGCGCATGAGACCGGCTGGAAAACAGGGAGCACAGGATGGGGCTACAAATGGAGCCCGGAGAAAGCAGCGCAGCTTATGCCGCGCGCGCACGATACAGCTATATCGCCACGCTATTTGTCGAAAGGTGTCCAGATTCCGGGGAAATACTTTTCCATAGTAAGATGCTATCGCCCAGATATTATAGACCGGACACACGGTGTAGAGTTCAACCAGATGGGCGGGTTTGTCGTAGACTATAACTTAACATTCAGGGGTCTGTTGGGCCTGCTGAAACAGTTTGCCGTTGAACTCGCGGGCGCAGAAGCTGTGAAATTTATCCCGGACTATTATCCGTTCACAGAGCCGTCTGTGCAGGTGAGCGTAAAACATCCAGACCTAGGGTGGGTTGAGCTTGCGGGCGCAGGAATATTTCGCGAGGAGCTTACAAAGCCGCTTGGTATAGACGCCACAGTAATAGCGTGGGGCTTTGGGATCGATAGACTAGCTATGTACAAATTGGGAATAACAGACATACGAGAACTGTTTTCCCGCAATTTAGAATGGCTAAGAAATGCGGTGGTTGTGTGATAGTTATGGACGTGTTTGAATGCCAACGATAGAAGTCTCTTACAGGGATTTGGTCAATCTTATTGGAAAGAAAATCGACATGCGTAATCTTGAAAATGATCTTCTTTACGCAAAGGCCGAGATAGGCGACGTAGCCGGCGATATAATCAAGCTCGACGTCAAGGATACAAACCGCCCTGACCTGTGGTCGGCAGAGGGCGTGGCGAGGGAGATAAGATTCCGCTACAGTAAAGATTTTCCTAAATACAAGACAAAAAAATCCGGGGTAATGGTTTACGTTGATAAGGGCGTTGCTGACGTGAGACCGCTGACCGTGTGTGCGGTTGTGCGCGGCATAAAAATAGATTCCAATATTCTTTCTCAACTCATACAGCTTCAGGAGAAGGTCAGCGGGACGTTCGGCAAGAACAGAAAAGAGGTCGCAATCGGAGTTTATGACCTGCACAAGATAAAACCGCCGATAAAATACACGACGTTTGGCAGAAAAGATATAAAATTCGTTCCGCTTGAATTCGATAAATCGCTCACCCCACAGGAAATAATAGAAAATCATCCGAAAGGAAAGGAATTTGGACACCTGATAAAAGGGCCGAACGTGCCCATATTCATAGATTCGGCAAAAAACGTCCTTTCCATGCCGCCGATCATAAACTCTGCGTACACAGGCAAGGTTACAGAGAGTACGAAAGATATTTTCATAGAATGCAGCGGCTTTGACTTCAGATTTCTAAACATTGCACTGAACGTCGTTGTCGCCGCACTTCACGAAAGGGGCGGCAGAATAGAAACGGTGGGCGTTGTTTATGACAACAAGAAAATTACAACGCCTGATATGAACCCAAGGAAGTTTTCTTTAGATACGGATTACATAAATAAAATTTCTGGCTTGGAGCTAAGCAAAAAAGAGGTTTTAGACCTTCTTTCGCGATCTGGCTATGCAGCAAAAGCCGGGAGAAATATAGTCCTTCTCTACCCGGCGTACAGGCAGGACATAATGCACCAGAACGATATTGTGGAGGACGCAATAATATCTTACGGCTTTAACAAAATAGAACCTGCCATAAAAAAGCTCGCTACAAAAGGGGAAATCAGAGACGCAGAAAAATTCTTACTGCGAATATCTGAAATATTTGTCGGCACGGGGTTTCAGGAAATACTCTCATATATGATGACAAACAAAAGGGATCTTTTCGATAACATGAATGTTCCGCACGAAAAAAGCGCTGAAGTGGAGAACCCCACATCTGCAAACTGGTCGGCATTCAGGAATTGGCTTCTTCCAAGCGTTATGGATTTTCTGGCAAAAAACAAGCACGTCGAATATCCGCAAAAAATATTTGAGACTGGGACGTGCGTTTTGCTGGACGAAAAGCAGGAAACAAAGACCAAGGACGTTGTAAAACTGACTGCCGCAATAAGCAATTCGTCTGTCAGCTACGAAGAAATATCTTCAGTACTGGGTTCCTTCATGCGCAATGCCGGATTTCAATATGGGCTGAAAAAATACGACCACCCAAGCTTTATCGCCGGCAGGTGCGCTGAAATAATAACCAACGACAAACACGCCGGGTTTGTCGGAGAGATTCACCCGCTCGTGCTGAACGGCTGGAACCTGGAGAAGCCTGTGGCTGCTTTTGAACTAAACCTGTCAGAAATGTTTGAAATGAAAAAATAGGTGAATGAAAAAATGAAACAGGATTGCAAAGGGCAGAAAATGGGTTAAAGTTTGTCCGAAATGCGGCGGGAAAGACTTAATCGTGAGTTCAGGCCCTGGGGCTTCGAGACTAGTTTGTAAAAAGTGTGGCATTCAAGCTATAGATGAAGAAATAAAATAATTTTTACGTTCTTCTTCCTACGCCGCCCTTCACGGGCTGCATATCACGCTCGGCCTGCTCTTCAAGAAAATGCTTCTTCTTTTTCTTTCTGGCAACCATCGTAATTACCTAAGATAGTTGAAAGCCTTGACGTACCATGGCTCACGGTATAAATAATATTCAGATGTTTCACCGCCTATTCTTCTTGCTAGGTGGCTTATTGCCTTGCTTGCTGACGACCGTGGCTTGTGGTGTACAACAGGAAGCCGCTTCGAGATTGCCCTCTGGACGTTAAGGTCTTCTGGCACCACAGAAAGAAGCGGGTAATCGCCAAGCATTGACATGATATCGTCGATCTTCATTTCGTGTTTTTCGTTTGTTACCCTGTTTACAACAACGCCGGATATCTTTGTACCGATCTGCTGGGCAAGCTTTGCCGCTTTCAGTGCATCGGTAACCGCCGTGACTTCGGGATTTGTTATAAGTATAACCTCGTCTGCGGATTCTATGGCTGACAGCGCTTCGCGGCCTATGCCGGCTGCTACGTCGAGAAGAATTATATCGGCGTCACCCAGCAGGTCCAGCAGCGTGTTGGGCAGCTGTTTTGGATCTGTGCCTCTCAGATCCTTTAGCGATATGCCTGCCGGCACTATCCTCAGCCCTGTTTCGTGCGTGTAAATAGCGTCTTTTATCCTTGCAGTGCCTTTCAGCACATCGTGCAGTGTTATGGGATGAAATGGGACGCCAAGATGAAGGCCGAGGTTCGGTGTCGTAATATTCGCGTCTACAACGACGACGTTCCTCCCCATCTTTGCGAGCGCGGCACCAAGATTAGCGACTATGGTGGTTTTGCCTGCGCCTCCCTTGCCGGAAAGGCATGCAATTATGCGCGTCATTTAATCACATCTCTCACTTTATTATTTTGATCACAACGCTTTTTAAATGCTAAGATTGGGTAATTTTCAAGAATTTTATGGGCGTGACGGGATTCGAACCCGCGACCCCTAAACTAAATGCCACAATTAGTGCGGACATTGCTTAGAAGGCTAGTGCTCTATCCAACCTGAGCTACACGCCCGTCTGCATTTAATGCTATTAATCCTATCTTTATCGATTATTTATTAAGATACAACTTTAAAATTTAGATAAAACAATATCGTAGACTGATGACAATGATAGATTTCAGAAAAATAGAAAATAAGTGGCAGAAGATCTGGGAAGCAAAGAAGGTTTTCGAAGCTAACGTAGATAAAAAAAGAGGAAAATTTTTTACTTCCAATATAATTCCGTATGTAAATGGCGATGCCCACATAGGTCATACATACACATTCACAAGGACAGACGTGTATGCGCGCTATAAAAGAATGCAGGGCTTCAACACTTTATTAGCGCAAGGCTTCCACGCCACGGGCGAGCCTATCTTAGGCACAGTCGAGCGGTTGAAGAAAAATGATATGGCACAAATAGAGACATATAAAATGTTTGGTGCGACCGACAAAAATCTGGAACATTTCAAGAAAAAAGGTCCTTCCTACGTTGCTAGATTTTGGGCGAAAAAGATCGAAGAGAGCTTTAAGTCAGCCGGTTTCTCAATTGACTGGAGAAAAAAATTCATTCTTTCAATTGATCCAGGATTCAGCAAATTTATCGAGTGGCAGTATAAAACACTGAGAAAAAAGGGCTACGTGGTGCAGGGCACGCACCCTGTTGTCTGGTGCCCTCACGACCAGAGCCCGACCGGCGATCACGACCGACTAGAAGGCGAAGGCGAGAGCCCAACAGAGTATACACTGATAAAATTCCAGTTCGGCGATTCGTTTTTGCCGGCGGCAACACTAAGGCCAGAGACCGTATATGGTGTCACCAATATATGGCTGAACCCGCACGCGGATTATATAAAGATAGAGGTGGAAGGCGAAAAATGGATAGTTGCAAAAGAGTCTTTGATAAAAATAAAAGACCAGTTCAAAGATGTCAAAGAGCTGAAAGAATACGACGAAAAAATCGACCTATTTGGTCGTAGGTCTAAAAATCCTGTTACAAATGCAGAAATACCAATTCTGCCTTCTGAATTCGTAGATCCTGGCAGCACGACGGGCGTTGTGATGAGCGTGCCCGCGCATGCGCCGTACGACTACATAGCCCTGGAAGATCTCAAGAAGAGCGGAGAAATGGAAAGACTTGGAATAACAAAAGAAGAGCTTGAACCGATTTCTTTGGTGAAGAATGAATTTGGAGAAATTCCCGCCAAAACCATATGCGAAGATATGAACATAAAATCAATAAAGCAAGAAAAAGAATTAGATGGTGCTACAAGCACCATCTACAAAAAAGAATTTCACAGTGGTATCCTAAATGAAAACTGCGGTCCGTACAAAGACATGAAGGTAAATGAGGTTAAAGAGAGAATTATACTGGACTTTATCGAGAGGGAGATTGCCCACGTATTCTACGACGTCGACAATGTTGTTTGCCGTTGCACCGCGAAATGCCATGTCAAGATCCTTGAAAACCAGTGGTTCCTTAAATATTCGGATGAAAAATGGAAAAATCTTGTGAAAAAATGTCTCAATAAAATGCAGATTTATCCGGAAGAAGCGAGAAACAATTTCCTTGCAACGATAGACTGGATGAAGGACAAGGCGTGCACGCGAAAATCAGGTCTGGGCACGCCGCTTCCGTGGGATAAATCATGGATCGTGGAGACACTAAGCGATTCGACAATTTATATGGCGTACTACACAATATCAGGGATAATAAGCAAATACAAGATAAAAGCAAGTAAGCTGACAGATAACGTTTTTGATTATATTTTCTTTGGTAAAGGAAAAATAAATGATATAGCCAAAAAATCACAAATCAATATAAAGCTACTTAAATTTATGAGAGACGAGTTCGAATACTTCTATCCTGTGGATTTCAGAAACAGTGGAAAAGACCTTCTGCAGCACCACCTGATTTTCTTTCTATATCACCACGTTGCTTTATGGCCTGAGAAATACTGGCCAAGGTGCATTTCCGTCAACGGCTTTGTAAACGTAGAAGGGGAGAAAATGAGCAAGTCAAAGGGCAACATAATACCCCTCAGAAATCTTATTGACAATTATGGCGCTGACCTTACCAGAATAAACATAGCAACGTCCAGCGAAGGCATTGACGACGCTGATTGGCGTGTGGAAAACATGAAATCATTCAGGATGCGCTACGAGTTTCTGTTTGACCTGGCCAAAAATGCAAAAAAAACCAGGCAAACAAAGATGCGCGCTATTGATATGTATCTGATTAGCAAACTTCAAAATACAATAAAAAACACCACACAGAACTATGAGGTCACAAAGTACAGGACAGCCGCCAATCACGCGCTGTTCGAGGTCACCAACGAGCTGAAATGGTACATGACGAGGTGCGGCGGGATAAAAAACGCAAACAGAAAAGCCGTGCAGGAAGCTTTGTCAATAATTACCAGGCTTCTTGCACCGTTTACGCCTCATGTATGCGAGGAGATGTGGTCGGTGCTTGGGAAAAAGACATTTGTCTCTGTTGCCGAGTGGCCAAAATATGATAAGAAACTGATAAACGAACAGATCGAGCTAGGGGAAGACCTGATAAAATCCGCGCTCGAAGACATAAGAGAAATACAAAGGCTGAAGACGATTAAACCAAAATCAGTGAAGATATTTGTTGCGGAAGGCTGGAAGTTTGATGTCTACAGCATAGTCCTGAGAAACAAGAACAGAAACATAAATGAAATCACCAAGGAGATCATGTCCGGAGATTTAAAAAGATACGGAAACGCGACTGTTATGTTCATACAAAATTTATACAAAAAGATAAACGAATTGAAGCCCGTCCTTGACAAAAAATCGCAGCTAGATTGTCTAACAGATGCAAAAGATTTTCTGAAAAAAGAAATAGGATGCAGAATTGAAATTATTGACGCGAACAATAGTCACGATCAAAAAGCAAAATTCTCGGGTCCCCAGAAGCCCGGGATATTACTTGAATAATTGCCTCAAAGAAGTCAGCAATAAAATTCTAGAACTTTTCCAGACTTTCCAGAAGCTCGTGCTCTTGCTGCTCTTGAATCCTTATTCTTTCGCGCATGCCGTCCATGATAAATTCGGTTTTCTTCAGGCGGTTGAGCAGCGCCTGGTTTTCCTTTCTGAGCTCTAAAATTGCTGCCCAGAGCTGTGCGTTCTTCACGTCGTGCGCGTTCTTGTAAGCGCCGCGATGACGGGCGACGCGCTTCAGTACATCGTTCAGTCTTGCCTCGTCCTCTGGCGAGAGCAATTGCTTCCAGTCGTCTGATACGTTGAACAACATTTTATACACCCCAAATTTTCAATACTTAATAGTGACAAAATCTTTATAAAGATAACGTGTGCATAAAAATGTAATGCATACGTAATTGAAAATTTCTCTTGGGGGTTATTGCGAGCGAAGCGAGTAATAACCTTAAAAGCTTTGCATCAAATTCTTTTCTCTTATGAAAAAGGGCGACGCGATAAGAATAAATTACGTAGGAAGACTTGAGAGTGGCGAGGTATTCGACCTTACTTATGAGGATACGGCAAAAAAAGAGAACGTATACAACCCGAAAATCAAATACGGGCCTGTTCCGGTAATAGTTGGCGCCAATTTCGTGATAAAGGGTCTGGAAAAGGCAATATCAGAAATGAACGTTGGCGACAAAAGGTCTGTTGAAATACAACCAGACGATGCATTCGGGCAGAGGGATCCAAGGCTTGTAAGGGTCGTATCAGAGAAGGAGTTCAGAAGCCAGAAGGTCGAACCGCAGCCAGGACTGATTGTGGATTTTGGTGGCATGAAAGGCCGCATACAAAGCGTTAGCGGCGGCCGCGTGCGCATTGATTTTAACAACCCGCTCGCGGGAAAACTGCTCAAGTACGAGATAGAAATAGTCGAACAGATAAATGATCCCAAGGAAAAGATACAAGGAGTATTCGAATTCTTCGGCTTCCGCAATACAGAAGTAAGCATAGACAATAAGGAAGCGACTGTAAAGATAAGCCTGCCTTCAGAGCTAAAACAAAAATTGAGCTCAGTAATACTTGATAACATGCCAGAAGTCGAGAAAATAAGTTTCGTGGAAAGCTTTGAGAAGAAAAAAGAAGAGAAGAATGAATGAATAATCACCGCATACATGGCGAAACAAAGTTTCGCCTGTACAATTTCGAATTCCAGGAATTCGAATTGTAATTGAAAATCTGGAGGATTTTCAAATTACAGGTAAAGCTTTGCTTTACAATGTAAATGTGGCGGTATCATTACAAGATAGGATGCTCTAAGCCAGTGATTCATCCGCTCGCTGAAGCAATCGGCATTCTTGTCGATGATAGTAAACATAAAATAGATTTATGTTTTCATGTCCACTATTTCTTTATTATTGTCGGCCTGTGGTAGTACGTGCTGTATTTGCAATACGGGCAGCTAGAAGGAACTTCGTTTTTTCTTGTCTGCCACAAATGATTGCAGTGTGTGCATTGCAATTTCATTTATATCTCCTACTACTATTACTACTCCTACTACTATTTAAATATCATGTGTAATGTGCAAAAATTACAAAATTCGGCGCGTTAAACTTTATATACGTCTGAAGCCATAATAAATCTGGTGATAAGATGGGCATTCTGACAACAAAAGATATCGGAGCTTCTCCTGTTGATGAGCAATTGAGGCAGATACTTGAATCAAAGAAGGCCGTGATAAAGGTTGTTGGCTGCGGCGGAGCTGGCGGCAACACAATTTCCAGATTGATGCAGATCGGTGTTGTGGGTGCAGAAGCGATAGCGATAAACACCGACGCCCAGGATTTGCTGTATACGGACGCGGACATCAAGATACTCATAGGAAAGGAAATAACGGGCGGCCTGGGAGCAGGCGCAGATCCGCGTGTAGGAGAAGAGTCGGCAAAGGAGAGCAAGAACGACCTGAAAAAAGTTTTAGACGGGTCGGATATGATATTTGTAACGTGCGGATTGGGAGGCGGCACAGGAACCGGGTCAATACCTGTCGTTGCTGATATGGCAAAGAAAGCGGGCGCGCTGGCCGTTGGCATTGTTACGCTGCCATTCACCATGGAAGGAAGACAAAGAATGAACAACGCAAAGGACGGACTAGAAAAATTGCAGAGGGCCGTTGATACACTGATAGTCATACCAAATGACAAGCTGCTTGAAATCGTTCCTGATGTATCTCTAACAACGGCATTCAAGGTTGCGGACGAGATTCTTGTGAATGCCGTAAAAGGAATAACCGAGCTTGTCACAAGACCCGGGCTTGTAAACCTGGACTTTGCAGACATAAAAGCTGTCATGAGCAACGGCGGAATAGCGATGATAGGTATGGGCGACTCGGATTCTGAGAACAGGGCGGTCGAGGCTGTAGAGCGCGCGCTGAACAACCCGCTGCTTGATGTAGACATAAACGGAGCCAAGGGCGCACTCATAAATGTTTCCGGCGGGGTTGATGTCACAATAAGAGAGTGCCAGAGCATAGTTGAGACGATAGCAACAAGACTGAGCCCGGACGCAAAGATAATATGGGGCGCACAGATACTGAAAGAGCTTGGAGACTCGGTAAGAACGATGCTCATAGTCACTGGCATAAGTGCGGCGGACATTCTCGTGCCGCAAAAAACTTTGGCAAAAGAGAGGAAGAAGGATATTGAGAGAGCGTTTGGAATAGACTTTATTGATTAAATAATGTAAACCCAGTAAATAATCAGGTATTATAACTGGGTTTACATATAGCGAACAACAAAAGTAATATGTCCGAAATC
>CAYJTG010000003.1:0-123024 GCA_964373255.1 uncultured archaeon
TGCTCCCGGCGGGATTTGAACCCGCGCATCCTTAGAAGGAATATCTATAATTCTCTTCTTCTCAGGCTCGAAAGGCCCGAATCCTTGACCGGGATTTCCCACCATTCTTTCATAATAATTGCTTCACCATAATTTCTTTTGGTGCAGCTTTTCTTTTGGAAAGAAAAGGTGCCTAGACGACGGGAGCGTCTTCATTATTCTAAGCCACTGGTTTTTTAAATACATCAGAACGCGATCCGTGCGTGCATTTCTAAGTCTTGCCTGAAATTTTCATGAGTCTTTTTTCTGCCAGCTTCTGCCCATGCATAATTATGTAGACTATAACAACCACAACCACAGTCACAATAACAGCCGCCAGGAATTTGTAGAAAAGCCCTTCGCCCCTTGGAACAATCTGCTCGATCGCCGATTTTATGGCATCGTTCCAGAAAAGCCCTACGACAAACGCCAGGGCCGTCACCACAGAAGTGATAAAGATCTTGCGGAAGTTTGAGAGTTCCTGAAGCTTGACGCCAACGTCTTCACTCATAAGATCACCAAAAATTCTGGCTTTGCTGAACTTGAAGTTCAGTTTATTAAAAGGGTTAAATAAAGTTCTTTGCCATTTTAAGCAAGTGTGGTGTAATCGGGTCTGTGGGATTGTAAGATTTAGATAGTTTTCTAGTATTTCTCATACCTACAGCATCACACATTTGTTGACTCCATAAGGTATAAATCAATGCAAAGTGCCCCTTAAAATTATCTATTGTACTACGAACATCATTATAAGAATCAAACAAACACTCTTTTTTCATAAGCGTTGGACGGCGAGCACAATGTACAACCCTAGATGTAGCAAGAAACTTTCCTCTTAATCTTGATTTCAAAGATCCAGCATATCGAACAGGTTCTCCAGAAAAAGTATTTGCAGATTCAAAAACAATTTCTTGTATTTTCTTTTTTGTTGCGTTATATTCATCTAACGTATGCAAGCTTCTTAACAAAAATATTAAAGGAGCAAGAGTTGCACTTTCAAGAAACTTTATTTTTACATCTGAACCCTCTAATTCATAGCATTTAGTTAATTCATTAATTGAATGGGCAGAATAAACATTTTTAAAATCTCTTGATAGAAAAAGAGCGTTACCATTACCAATAATACCATCCACTTCGTCTAACTGGCTAAGAGAGTCCAAGAAATCTATTCCGCCGACCCCAATAACAAGAAATGCTTTACCTTTAACAACAAATGCAGCACCTTGTATCAAAATACAATCAATACGTTCTTCAGCTTTGTATAATTGTTTTCTAAATTCTTGATAATTATTCCAGATTCCGTACTGCTTCAAGTCAGTCTCAGTAAGTATGAGCTTGCTTATCTTAATTTCTTCCATGAGTAGCACCTCTTTCATAAATTTAACTTTGTTAAGGCGCGGGTAGGATTTTAACCTACCTGTAGGACTTTGCGAGTCCTCACCTAGGCACTCGGTCACCGCGCCACATTTTATAATTAATAGATTAATTGTAAAAAAAATTAAAACATAGTCTATATGAAACTGAACTTGAAGTTAAGTTCTTTCAATGGGTCAGGGCAGAATCGAACTGCCTGTCTTCGCCTTTCAAGGAGTAGAAACCGAAGGTTTCTCTCCCTCGACCCTCATTTCCTTCAAAAATAAAGGTAAAGAGATTTTTCAGTTTCTCCTCTTGTAAGGGCGACGTTTGGTAAACTGGTTTACCAGTTTCATACCGGTAGACCACTGACCCACACTCAAATCAGCTGTTCCTTGAAATGACATCACTGCTTCCTAAAAGACAGCATGTCTTTGCAGAAGCTAAATATGGACGATCCGAAGATCGTGGTATTATATCTTCTGCAAATAATAGATCACGGCAAGCGTCAGGATTGTCAGGAATACGGATATTATCACGACGATCGCGCCGTGGTTCCTGTATTTCTTTTCTGTGTACAGTACGCAGCCTGCTATTATGCCTGTCGGCAGCGGGTTGAATATGGCGGCTATGTAGCCCAGCAAAATCCACTTGTTTATTTTCATTTTATCACGCTATTTAAGCAAAGCATTATCATTTCCCTTTCTTGCCCTGAATGAAATCTTTTATTTTGAATTGCTTTAATATCCACCCATTCGTAATCCGTGTGCTCGTTGCTTAATTTCACTTCACCACGGCTGCTATCGGCCCTATAAAATATTATAAACCTTTTCCTGCCATCAATATATTTTTTAATATTTACAAAAATCGGCCTGACATTTTTAATTCTTAGTCTTGTCTCCTCACTGATTTCCCTTCTTAACGCTGCCACAGGATTTCTATCTTTTTCTTCGAGATGACCTCCAGGCAAGCCCCATTTGTCTTTGTAGATTGGGCCGATATAATCAGAATACTGCAGGATAAGCATCTTTTTCTTTCTGAATATTGCAGCGTACTGAACAATTTTCATTCTAATACTTCCATTTTATGATTTATTAGTTTGTCCGCATCCTTGTCAAAATAAAATACGCCCCTGAATTTCTTCCTGTCAAGCATTAAAGGCATCCAGATCTCGTCGTCGGGCCACATCTGATGGAAGGGTATCTCTTTCAACAGAAACCATTTGGGTATTGCTTCATCGCTTTCTATCAACGATCCGGAAAATTTATCCGCGATGAATACATGGCCTATTATGTCAGGCTCTTTTGTCTGGCCCAAATAAAATTCAAGATAGCCAATATTCCTGACGTCTTTTGGTATTATTCCTGTCTCCTCTTCTGTTTCCCTGATTGCTGCCTGCTCTGGACTTTCACCCTGCTTTATCTTGCCGCCCGCACCGTTCCACTTGCCCGCGCCGAAGCCGCGCTTCTTGTAGATGAGAAGTATTTTGTCGTTGTTCATGATGTAACACAGTGTAGCATTGATAGTCATAATACTGCAATTTAGTTAGATTTCATGCTTTTATTTTTATTAGATCAGTGATTATCGATTGAATTCCATATTCGTATGATGATGGTCGACGTAGACGTATACGTCTGTTGACGTATACGTCAGCTAGAGGCATTGTCTGAACCGTTAGACGCACTTCGTGCGTCAGTTTGTTTCAATGCCTCTCACGTCGACCATCATACTTTAATGGAATTCAATCGTGATTATCTGTGTTAGTGCCACCTCCAGAAGCAAGCGAAGAGCCTGATCTAAGGCATTATAGACATCTGGACGAGATATTCGAAGCTTATTCGAAAGCTATTAAACAAGAAAGGAAGAAAGAAACTTACGAGCACTAAAACGCCAGACAGATTTATTTCTTACATTTTTAAAGTTCTTGAATCATTTAGAATATTACTTTTGCCAATCTTTAGAAGCTGGGATAGCCAAGTTTGGTCTACGGCGCAGGTTTGCTAAACCTGTGAGCGTAAAGGATGGACGTAGCTTCGCTACGTCAGTCAACGATGCTCACGGGGGTTCAAATCCCCCTCCCAGCGCTCAGGATTTGAACCCTTGGGTTCACGTGTGGCTGAGCGAAGCTCGCCAACGGCTCGAAGACCTTCGGTCTTCGTAGCAATCCCCCTCCCAGCGCTATTATAGCTAAACAAGAAAAGAATCAGATATTATATTTCTTGTGTTACATTTCTTGTTTGCTATACATGGTGAAGCTATGCTTCATAATAATTCCTGTAATTCTCAGCAATTACAAAAACATTACGGCGAATACCGGAACATCCTCTATTGGCTGTGTTTAAACCTGTCGATAGTTTTAAACGTTTCCGAAAACAATTGTGCTTAGGCAATATAGCAAGTGACAGAAATATTCATACAAAATAGATACACAAACACGAAAAAGCTAATAAACTGCATTTATGATTAATCTAATGTTCAATTTGCAAATTGGAGGAATCTTTATGGCCGTGAACGTGAAAAGCCTTTCAGACATGACAAGAAAAGACGTGTTCACCTCAAAGGGCGCTTACTGCGGCAAGGTCGTCGACATGGGGATAGACCTCGAGAAGTTCCGCGTAAAATCCCTTGTCGTGGATGCAATAAGCGGCTCACACCTCGCAACAATCGTAGGCGAAAAGAAGGGCGTTATAGTGCCGTTCAACATGGTCCAGTCGATAGGCGATATAGTAATCATAAAGCACATCTCGCCGACCACGATGGAAGAAGATACAGAAGAGGCACCAACAACCGCTAATCTCTGAGGCTCTTTTTTGATTTCTGCATGTATCCTGAATATTTCCTGTTAGAAGTCGGAGTAAGCTTTGTGCTGTTCGTGCATTTTGACTGTTTCTGCTGTTTTCATCGCTGTTTTGCTATAACTATAAATCTTGTTACTACTAAATATATAGCCATGATAACGATTTCTGTCTACGGTACCAACGAAAAGGATGCTGAGCAGGGCATCTCGATTATTGCAAAGGCAGCAGTGCTTTCCGATTTTCAGGTCCAGTCCCTGTTTTTTCCATCTCCAGACCACGTGTGGGGAGCTGTAAAAATCGACAAGGGCCACATACTGTCCAAAGACGTGGGGATGTCCGACATAGCCATTGTCCTGGAGACAAGGCTCAACATAAAGCGCCTTTCACAGGGCTTTAAGGATAATTCCATTGTGATATTTAATTCGCCTGAAAAGCTGTCGTTCCCGTGGCTGAAGAAGAGAAGAATAAAGGCATACGGTCTTGACGCATCAGCCATTTCCACCGGCGTACTGAAAAAGCACATGCCATGCGTACCGGCTGCTGGCGCGGTTGCAAAATACTTCAACAAGATAACGCTGAAATCCATGAAGTCCGCCGCCGAGCACGTCTCAAAGGAAGCTGTGCTGGCGGTGGAAGAGGGCTACAAAGCCGTGCGGTAACTTTCTTTTTTAAAAAAGAAGATTAATCAAGAAAAAGTATTGGGAAGATATATTATCTGAAATTGGTGTATTTTGTCATGAAGAAAGATGAAGCAAGCATCGGCGTGTCAGACGAAACAATAAAGTTCGACGCAAAGGCGCTGCCGGTCCTGAACCCGCACACTGTAGAGCCGCCCAAGGTACTGCGGCTTGTCAGGCCTAAGATTGACCTTTCTGTCTGCCAGAACAACTACAACTGCATAGTGTTCTGTCCTTACAACGCCATAGGCAAGAACGAAAAGGGACGGCCGGTAATTGACTACAACCTGTGCACTGGCTGTTTGATCTGCCTGAGGGAGTGCCCTGCTGTTGCCATAACAGAGGAGAGAGAAGTTTAATGTAAGCTTTTTAGAAAAAAGCTTAAGCAAAAGATTGAATTCCATATTCGTATGATGATGGTCGACGTAGCAGTATACGTCTTTTGACGTATACTGCAGCTAGAGGCATTGTCTGAACCGTTAGACGCACTTCGTGCGTCAGTTTGTTTCAATGCCTCTCACGTCGACCATCATACTTTAATGGAATTCAATCTAAGCAAAAATTTCAGGAAAGTATTAAGTCTAATTTCAACAATATCTAGGAAGGGATTAAGTCTAGACACACAGAAAGCAAAGCTTTCTGGTGCACCAAAGAACCTTTGGTTCTTTGCGTGTTATAAGGGAAACCTTAGGTTTCCCTTAATGTAGGATGATTTTTATGCCCAAACCGCATTTATTGTCCGTTGATGAATCAATTGCGTACGGCGCAAAGTTGTCAGGCGTGAATCTTGTATACCACTATGAGACGCCACAGACGTCAGCCGTTGGCAAGGCGATGAAGAACCTGAATATTCCGGTATCAAAAAGAGACTCGGCTTCTGGTGCGATAAATGCGGCTATCGGAAGCGCGATCGGCGGAAAGCGCGCCTTTGTTCTGTCGTCGCTGTTAAACTTCGATGAAATGGCCGCTGTTTCTTACAGGAGGCTTCCGATTGTATTCTCAACCGGTTCGCTGGGCGACTGTGGTATAATACACATAGCTGACAGCGGCTCGCTCGTGTTCATGCCTGAAAGCAACCAGGAGCTCGTCGACACAGTCGTCCAGGCCTGCAAGGTCTCAGAAGACCCTTCTGTGCTTCTTCCTTCTTTTGTGGGCACAGACATGGCGCACTGCAGCGAGCTTGTTCAGTTGCCGGACGAGAAATTTACAACGCGGTACGTCTCAAAATTTTCGTCGCCTTATAATCTTGGCCAGAAATTGATATACCTCGACGCGCCTGTACCGAACAGCAGATTCGTAATGCAGCGGCAGAAGGCTATGAAGAATGCGCTTGCGCTCATCGAGAAGACATCTGCACAATGGAGCAAGAAGTTCAACAGGGCGTTACCGCTGATTGAGACGTATAAACTGGATGACGCTGAATGCGCACTTGTCATGGCAGGCTTTCACTCGACCACGGCAAAAGAGGCTATAAACAGGATGAGAAATGACGGCAAGAAGGTCGGCATGCTGCGCCTGCGTGTGCTGAGGCCGTTGCCGACTGACGTAATAAGAAACGCCCTGAACGGCGCCAAGACCTGCGTCTTTGACCAAGCCGTATCAATAGGCACGTCTGGCGTCCTGCACAAGGAGCTCAGACCGTACATTGGGAAGTCTGTGAATTTCATATCTATAGGAAAATATCCAGGCGAGAAAGACTTTATGCAGATGCTGGACCATACCATGAAGAGCGATAAGGAAGAAATGATCTGGGTTTAGTTGATAGTGTAGCTCGATTGAATTCCATTAAAGTATGATGGTCGACGTGAGAGGCATTGTCTGTCGACAATGCCTCTAGCTGACATATACGTCAACAGACGTATATGTCTACGTCGACCATCATCATACGAATATGGAATTCAATCGTGTAGCTCTGTTGAAATGCTCAATAAAAGCACCGACGTGAGAGCTATTGTCTTTTGACAATAGCTCTAGCTGACCATTACATCGATAAGACGTAATGGTCTACGTCGATGCTTTTTCATAGGTTTTTAACAGAGCTGATAGTGTCGAGTTTAGATGCCGTATGGGATTAAAAATCTACATCGTGCTGTTTGTCATTGTTTTGGTATTTGTGAATATCTTTGTCTTTCTTTACACGCGGGGAGAGAACGTCTTCTCACTTATTACAGAGTACATAAATTCCCTGCCCGAGCAGTACAGCTTCCTGAAGAACCCGATGATCACGATCCCTATTTTCTCGCTTATCCTCATAGTCGTAGTAGGATTTTTGCTAACGAAATTCGGCGGCTCTGGCTGACGGTGCTGACAGTAAAGCCCGAAGATACAGCAAAGAACAAAGTTCTTTGCGTACACAAAGACTTTTATAAAAGTCTTTGTTGTATTTATATACCGCCCGTGCATATTTTCTTAGATGGTGTTATGCGAAGATACATGAAGCCGAGAAAACGCATCCTGTTCTCTGTTCTTCTTTTTGCAGCCATGCTTCTGGTATTCAAGGCGGACGTCCTGCTAACGAGATGCCCGGCAATAAGCTGCTCCCCCCCAACAGGCTGCGTCGGCGGCTGCTATTCGCTCCTTAATGCATGGCCGTTTATATCCATAACGTTGCTGGGCATAGTCTTGCCCCCGGCGCTGTTCCGGGTTTACAGGGAAGTCTGGTAGAATGCAGATGCGCAGAGGAAAGGAATATTATGCAAAACACTACAAGGACGCCGTAAAGCTTTACAGCGAGGGCGTATCTATAAGGGAAATTGCATCTACACTTGACACGTCTTATTCTGCTGTTTATCACTGGGTAAAAGGCCTCAGAAAGCCCGGGGCCGGCAATGTCGCTTCATTCGTGCAGCACCTGGAAAGATACGGCCCGCTTCCTGCCGCCGGCATAAAGGAGGCATTTCCGAAGCACAACGAGCTGTTTCTGACAGCCGTGAGGCGCGGCCTGCCTGTAAAGAGACATATGCTGAAGAAAAAATACGGCGAATACTCTACGTGGTACTATATCGAGGGCCAGGAAAAAGATCTCGACGCTAGGATAAGCGAGCTTATGGATAAGGTAAAGGAAATCAGGCAGAAGTTGCACTGTCAACTTAAGGGTGATTAGCTGTTGCTAATCACCCAGAAAAGATCGTTATCGAAAGATAACGGTCGTTAAGTTGACAGTGCTTAGAAGCTCGGCCGGCTATAAATAAGTTGCACAATAATTATAGCTCTACCACGAAAGAAAGAGAAAGTTGATTAAGAAAAAGGGATGTATTATGGAAGTAATCACAAAGCTCGATCGCGTCTTCGAGTCGACTGACGTATGTCATGGCTGCGGCTCGGTGCTTGGGCTTAAATTTGTGCTGCAGTCGCTGGAGAACATGAAAAATGCTGTCCTAGTCATGTCCCCTGGCGAGATTTTACCAATGATCAGGTCGCGAATGGCTGTAAACGTCATAACCTCGCGGAATCCTGCGGCAACGGCATCTGGCCTTGCAAGGGCCAGGCCAGACATGAATATCATTGCATACGCAGGGGATGGATTTACAAATCTTACAATATCTTCACTCCTGTCCGCAAGCGAAAACTTCCTGTACGTATGCTGCAACAACTCTTTCCTCCCTGATAATTCCATAAAAGAATTCACCCCGTTTGTGCGCAACGCTGCGTATTCTGCAGCCGCCTCTGTGGCGTACTACGAGGATTTCATAGTCAAGCTCAGAAAATCTTTTTCAATAAGCGGCTTCAAGTTTATCGACCTGCTTGCGCCATGCCCGTCCAAATGGAGTTTCGACGCGTCGAACACGATAGAAATCGGCCGCCTGTGCACAGAAACCTGCGTGTGGCCCCTGTACGAGATAGACAACGGGATCAGCGTAACAAAGATACCGTCGCGAATAGAGCCGGTAAAGAGGCTTTTGGAAGCCGTAAACGTCACTGCCAAAGAAGACGCCCTGCAGTTATTGCAAGATCGTGCCGGCAAAAGGTGGAAAGCCCTGAATGAAGGGAAACTTATATAAGCAGAGCGGGGTCATATTAGGAAAGAGACGAAGCGATTTCTCTCTGCTTCAAAATAATCATAAATGGGCTGATAAGATGAAAGGCGTCACGCCGGTAATAGCTGTTATACTTCTTCTTCTGATAACAATAGCCATGGCAGGCTTCGCATTTATATTCTTCACAAGGATCATGGGTGCGGCGACGAACGCTACAGAAGCAGAATTGGCGAATACGCTGCTCAGGCAACACAAAAAGATAGCGATCGACAACATCGACAACCAGCGGTCAAATATATCGATAAAAAGCATAGACACGGCTATCATTAATGTCGTTGAACTGAATTTTTATATAAATAACACAAACTACAAATCCGAGTTTTTCTGCTACGAGCTGAGCATAGAGCCTGGCGAGACAATAACGTGCTCGTTCAGCACAGACACGAACTCCTGCACATCATCCAACCCTCTTTTTGTGGGTAATTCTAAAAACGATCCAGACCGTATTTGCTCATGTGCTACCGGCTCCATAATCAGGATTACAGCGCCTGGCAATGAAGACGTAGAGCAGTGCTGATCGATTGAATTCCATTAAAGTATGATCGTCAGCGTGAGCACCATCGCCTTTCTGGCGATGGTGCTAGCTGCGGTATACGTCAAAAGACGTATATCGCTACGCTGACGATCATCATACGAACATGGAATTCAAGCATGTTGATCTCGATTCTCCTGACCAAAAAAGTATTTTAGGCGCGGGTGACAATTCTTTTCAGCGTTTGGTGGTGAATATTGTAATGAGAATTATCAAGAAAATATACACAAGGGACAGCCTGTCCCTGCTCATCTCCCGGGAATTTGACAGCATGATAACGCACGCAGACCTGCCGTTTTTAGACGCACTGGAAGTGTCAATAGGGTACGGCAGAACCGAGATGAAGGAATTCAGCGCAAAGATAGCGTTTGAGACCGAAGACCCAATAATGCAGCAAATGGATAAAAGGGCTGTGAATGCGCTGGTAAGGCTTGAGTTATCAAGGCTGCTTGTGAAAAGGGTTTATGATTGTCATCATCCTGTTATTGAGGACTTACTGGCCGCCAGGATGATGATAAAGAACGGCTTTTCTGAAGACCTTGCATATTTGTTTTACATATTCATGGTCAACCACAAAACAACAGACGTGCTGTCGTATATAAGATGCAACCTGCCATGGCTTGCGTTTTCGGACGATGGCTTCTACAGGGATTTTTTCCAGAGGTGGGCAGGCGCCCATTCAAGGCCCGCCTACAAGAAAATGACAGAGTGGTTGCTCGGTCTCCTGGAGAAAGACATAGACAATGACCACACCCTAAAGGCTTGTGAAAAGGCTTACGAGGATGTTTTGCATGCAGGCACTAAAGTATAAGTGGCTCACAAAGTCCGGGGGCTTTGAGCCAACCCTGTTCCTTTCAGACAGGAAAGAAATTAGAAGAATCAGCCTGATGAATTCTGTAGTATCGCTTTCGTTAGGAAACCGTTACTGCGTAGGGTACTTCTCTGGTGGCCGTCATGTAGAATGCCCTGAAAAAAGGGCTGTGCACGGTGAGTGGGCGTGCAACGAGTGTAAACTGAACGACGACTTTTTTATGTGCATGAAGTGCGACGGCTCCGAGTGCATAAACCAGAAGCAGCGACAGGCGTGCTCGGAGAATAACTACTTCATATACCTTGCGGCATTCGACTCAATGCTCAAAGTAGGGATATCTTATCATTTCCGCCTTCTCGAGCGCCTTATAGAACAGGGCGCGGACTTCGGCGCAAAGATTGCAGCCGTAAAAGACGGAAAAGACGTGAGAACTGTGGAACGGTATATAAAATCGTACCTAAAAATTGCCGACCGTGTTACAGGCGCACAAAAACAGGGTCTTCTCTTCTGCAACCCTAACGTATCTGTCCAGAATATTAATTCTTCGATAAGCCTTCTCCGCAACAATGGAATAGCAAAATATATGGTAGCCCCGGAGATATACGACCTCAGGAACTACTACGGCCTTGAAAATGTGCATTACCATCCGGCGCCGCTGAAGGTCTCTGACGGAATGAAAATAGAAGGCCGCGTAGTCGCAGCAAAAGGCAATATTGTTGTCATAAAGAACGACGATCGGTTTGTGTCATTCAACGCCCACGACTTGATAGGAAGGGAAATTGTGGAAATCTGAGGATTACACCTATCGACGTGAGAGGCATTGAAACAAACTGACGCACGAAGTGCGTCTATCTGTATTGACAATGCCTCTAGCTGACCTATACGTCAAGAGACGTATTACGCATCAATTACATTCAAACGGCGGTGAATTTCCATCTATTCGCATTTAAGAATTCATTCCATATCTTTAGCATGCAGATCTTCAAAGGCATAGACGTCTTTGGCGGCATCGGGCACGAGCCTAACATCTATGTCATAGACGGCGAACTTGTCGTTGATTGTGGAACGAGCTCATTCTTCAGCCAGATAAAAGATAAGATCGGGGAAAAATATGACCATTACAAAATAAAAACCGTGGTAAATACGCACTGCCACTTTGACCATATGGGCGCTACAAAAAAATTCCGTGACTGGCTTAAAGCTGAGGTGTGCATGCACATAGACGACAAGTGGTCCGTCGAGTCAGGCGAAAATACATTAGCCGAGTTTTTCAGTGAATCGCCAAAGATCGTTACCGTCGACAGACCTCTTAATGACGGCAACAAAATAAAAACAAACAATTTCACTTTCACTGTTCTTCACACACCAGGCCACACGCCTGGATCAATCTGCCTCTACGAAAAGCAGAAGCGCATCCTTATATCAGGCGACACGATATTCGACGAGACAATAGGAAGAACCGACCTCCCTGGAGGCAACAAAAACAAGATGCTTATGTCCCTCAACAAATTAGCAGGCCTGGATGTGCGGTATCTTTTTCCTGGTCATGGCCCGATGAAAATGGGCGGATTCTCCTTCCACGTCAAACAGATGATCGCGCACTTCGGTGACAAAAGATTTATAAATTATGATTTCTATTAAATTAATGATTGCTATGGCAAAAGATAAAAATTTCAGATTCTACTGGGAAGGGCGTCACGACAAAAAAGAGCCGGATATAAGAATAGAAGTCCCTGGATTTAAAAAAGATGAAATAACTGTGACCATCCAAAACAACATGCTGTCCGTGAGCGGCCGGAAGAAAAGCCATAAGGTCGAAAAAGGCAGAGGCTTCTACAGGGAAAGCGCGTCATCAAGCTCCTTTCAAAAATCAGTAACGCTGCCTCTTGACCTAACTCCAGGAAATTTCGAGCCGGTAGTCAGAGACGGCGCTGTAGAAATTAAAAAGAAGAAAAAGAAAATCGTGGAAAGTGCCTAGAAGCTCATCTTTTTACTCTTTCTAAATAGAATAATTGCTATGAGAAATCAGGAAGTGGCTGGTATTCTTTACGAGATAGCAGACCTTCTCGAGCTGAAGGGTGAGGTGGTTTTCAAAGTAGTTGCATACAGGAGGGCTGCGCAGAACATCGAATCCTTATCAAAGCCTGTAGAAGAATTCCACAAAGAAAACAAATTGGACGAAATACCGGGCGTAGGCGCAGGCATCGCTGAAAAAATTGCTGAATTTCTCGAAACCGGAAAAATAAAATACTACGAAGAACTCAAAAAGAAAATGCCCATGGACTTTGAATCTCTCATGAGGATAGAAGGAATGGGCCCAAAAAAAATAAAGACCCTTTATGAAAAGCTTAAAATAAAAACAGTGAAAGACCTCGAGACAGCGGCGAAAGCCGGAAAGATAAGAAAGCTCGCAGGTTTTGGAGAGAAGACCGAACAGAACGTACTCAGAGGCATCGAATTCGCAAAAACGGCGAGCCAGAGAATGCCTTTGGGTACCGCGCTTCCGATAGCCGAAGAGATTGTCGACGCACTAAGAAAACTGGATTATGTCAACCACGCCAGCTATGCCGGCTCGCTACGAAGGATGAAAGAAACTATAGGCGACATAGATATTTTAGTTACGTCTCCCCAGCCAGAAAAAGTTCTTGGTTACTTTACAGATATGAACTGGGTTCGTGACGTAATAGCCAGAGGTCCGACAAAAGCGAGCGTCCATATGAATAACGGCTTGCAGGTCGATTTGAGGGTCCTGGTGGAGCGTGAATACGGATCTGCTCTGCTTTATTTTACCGGATCAAAAGAACACAACATTGAGCTGAGAAAAGTAGCCATATCAAAAAATATGAAACTGAGTGAATACGGTCTGTCAAGGAACAATAAATTTATTGCAGGCAGGACCGAACAGGAAGTCTACAAAACGCTCGGCCTTGACTACATAGAACCGGAGATGCGAGAAGCCCGCGGCGAGATTGAATTGGCACGCAAACATAAATTACCTAAGATTATTGGTTACAATGACATCCGCGGCGACTGCCAGATGCACACAAACTGGAGCGACGGTGCAAACACGATAGAAGAGATGGCGGTAGCGTGCAAAAAGCTCGGCTACGAATATATATGCGTAACTGACCACGTTGGCAAATTAAAGATAGCAGGTGCGCTCAGCGAAAAAGTCATAGGCAAACAGGCGAAGGAGATAGAAAAGATTTCAAGCAAAACAGGCATAAAGATACTTCACGGCGCTGAAATAGATATCCGTGCTGACGGCAAATTCGATGTATCAAATGAAGCTCTGAAAAAGTTTGACGTAGTCCTCGCATCATTACACTCAGCGCTCAAAGGGCCCAGCGAAAGGAGCACAGGAAGGATTCTGGCCGCCATGGAAAATCCTGATGTAGACGTTATAGCTCACCTCACCGGCCGCCTAATAGGGAGACGAGAAGGCGCAGATATAGACATTCAGGCTGTAATCAAGAAAGCACTGGAAACAAACACAATCCTGGAAATAGACGCCCAGCCAGACAGACTTGATATGAACGACGTAAACGCCACAGCCGCCCGCGAGTCAGGGTGCAAAATCATGATAGACACAGATGCGCATTCTGCCGATCAACTAGGATTCATGCACCTCGGCGTTGCAGTAGCAAGAAGGGCGTGGCTTGAAAGTAAAGACGTTGTAAACACGTTGCCTTACAAGCAATTCGCAAAGGTTTTTGATATATTATGAAGCAAGTAAATAGAAAACGATTCGATCACGTTAATTTCCTGCACCTAATAACCTTCTCTTTTTCATCTATTTCAAACTTCATGGGCAGGAATTTCTCGATGACCCATATGTTTGTTCTTGTGTGATTTGTCAAATGGTGGACTTTTATCATGCTCTCGCCGCCCTGAGCAGCAAGCGCCATGAACGGAAGCAGCTGGTCCTCGGCGTGCTCGTCAACGCACGCATTTGTTTTCAGCTCTTCTATTAATTTTTCCGCTGCTTCTTTTCCGACCTGTTCCGCTGATTTTTTTATTTCGCCTAATTCGTCTGCACCAAGGACAGAATTTTCGCAGGTCGCAAATAATTCAATAGCAGAACCGGGATTTAGCGCATCGACATAGTTAACGGAAATACGCGGCGCGATTTGCAGTTCTTTCTTAATAATTTCTTCTGCTGTCTTTGCCTGTCTTTCGGCTACTTTTGCCTTTTCCAGATGCTTGGATGCATGAGAAATGCCCTTTATTTCTACTATTTCACCTCTTTGTATCAGGTCTATCGGCTTTATGTGTACAGGATTAATTGTTGCCATAACATGAGCCCCGCCCTTTGGATAATAGCCGTATTTTTTAATTTCTATATTTGCTTTGTAGCCCATTTTCTCAAGCAGCGGCAATAAGACATATTTTATGTAATTAAGTGGTGGCGCCCATTTACCGTTTGTAGCACCGCCGTTTATCTCTATCTCTACTTTGCTTTCAGCGTGTGAAGCCGCAATCATGAGCGGCTGAAGAACCAGGCCTACAGATCCGGCTGTCGGGATAGAAATATCTATTTTCTTTGACTCTATTTTTCTTGGGTAAAATTTCAGTTCTGTTGATCCTATTTTGTTGCCCCTGATCTCGGCGTTGCATAAAGCAGCTACAGCATTTGCGCCCTCCAGATGCTGTGTCTGAAGTCCGGGATTTTGCCTGCCCCTCCTTATGTTAAATATCCTGCATTCTTTTCCTGTTACAGCCGAGAGCGCAAGGGCTGTCCTTATTATCTGACCGCCGCCTTCGCCTGTCGATCCGTCAATTTCTATCATTTGATTATGAAAGCAAAATAAGGATAAAAAGACTCTTTTCCCTATTTTATTTGGTGTGGTATGTGAGGGTCAAGAAAATGAGGGATGTCATAATACTTTCTATGATCAAAAACGGCATAAAATCCGGGCAAGGCATAGAAAAGGGGCTTGGCATACAGAGAAGTATAACAAAGCGGTCTCTTTCTTTTCTCAACAGTTCCGGCCTTATCCGAAGGCATGGAACATACAGCAACGACTATTATGATATAACAGAAGCCGGAAGAAAAATAGTCGATGGTGTTTTCCGTCGGTGAAGCTCTATCAGTATCTCCGAAAGTTGGATTACTGCCTATTGGCAGTAATCCTCTACCGAGGTATACGCCAAGAGGCGTATACATCACTTTCGGAGATACTATCTATATTTTTATCGTTTCCCCGTTCTTCGGCGCAAATGCCTGTATGTTAAAATGCTCTTCTATGTCCTTGGCGAATTCCTTGCACTTGTCGCCGTGAACGCATACGACCTGCTTTGCGTTGGTTCTTTTTATTATTTCAAACAAACCGCCACGGTCCGTGTGCGCGCTCAGCCCGAACTGATGCAGGTCACAGTGCACGTTAAACTCCTCTTCGGTGTTTTTGAATATCTTTGTCTCGATAAGATTGCGGCCAGGGCTATCTTCTATGAGAAACCCGCAGAATATCACCTTTGATTCTTTTCTGCCTTTTATCTCCCTCAAATAGCTTACGGCAGGCCCGCCCCCAAGCATGCCGGCGGATGATATTATTATTGAATGTTTCTCTAGTGCTTTTCTTCGTTCTTCGTGCGTTTTAACAAATTTTACCTTTTGCAATACACTTCTGAATCTTTTTGCATCCCTGAGGTAATAGCTGTAATCAGCAATAATTTCAGAAGCAAGCTTGGCCATGCCGTCTATTGCTATTTTTCCGGCATATTTTTCGAGTACCATCATCATCTCCTGCGCGCGGCCTATTGCAAAAACAGGCATAAGGATTACCTCTTCCTTGGCCAGCGCGTCTTCGACGGTCTCGATCAATTTTCGTTCTAGTTCCTCGCGTGATGGGTGATTCTTCATGCCATAGGTACTCTCAAGAACTAGTGTATCAACGTTCTGCGGGAGCTTGCATTTTTTAAGCAGGTGGCTGTCTATTGTCTGTATGTCTGACGTATAGAAAATCTTTTTTCCGCATTCGGCGAGTATGCTGTTACTGCCTGGTATATGGCCTGAGTGCCATAGGCTGAATACACAGTCGCCTACCTTGAAGCGGTCATTTTGACTTACGATCTTTGTTGATTTTATTGCCCTCTTCAGGTCCTTGTTGCCGAATGGCGTCGCGTAGCCTTCTTTGTAACCAACCTTCATAGAGTCCTTTATGAGCATTGTTCCAAGCTCAAGGGTTATGTCGTTCATAAATATAGCAGGCTTGCCCTTCTTGCACAGAAGCGGCAGCGCACCTATATGATCAAGGTGCGCATGGGATATTATTGCTGCATGGACCTTCCCAACGTGCGGGTATTGAGGCGGCGCTGGCTCTATCTTGACGCCGCAGTCGAGCATCACAGTTTTTTTGCCCTCAAGAAGTATGGAGCTGCGGCCGACTTCCTGCCCGCTTCCAAGTATTTTTATCTTCATTTCATCACTGTATTTTTAGATATGCTATATCTTTGCTTAAAAAGTACTCTGAAAGCTTCCTACTATTGAATTTATATGCGTTTCATTCTTATTTATGGGTTATGAACAGCTGCACAAAATCCAGCTTAGAGAAAAAGGCGATTTGTGTAGCCAAAGCTAATTTCTTCTATTGGCGTTTCTAGCGCTGTAGATTGAGTTCTTTTACGGTGTCGCTATGGCGCTGGACGATAAACATTTAGACGAAGTTATCGCTTTTTCTGCAAAGCTTCTCAACAGGGCGATAACTAAAAAACAGAGGCTGATTTTGCTAGAGTTGGCTTCCAGTGATTTCCAGCTATCATCAAGTACAAGCGTGGTTAAATCTGTAGCTTCGCGCCTTGGTTGTGCTGAATCGACTGTATGGGATGCTCTTTCTGTTTTCAAAGATCTGGATATTGTTTCCTGCAAAAATGGCCGCATAGAAATTACAGATGTCGGCTCTTTCTGCGTCAAATTACTTGGTGATCTTGATGGTATACGAAACGGACGATGTAGATAACAGAACAAACAGCGAAGCTATGGTTAACCTGATGGCAAACTTACGAAAGAGGAATGCATCCAGATATGGTCTGAAAGAGGGTGTACCCAGATCGTACTTGATCGGCGGTACATCTATGCATGAAAGAAGAGGCTGTCTCGGCTACAATCTGAGCGGGATAAACGACAACGTAGTTTTGTTTACAGGTCAATGCCTTGTAAAAGACCGAGAAGACAAAGAATGTCCTGTAACACTCGAAGACGCCCTTGAATGTGAAAAACTCAGAGATTTATTGGAAAAGAATCCAGTTCCAACTGTGTGCATGTATCCTGATTCAATGTACAAAGCCTTCATAGAGGCATGGTCAGGCAAGGAAGCAGATGATAAAACAATAGACCTAGCCACAGAGAGGTACATTCAATTCAGAAAGAGCATGTTGCCAGGCATCGCTCATGTAAGGACAAGCGAAATAGAGGACAGATTAGCAGGCTTCATGAAACGTGATATGAATCATATCAGAACAGGAATAAGGCGCATATACGGAGGCAGGGTGCTGAAAGAAGGGCAAGAGCATCAGCTGCAGCAGACAATACTTGAATACGGGATAAAGATGGTTGCTCTGCCCATCATAGCAGGTCATGAAAATAAATCAGTTGTTGTCTTTGCCGAGCCTGATGAAATCTGCAGCGTAAAAGCCGCGGAAAGCGTTGCTGAAGAACTAGGCGTCAATGTAAGTTTTGCTCTGATAGGCCAGATACCATTGCCTTCGATAGACTTCCCGTCCAGCGGCCGTATAAGGATGTACTCCGCAGAAAGAGAGAAAAGAATACACCTGAATGAAAGTGACGAGTCCATAAGAAAAAAATTCGGAAACGACATAAACCTGCTGCTTTTATCTCTGTACTCATCGCCTCTTACTTCAGGAAGCGACCTCGAACACATCGGCAGATCAAAGGACAGACTAGTTGGAATAGACCTGATGATGCAACAGATAGACCGATTCAGGTCCCATCTTCAGTGATTTCATGAGATTAGCAGTCCATTTCTATCGCCAGACAACAGGCTTTACCTGCGACCCTGCATGCCTGATGATGGCTCTGAAATACTTCAATCCCAAAACAAAACTTTCCAGAAAGCTGGAGTTCGAGATATGGCGTGAATCGTACGGCATAGGAATTCCTGGCTGCATGCCGCAAGGCCTGGCCTATTCTGCATCGAAAAGAGGACTTAAAGCGGCCATAGTTTGCAGAAAAAACAAGCTAAATCAAATATCAGGAAAAATTGCTAAAGGCGAAAACAAAGAAACAGCGGTAGCCACGTCAAAGCACTTACTGGAAAAATCTGTTCGCATGGGTACAAAAATAATAGACAAAAGTCCAGAGATTAGGGACATAGAAAGGGCTTTGTCAAGCGGCCAGATACCGTTATTGATGATAAACATGAAATCTATTCATAATGTAGACAGCCCTCATTGGATTGTTGTTTCAGGTTTTGACAAAGATGGGTTATGGATAAATGACCCCTACTCAAAGAAAGGCGGAAACATGAAAATATCCAGAAAAGCAATCAGGAAAACGATGGCTGATCTTAATAGAATATCAAACATGGCACCAAGAATGCTTATTATATCAAAAAGACAGGCCTATCGAAACTACTGATCTTGTTCTAAACAGGCGATTAGGATGGACGAAGAAACAACAAAGATTTCGAATGGGTGTTTAGAAGAGATTTCGGACATGCTGGGCCAGTACGTCAGGCACGAATGGGCTTATCCTCTGCCCACTGGTTTCACTTCGGATGAAGATACCGTCGATAATAATTATACAGAAGCTCTTGTGAGGCGCGCCAGAATAAATCCTGCATTAATAAACAGGATATGCGAACTCTATTTAAGAGAACGCAATAATAAGTGATTTTATGGACATAGAAAAAAAGATAGAGTTGATAACACGTCCTCCTACAGAAGAAGTCATAACAAAGGAAGAGCTCAAACAGCTTCTCGAAACAAACAACCATCCAATCGCGTATAATGGCTGGGAACCAAGCGGAAATTAAAGTCTTCTGACTTTAACCGAAGTGGTGCATCTGGGCACAGGACTCATATGCGCGTACAAGATGAAGGACTTCATAGAAGCAGGCATTCATTTCAAGGCATACTTGGCTGTGTGGCATGCGTGGATAAACAACAAGCTAGGCGGCGATCTTGAGCTGATAAGGAAAGCTGCAGAGCATTTCAAGCATTCCTGGATATCGCTTGGGGTTCCTGAAAACAAGATAGAATTCATATACGCCGACGAGCTTTATGACGGCGGCGAGTTCTGGAAAAAAATGATTGAGGTCGCAAAACATTTGACAATAGCGCGAACAAAAAGAACCCTTGAAATTGCTGGCCGGAAAGAAGTGGAAGCTAATTACGTGTCTGATTTCATATACACGCCCATGCAGGTAGCAGACATATTCCATATGGACGTGAATATATGCCAGCTTGGTATGGACCAGAGGAAAGCCAATGTCGTCGCCCGCGAAGTTGGGCCGTCGATGAATTTCTGGAAGCCTGTCTGTGTTCACCACCATCTTCTGCAAGGCCTGACAAAACCGTCTATATGGCCGATAACGGAGGAAAACAAAAAAGAAGCACTCGTTTCTGCGAAGATGTCAAAGAGCAAGCCCGACACGTGCATATTCATTTACGACAAGCCCGATGAGATAAAGCAGAAGGTATCAAACGCGTTCTGTCCTGAAAAAATTGTCGAGCACAACCCGATAATAGACATATCCAAATACATCGTGTTCCGTGAGCAAGACACATTAGTTATAGAGCGGTCGAAAAAATTTGGCGGGACGCTTGAAGTGCAAAGCTTTGAAGAACTTGCAAGTGTCTTCAGAAAAGGCGAGCTCCACCCGCTTGACCTGAAAAATGCTGTCGCTGAAGTCCTGATAAAAATACTGGAACCTTCCAGAAGGTATTTTGAGAAGAACGAGGAAGCTCAAGAGAGCCTTAATGTCATAAGAACCGCGAAGGTTACGAGGTGAGAAATATCGTAAAAAATGCTCTGCTGATAATAGACATGCAGAATTATTTTATTAACAAACATACGAAAAATCTGCCAGATAAAATAGCGAAATAAATCTCTGCGGAAGCCATCACGGCAAGAAATCGCACTTAATGGGATGCAAATTGATAAGAGAGAACCTCGAGCCTTAATCAGAACTTGTGCAAATATTTTTCAAGATCAATTTTCCCGTTTCTTATTTTGATTCCGTCTTTTTTCAGAAGCGAGATTTTCCTTTCTACCTTGCTTCCTTTAACACAGCCGCCGTATCCACCAATGTCTCCGTCGCTCTTGACAACCTTGAAGCACGGATATAATTCTGGGCGTGGATTTCTTCTCATTATCTGGCCGACAGCGCGGGGCGAGGATCTTGCAGCTTTTGCAAGTGCACCATACGTGGTTACCCTTCCTTGAGGTATTTTTGCAAGCATCTTAAGTATTTTCTCAGATTTTGGCATAATCATTCTATGGTGGTAGATTTTAAAAAACTCACATATAATTTAATTTCATGGAAAATGGGCAAATACTAGAAAGGACAAAGAATTATGTCAAGGAATCGCTTAAACACGCGGAGCCCGGGCACGACTGGTTTCATATAGAGCGTGTATGCAAATTAGCGAAAATAATTGGCAGAAACGAAAGGGCCGACATGTTTATAGTTGAGATGGCGGCTTTACTCCACGATATTACAGACTACAAATTCAGCGATGCGGATGAGGAGATGAAAAACATTATAGGTTTGTTAAAAAGTTTCAACGTGGACCAAAAAAGAATCAACCGTATAAGTAAAATAATAAAAAATACGTCTTTCAGAGGTTCAGGCGAGCCGAACAAAATGAAGACAATCGAAGGCAAGATTGTTCAGGACGCCGACCGATTAGACGCGCTTGGTGCAATTGGCATAGCTAGGGCATTCAGCTTTGCCGGGCATAAGAAAAATCCTTTTTTCGACCCGTCAATAAAACCTAAAAAGAGTATGAAATTCTCCGCTTACAAAAAATCTAGATCTCCTGCAATAAATCATTTTTATGAAAAACTTCTGCTTCTGAAGGACCAGATGAACACAGAAACCGCCAAGAAGATCGCAGAAGAGCGGCACAAATTCATGAAACAATTTCTAGGCAAGTTCTTTAAGGAATGGGAAGGAAAAGATTGATATGCTGGACATAAAGCTCATTCGTGAGAACTCGGAAATAGTGGAAAACGACCTCAAAAGGAGAAATGAGCATAGAAAGATAAAGATACTCAAAGAGCTTGTCCAGAAAGACAGGGAAAGGCGGGACATAATAAAGGAAGTCCAGGAACTGAGAAGAAAAAGAAATGAAATCACCGAAAAAGTCGCCAAAGCAAAGCAGAGCGGCGTTAATGTACTGGAGCCCATGGAAGAGGCAAAAAACATACCAAAACAAATAAAAGAAAAAGAAGAGCGTTTAGAGAAATTAGAACAGCTTTGCCATGGCCTGCTGATCCAATTGCCAAATATTCTTGACAAGAGTGTGCCTATAGGCAAAGACGAGACAGAAAATGTGGAGGTCAAGCGCTGGAGGACGAAGGAATGGGATTTCGAGCCAAAAGGCCACACCGAAATAATGGAAGCTCTCAGCCTTGTCGATACAGAACGTGCGGCGAAGATATCCGGGCACGGCTTCTATTTTTTGAAGAATGAGCTTGTTATTCTCGACCATGCTATACAGGGGTTTGCTCTGGATTTTCTGCGCGACCGCGGCTTTACGATCATAGAGCCGCCGCTCATGATGCAGAGGAAGCCATACGAAGGCGTTGTCGACATAAAGGATTTCGAGGGTGTGATGTACAAGATCAATAACGAAGATCTTTACCTTATAGCAACGTCCGAGCATTCGATGGCTGCTATGTACATGGACGAAATATTGAACAAAGCAGACCTCCCTATAAAATTAGCTGGCGTAAGCCCTTGCTTCCGTAAAGAAGTCGGCGCACACGGCAAATACACACGCGGCTTGTTCAGGATGCACCACTTCAACAAGGTCGAGCAGTTTGTCTTTTGTTTGCCGAACGAATCATGGAAAATTCATGAAGAGCTCCAGAAGAATTCAGAAGACTTATATGAAAAATTAGAAATCCCTTATCGCGTTGTAAATGTCTGCTCCGGTGACATTGGCAGCATAGCGGCAAAAAAATACGACACCGAATTCCTGATGGCCGACGGCAATTACAGGGAAATCGGCTCTAATTCCAACTGCACAGACTACCAGGCACGATCATTGAATATACGATTCAGGGAAGTGGAGGGCAAAGTGCCTGCCGGCTTCGTGCACACCCTCAACAATACTGCTCTTGCTACTAGCCGTACAATGATAGCAATAATAGAAAATCATCAGCGTAAGGACGGCACGGTTGATATTCCAAAGGCTCTGTGGCCTTATACATGTTTCAAGAGGATAGGAAAATGATGGCGTAACGATTTATTTCTAATTCTGCCAAAAATCTGTAAGTAAGTTTATAAACCTTTCTACTTATATTATAGGAACTGGTAAAATTTGGTTTTTGTGGTGATTATTCTTGGGTCATACGCTGATAATTTGTGAGAAACCTACGGCTGCCAAGTCCGTGGCAGAAGCCTTAGCAGAAGACGAGCCGAAGAGGATCGGCGAAAAGGTATTTTACTACGAATTCGAAAAAGATGGCAGAAAATTTGTAGTTGTGCCTGCTGTTGGCCACCTGTTCACGCTAAAGCAGTCTGACAAAGGCTGGTACTACCCGGTTTTCAACGTCGAATGGATCCCGTCTTTCAAGGCAAACCACATGGCTGCTTTTTCTGAGCCGTACTTCAAGAATATCGAGGCTCTTGCAAAAGACGCGAATGACGTAATTATAGCCACGGACTACGACGAAGAGGGCGAGGTTATAGGGTACAATATACTTAAAATACTTCTCGGCCGCAAAGGCGCAGCACGCATGAAGTTCTCTACCATGACCAAAGAAGAACTTCTTGAAAGCTACGAGCACATGACAAAATTAAACAAGAATCTTGTGGAATCCGGCCTTGCGCGCCACTATCTTGATTTTTACTGGGGCATCTCTCTGACGCGTGCCTTAACATTATCCATAAAGTCTCACGCCAAGCGCTTCCGCATACTTTCGACAGGCCGCGTGCAGGGACCTGTGCTTCACATGCTTGCAAAGCACGAAAAAAAGATAAAGGCGTTTAAGCCTGAGCCATTCTGGGAAATAGAAGTAGAAGTTGCTGTCGGCAAACAGGTCATGACGGCAACGCACAAGAAAGGCAAGATATGGGAAAAAGAAGAAGCTGACAAGATATTCAAAAAAGTGCAGAACAAAGACGCATCGATAAAAGACATATCAAAGAAGATTATCACCCAGACGCCGCCAAAGCCCTACAACACAACGTCATTTCTGGCTGATATATACCGGTATTTTGGCTATTCACCACAGCAGGGGCTGAACGTTGCGGAATCGCTTTATCAGGCCGGGTTGATATCTTATCCAAGAACATCGTCCGAGAAGCTTCCAAAAGACATAAACTATCCAAAAATATTGAAGAGCATCTCGAAACAAAACTCTTACAAAAAGGATGCTGAATTTTTGCTGAATAAAAAAGATTTGAAGCCTGCAGAAGGAAGCAAAGCAGATCCAGCGCATCCTGCTATATATCCAACAGGTGTCTACAAAAAAATCGGAGGCAAGCAGCAGAAGGTTTATGACCTTGCAGTCCGAAGATTCTTTGCTGTGTTTGGTGACCCCGCAAAGCGTGAATCGCAGAAACTTATTCTTGACGTTAACGGTGAAGTTTTTGAGATCTCCGGCAAGAAGACAGTAGAAGCCGGTTGGACCACGCTCTATGGCAAATACGCCCAGCGCGAAGAAATATTACTGCCTGACGTAAAGATTGGTTCTGTTCTCAAAGTAAAAGATAGAAGACTACTCGAGAAAGAAACCCAGCCACCCGCACGCTACTCGCAGGGTTCTGTGCTCAAGGAAATGGAGGCAAAAAATCTTGGGACAAAATCAACACGTGCGCAGATACTTCAGATATTATACAACCGTGGCTACCTGCTTGGAAAAAGCATTGAAGTTACAGAGCTTGGCATGTACCTGTCAGATATTTTGGAAAAGAATGTTCCTGACGTCGTTTCCGAGAAGCTCACTAGGCACATGGAAGAGATGACAGACTCAATAGAATTAGGCAAAACTAAACGAGAAGAAGTCCTCGAAGACGCAAAGAAGCGCATCACAAAAATCTGTAACGAATTCCGAAAGAAGGAGGCAAAAATCGGCGAAGAGTTGACAACAGCCGTCATAGCCACGCAGGACAAGCAGAGTATACTTGGCAAATGCCTGAACTGCAGCGGTACGCTAAAGGTCATGAAGAACTGGCGAACAGGAAAAAGATTTGTCGGCTGCACAGGCTACAAGAAAGGCTGCCGCACCGGGTTCCCGTTGCCGAGAGAAGGACTTATCATGTCTACGGAAAAAATCTGCGAGGAATGCAAGACCCCCATCGTACATGTCCAGCCTCCCGGCAAGCGCCCGTTCAGGATGTGCCTCGACCCTATGTGCAAGACAAAAGAAGACTGGCTGGACAAGAACAAGCTCAAGAAAGCACAGATTGCAAGTAGAGCGGCTAGCAAGCTGGCTGAACAATTAAAGTGTCTGGTCTGCGAAAAATCCTTCAAGACAAAACGCGCGCTCACAATCCACGCAAAAATGCACAAAGAGCTGAAGGCAGAAGCTTTGCCCACCAAATAGAGCATTCTTAAATTTTTCTGTCTTATTTCTATCTATGAAATCTTATTTATTAGTTTTTGCAGTCATAGTTGTATTAATCGTTTCAGGCTGCGCGCAGGTCAATAATGGTGATAGTGTTATGCACGATGTAAAAATTGGGAACGTTACGGTAACGTGGCTAGGGCATGCGTCTTTCATGATAACGGGCTCGAAGACAGTCTACGTCGACCCTTACGTGTTGCCGGATAACGCAACAAAGGCCGACTACATTCTTGTTACGCACGAGCACTTTGACCACTGTGATGTCAACAATATAAACAGTTTAAAGAAAGAAGAAACGCGCATAATAGGGCCTTTGGATTGCGTAACAAAACTAACAGGAAAGACAAATTCTGTAAAGCCTGGCGAATACTTTTCATATCGTGACGGATTCCGCGCAGAGGCCGTTGAGGCCTACAACACAAACAAGTTTCGCAGTGGCAACCAGGTTTTTCATCCCAGGGGGTTAGGCGTTGGGTTTGTCCTAATAATAGACGGCGTGAAAATTTATCATGCCGGCGATACCGATAGCATACCAGAAATGAAAGATCTCGCTAACCAAAGCATAGATGTCGCTTTACTGCCGGTAGGCGGAACTTATACGATGACCGTAGAAGAAGCATCAGAGGCCGCGCAGGTAATAAAGCCAAAACAGCTTATCCCTATGCACTACAATTCTGACAAGTACGGCGTGACAGGAATAAATGCAAATCCAAACGAACTAGAGGCACTGCTTGCAGGAAAAGATATTGTCGTCAATGTTCTGAAACCGCTCGTATAGAATCAGAAAATAGCTTACAACAAAATAATACTTTGTTTTCTCAGATATTTATAGGAAGCAGACGTCCGATTTCTTTATAAGAAGCAACAATTAATTAAGAGAGGGTTTAAAAGTAAACCAACGCTGCAAAACAGCGTTATATTCGTTTTCTCCCCTCCTAAATAAACTGAAGCAATGTTTCAGTCGATTTGGAGGGATTTCATGGAACTGAAATATGAAAGAAATAACATATCAGACGTAAGCGACATCCAGCGACGATTCACCAATCCGGCACTCGCAGCCGTAGTATCGATAGAAGCAGAACTTATGAAAGGCGCACGAAAGTACTTTGAAGAACAGAAATTCACAGAAGTTGTGGTGCCTCACATTACACGGGCAACAGGTGCGTGCGAGAACATAGATACGATGTTTGGCATAAACTACTTTGGTGAAAGAGCCTATCTTGTGCAGACAGGACAGCTATATCTGGAGACGCTCATTCCAAAACTTGGCGGTGTCTTCTGCATAGGACCAAGTTTCAGGGCAGAACCAGACGTGGATGAAAGGCACCTGACAGAATTTACTCTAATAGAATTTGAGCTGTCCTGCGACTTTTCACAGCTCTTGATTCATATAGAGAACACAATATACAGCATGGTTCACTCGGTATTGAAAAATAGGAAAGAAGAACTGGAATTATTAGGAACAGATACAGAACATCTAAAAAGAGCGACAGTCCCATTCAACAGAATAAAATATACAGATGCGATAAACCTGTTGAAGGAAGAGTTTAACGTAGAATGGGGTGATGACCTGAAGAGCAACCATGAAAAATTTATCGTGCACGAGCTTGGTGACAGACCAACATTCATAACACATTATCCGGAGGCGATAAAGTTCTTCAACATGAAAAGAAACGAGGATAACGAAAAAATAGTCAACAGCGCAGACCTTATCTTGCCGTGCACCGGTGAAGCCGTCGGATCTGCGCAGCGCGAGCACGACTACGAACTTCTGTCAGGCAAGCTCAAAAAATCTAACATGCTGAAAATGCTGGAGGAACGGGGCGGCTCGATAGAGGATTTTAGATGGTACCTAGATTTTATCAGGAACAACGGGATTCAGCACTCTGGTTGTGGCATAGGTCTGAATCGCGTAACGCAATTCGTGCTGGCAAGCGGCGACATAAGAACAACAACAGCGTACCCGATGAACAGGGTGTCGCTGATGTAATCTGCAAGAGAAAAAGTAAATTACACAAGGCTTACAATTCCCTTGTACATGAAAAACAGGAAAAGAATAGTTGATGCTGTGCCTCCTAGATTTATGCCAAAAAATATTACGATACCTGCAAAAATATCGGCTGCCCCGTAGATTTTCGCGGTTATATCCCCAACAAGGCTCATAAGGCCTTTGATAAACATTATGACCAGTATAATTATCGCAAGTGGCGGCTGGAAATTAAAAAGTATCATAATACCGACAAGAATATCTATGGCTCCTAGAAATTTTATGAACATATTTATCACTACGCCTCTCTAGGCACTGTCAACTTAACGGCTGTTGAAACAAACTGACGCACTAAAGTGCGTCTATCTGCTTTGGCAACAGCCTTTTCTGGGTGGTTAGCAATGGCTAACCACCCTTATAGCTAAACAAGAAAAGAATCAGGTATTATATTTCTTGTTTGCTATAATATCCAGATTATTTACTTGCTTCATAATAAGTTGACAGTGCCGTCTCTCTATAATGAAAATTTTCCCACACCCTTTAGGTTGCTGCCTGTTATCTCAAACTCCACGCTCCGCCCCTCTGGCAGGCTTCTATGTTTCCTTAGTATAGCAATTCTATGGTTCTCCTTCTCCAGTTTTTTCAGCTCTATAAGCGTCTTGCTCCAGTACTTTGCAATTGTCCTGCTTGTCAGTTCTATCCTGTCGCCCGCGCTGTATACTTGGTTTGTAACAAGAATAGGGATGCCGTATTTGCGTGTTATTCTCGAAAGAATGGAGTACTGAGTTGCCAGCTGCTTGTTTACTTTCTGAAAGTTTGTGTCATCCAGTTCTAGCCGGTACAAAGCCACAAGAGAATCAACGATGATCACGCCAATTTTTTTCTCCTTCTCCACGACACTTTCAAACTCATGCATCTTGTCATTTTGTTCCTTCCAGTCGTGGACGTGTACCATAATTATGTTTTTGAGGTCCTTTTCTGTACCGCCAAGCTGCGTGAAGCGTTCGAGAGAAAATGATCCCTCGGTGTCCATGTAAATTACCTTCTTGTCCTTCAGGCAGCTCAACGACGTGATAAGTGCTATGTTTGTCTTACCAGACCCGGCTGGTCCATATACGTTTGTTATTGCGTCCAGCTCAAGCCCGCCGCCAAGAAGCTTATCCAATGGAGAGTTAGTGGGAAGTCTCATGCTAAAAGTAAACTACAAATGGATTAAAATCCATTTGTAGGCGCAGGCGTGAATTGTATCGTCTGCGGGCGAGCAGAAAGGGCGATATTAGTGCTTTAAAGATACATGAGTTAATTCTGAATATGCCAAACTTCTATTTTGACATAGAAACTACTGGTTTGGATCCTAAAGACCATAAGATAATAACAATACAGTTCATGGAACTGGATTCTATAACATCCAAGCCAAAGGGAGAGTTGATTATACTAAAAGAATGGGAATCCTCGGAAAGAGATATGCTAAAAGAATTCATTGAACGTTCCAGAATAACAGACGATTACCCGTTTTCTTTTGTCCCCGTTGGCTATAACCTGAAATTCGAGCATAATTTTTTGATAGAAAGGACAAGGGTAAACAAATTACAGGTTGTAGATATTTTGAAAAGACCTTTCATAGATTTGATACCTTTTGGAATAGTGATGAACAAAGGTCAGTTCAAGGGGTCAGGGTTAGACAAGATAACAGGAAAGAATCGAGAAGGCAGCGTAATACCTAATTGGTATGACAAAAAGAACTATGACGAAATAATAAAATACATACAGAATGAGGCTGAAGAATTTGTTAAATTTTCTTCTTGGTTATACAAAGAGCTTCCACCAATGCTCAACAAATTCAAGAAAGAGCATGGAATAAATAAATAGTAAAATTAAACCCGAAACTTTAACACAGTGTGTCCGTAACACTTAAATACTTTTAGTATATCATATTACACTAACTAATCTATCCAAGGTGTCTTGTGCATGAGAATCGAAATAAGAAAAAACGGTATGCCCGTTGCAATTGTTACGTTTCATACAAATCCAGAACGCTTCGACTCTGACTACGAAAGAATAAAATTCTTCAAGGAACTGCACGGATGGAAGCAGACCGTGCCAAAAAACGGTAAGAAGTATCTCTATCACAGGTCTGGTCTGCTGGATGAGGTGCCCCACATCAAGCTGGCCGACTCGGCATTTTTGATAGCTATGGAGAACATGGAACGTGTAAGAAAATATTTTGAGGAGTGGTCCGACAAGGTGGAATGTGAGATGCTCCAGGTCATGATGAACGACAGAAAAAAGCTCGAGCAGTTGATGTGATTTAGTATATTAAGGTGTTAATGACAAAATAAGTCATAAATAGTTCGTAACGGTTGGTGTTTTTTATGCCCAACAATGAGAAAGAAGACGAAGCCATGCTGAAGGTCGGCGAATTGACAGAGCGTGGCGACTTCGGCCGTGGCATTGCTAGAATATCTGCAAAGGACATGAAAAAAATAGGCGTCAGCGAAGGCGATGTCATTGAGATGGAAGGCAAAAGAAAGACCGGTGCCATAGCTGTCCGTGCTTATCCTGTTGACGTTGGTCTCGATGTCGTGAGAATGGATGGACTTGCCAGAAGGAACTGTGGTGCAGGCATTGGTGAGATTGTTAAAATAAGAAAGTCCGATGTGAAGGAAGCAAAATCCGTGACTATTGCACCGGCTCGCAAAGGCATAATAATTCACATGGGCGGAAACCTGCTGAAACAGAACCTTCTGATGAGACCACTAGCTACGGGCGACATCATAATTCCTAATCCTATTGTACAGGATCGGAGGTCACAGACAACACTATTTGAGCAGTTCTTTGGCGTCGATTTCGGCGATTTTCTATTTACACCATTCGGCGAAGAGAAGTTCGCTGTTGTGAGCACCGAGCCAAAAGGTATTGTGCGCGTGACAAGGTCGACAGACGTTGAGCTGCTGCCACAGGCTACAAGGCCCATGGAGGAAGAGAAGATCCCCGAGGTCACATACGAAGATTTGGGCGGGCTGCACGAGGAGATAAAAAAGGTTCGCGAAATGATTGAGCTGCCGTTGAAGCACCCTGAGCTCTTTGAACGTCTTGGTATCGAGCCGCCTAGGGGTATTCTATTACACGGCCCGCCAGGAACCGGCAAGACACTTTTGGCAAAGGCTGTTGCAAATGAGAGCGGCGCGAAATTTTTTGTTATTAATGGTCCGGAGGTAATGTCAAAATTTTACGGCGAGTCGGAGGAAAATCTTCGTAAGATATTTGAGCAGGGTGAAAAAAATGCGCCGAGCATAATTTTTATCGATGAAATAGACTCCATCGCGCCTAAGCGCGAGGAAGTCAAGGGCGAGGTTGAGAAAAGAGTTGTTTCACAGCTGCTCACGCTTCTGGACGGATTGAAATCCCGTGGAAAAATAATTGTCATCGGCGCGACAAACATACCGAATTCGATCGACCCCGCACTAAGAAGGCCGGGACGATTTGACCGTGAAATTGAATTAGGCGTGCCCAACAAGGACGGAAGAAAGGAGATTTTGCAGATCCACACAAGGGGCATGCCGCTCGCAAAGAACGTCGAGCTTGATAAAATATCTGAAATAACTTATGGCTATGTTGGTGCAGACCTTGCGGCGTTGAGCAAGGAAGCTGCGATGCACGCCCTCAGGCGCGTATTGCCGGACGTAAGCGCCATAAAAGATGACAAACCAATACCCATAGACATACTAAAAAAGCTCATTGTAACAAAAGAGGATTTTGACCACGCACTAAAGATTGTTGAGCCTTCTGCGATGAGAGAAGTACTTATCGAGATACCCAACGTAAAGTGGGATGACATAGGCGGACTGGAAGACGTCAAGAAGCTGTTAAAAGAAACCATTGAGTGGCCGCTTAAATATCCTGATTCGTACGTAAGACTGGGTATAAAACCACCCGCGGGCGTACTTTTATACGGGCCTCCCGGAACTGGAAAGACACTCCTTGCAAAAGCCGTGGCTAATGAAAGCGGCGCCAACTTTATTTCTGTTAAAGGGCCTGAACTTTTGTCCATGTACGTAGGCGAGAGTGAAAAGCACGTTCGTGAGGTTTTCAGGCGTGCAAAGCAGGTTGCACCCTGCGTAATATTTCTTGACGAAGTTGATTCTCTTGTACCAAGAAGAGGTACGTCGAACGACAGCCATGTAACTGAACGTGTTGTTTCGCAGCTCTTGGCAGAGATGTCAGGACTGGAAGATTTGCACGGTGTTATAGTTATCGCTGCGACGAATCGGCCTGACATTATAGACCCTGCGCTTCTAAGACCAGGTCGGCTAGACAGGCAGATACTTGTCCATACCCCTGACGATGCTGCAAGGCTGGAAATATTCAGGGTGCACACAAAATCTATGCCACTTGCTTCTGATGTAGATATAAACGACGTAACAAGCCAAACAAAGGGCTTTTCAGGCGCAGACATAGAAGCCGTATGTCGTGAGGCTGCGTTGTTTGCGATGAGAAAAAACATAAGCACAGAGCAGGTAACAAGAAAAGATTTCGAACAGGCGCTGAAAGAAGTGAAGCCGTCTCTTACCGAAGAGATGAACCAGTTCTACGAGAGCATACTGAAGAAGAAAAAATCGCGCGTCATCGAGGAAGAAGTAAACTACATGGGATAATGCTGCATTAAGGAACCTAAGGTTCCTTAGAATCCAGACTTAATCCTCCTATTGAAAAATATTTTTTGTGTTTTGTATGAAGTGCATGGTTTGCGAAAGGTCGACACTGTTTACTTATAAGATTCAAGACGTAGAGGCAGCTTTCTGCCCTGAACATTTGCCTAAACAGATGCAGAAAATCATGATAAAGATTGTAGCGTGCCACAGATTATAAGCCAGTGCAACGCCCATCCGTTTTTATGGTTTTCACGCGTTTCTTGCAGGTTTTCAGAAGAAGTTTCTAACCTTTGTGGTACTTCCCCCAGACTTCGACAAACTTCACAAAGTTGTCTATTATTTTGAGCCCGTCGCCGCCTGATTCTGGATTGAAGTGGACGCCGAAAAAGGGCTTTTTGGCCTCGCCGATTATTTTGAATTTATACTTTGAAGAAGAAGCAATGACACTAAAGTTATCTGGGACCTCATCGAATGCATGTGTGCTGTTTTGAATTACGGTAAAAACACGCTTTAAATCGAGAGTCAGTGGGCATGGGTGTTCTATCTTTACATGATCTGACTTTTCGAATTTGCCTTCTCTGGCTTTGGCACCGTAAGCCACACCAAGAAAAACATATCCGGCACCAATACCAAGCAGGGGCTTGTTTATTTTCTCAATAATTTTCATATTATCTTTCAAATGTTTCATATTGCCGTCGGAAAGAATAAACCCACCGGCCTTAGCATTCAGGGCGTCCTTCGGCTTCATGATTTCCTTCTGGCCGCGCACAAATCTTTCGACGTCAGCGCCTTTTCCATTATCAACAATTACAATCATGAAATCATCTACTTTTTATTAGTTAGCATAACCTTTTTATACATACTGTACGTCTTTTGCTGCCTATTTTGTCAGTATTATCGGCGGGTCGCTTATTATCAAAGTGTGTTCGGCCTGCGACACCATGCCGCCCTTTATCTCGCGCAGCACATTGTAGTCGTGAACAATACCGCGCTCTCTCAGTTCGCGAAGTGCTATCCTTACCTTGAATAATGAATCTATCGGTATCCAACGCTCGGCGAAAGGCAGGCCGTTAAATGAATCGGCAAAATCTATTATCTTTCTTGCATCTGGATTTCTTACTGGCCTTTTTTCTATTAGTGAGAATATGAAAACATTCTCAGAATCTTTTACAGCACCGCCGCCGTCAGTGGCAAATGGCTCTATGGCGATTACCTGGTTTTCTTTCAAACGGTAATTGCTGCTGAAAGAAACGTTTGGAATGGTCGGTTCTGTGTGCAGGTCGTAGCGATTTATGCCGTGCCCTGTCAGATTGCTGACAGGTTTGAATCCGAAACCTTTTATTGTCTCTTCTATTGTGAGCGCTATATCAGAAATCAGGATGTCTGGCACTGCTATTTTGACTGCTTCTTCCAGAGCCGTCTCTGCTGCTTTCACCAAATCATCGTAGTCTTTGTTAAAATTTATCGTAACCGCCGTATCTCCAACGTAACCATCTACGTGGACGCCAACGTCAAGTTTCACTATACTGTTTTCCTTTATCACGTCGGTATCGTTTTTGGTCGGTGTGTGGTGTGCGGCTATATCGTTTATGGAGATGTTCACAGGAAAAGCCGGCTCCCCGCCTTTCTCTCGTATGAGCGCCTCTATTTTTTCAGCGATATCAATTAGTCTTTCATTAACATCTACTATATTCCTGCTCGTCTCTCTGACTTCGGCGGCTATCTTGCCAGCCTTAATGTACTTTTCCATCACGTCTTTTTCCATGTGATTAATTCTGAGAAGAAGCTTAAATTCTTTCTAATGCCGTGAGTTGATTAATTCTTGCAGATTTTTGTAACCGTCTTTTTTGATGTATTTTGAAACGCCTTTCATCATTTTTTGTGCCAGTCCTAATCCGTAAAACGTGTACGGCGTATAGCCTTCTATTGCGTCTGCGCCTTGCAGAAAAGTTTCATAAGCGTCCCTGCCGTCAGATATCCCGCCAGTCGCGAATATTATTGTTTCTGGAAACGCCTCTCTTGTATCTCTTACTGCCCTACGTCTGTACTTTCTTAGAAATCGCCCACTTTTGCCTGCAGTTGCATAACCCCATTTCTCTGCTGGGACATTTTCCTTTTGAACCATGTAAGTATTGACTGCTGTAACACCATCACCACCGCCCTTCATCCAACCTTCAACAAGCCTTAGCCATTCTTGCCTGCCTTCTGGCTCGTAGGGTCCCATCTTTACCTGTAATAATTTATTTTTTATATATTTTCTTATCATTCTTGCATATTTCTCAAAAATATCTGGCCTGCGAAGCATTGACAGGGACTTCGTATTTGGTGAGAACGGGTTATACTCAAAGCCAGCTGCGTATGGATTAAAATCGTGAACAAGCACTTCAGCATCATTGTACGCATTCTCGAGCGCATTTTCTATTTCTGTATCTGGTATATCTGCGAATTCTTTGTAGCGTATGATATTGGCAGTAGATTCTATTATCACCCTGTTTTTGTTTGGAGCAAAAGAATTTTTACCTTCTTCCTTAATAACGTACGGCAAACCACATATGTTTGCAATTATAGGTTTTTTGGGTGCTTCTGAACTCTGATATTTGTTGAGGTTCTTTAGAGCATGGTCTTCACCCATAGAAGGAAAGCCTTGTGCATTGTATGCATTTTTATTTTTTACATCAACCGCAACCCTTGGTCTGTCATTGCCATCTCTTCTGTCAATTACAAATGTTCCCTTTGTAAGAAATCCAAATATATAAGAGAGCGGAATAATGGCATCTGCGTTCTTGTCCAAGCCCGCCGCAGTACCGAATGGCTGCATTCTTATGCCTTTGACATCAACGGCAAGTTCTGGAAAATCAAAACAACTATTGTGAGCATCTATGACATTTGAATATTTACTGAGCATTTGTAATGCATGTTCATGAACCGCTTCCGGATCTTTGTATCTTCTGTAAAGTTCCTTGCGCACAAAATTCTTGAAGAACCAAGGGCTGTGCAGAGAAATATGCATGCCTAGTTTTTCTATTGTCGTGCGCATATTTGTAAAATTCAATGAAAAGTTTTTATAGGTGTTATAAAAATTTTGTGTGATTCTATGAAATTACAGGCGTGATTGGGCTTTTAACTTGTATAATCTTTTATACATAAGCTTTAATTTAATTGAAAGGTGACAACAATTCCTAGAAATTTTGCCGACAGACTTCTTGATGCAATAGATGAAAGACGGAACCCGAGTTGTGTAGGTCTTGATCCAACAATAACTGATATACCTGATCACATGAAACGTGCTGTAATTGAAGACTATAAAGTATACGAAATAGATCCTTACGAAAGATTAGAAGTTCTATTTCAGGCGACCGGTGAAGTTCTGTTCAGATTCAATAAGGCTATAATTGATGCAACCCACGATATTGTTCCTGTATTCAAACCGAACATTGCATTTTACGAATGCTATGGGCCTGAAGGCGAAAAGGCATTCTTAAGAACTTTAGAATACATAAAACAAAAAGGCACACTTGTAATAGCCGACGTGAAAAGAGAGGACATAGGAAAAACTGCAGGCTTCTACTCAAAAGGCTTTTTAGGAACTGTTGAGCTTATCGACGGAACTTCTATTTCTACTTTCAATGCAGATGCTGTTACATTAAGTCCTTACGTAGGTTCAGACAGCATTGGCGAATTTACAAAGGTTTGTGCAGAACATGGAAAAGGTGCATTTGTTCTTGACAAAACGTCCAATCCTTCTTCTGGCGAGTTGCAGGACATGAAATTTGATGATCGACACGGTGGAAGATTGATGTATGAACAGATGGCACTCCTAATAGATCAGTGGGGGCAACAGCTTAAGGGTGAGAGAGGTTACACATCGTTGGGCGCCGTAGTAGGCGCAATCTATCCAGAACCAGCAGCAAGATGTAGGGAAATGATGGAAAATGCTTTTATTCTTGTTCCAGCTTATGGAGCGCAAGGTGGCAAAGGCAAGGACACAATACCAAATTTCAATGAAGACGGTTACGGTGCTATTGTAAATAATGCTAGCAAACTAATATTTGCATACAAGGATGATCTATACAGACCAAAATTCAGTCCAGCCGAATTTGCTAAAGCAGCAAGAGAATCTGCTCTTGTAATGCGAGAAGACATAGTTGGTGCAATGCGTTCTTCTGGTCGAATACCTTCTGGGTGGTAGAATGATAAGTCTTGATCAGTACAACAAATTTTTACTCGACAATGATCTTGTTGGCTTTTTTGATCCTTACATAACTTTAAAATCAGGGCGCCCTGGACATTGGTACGTAAATATGCGAGACGCTTTGAAAAATCTTAATCTAAAACGCCAGTTAGCTATGTATATGTATGATCTTTGTGGCGAATTAGCACTAAAACCTGATTATTTCTTGGGTGTGCCTGATGGAGCAAAACCACTCGGCGAAGAGATGAATAATCTCATAAATTACAAAAAACCTTTTGAGATATCAGCAGCGGTTCTACGCGCTGGCAAAAAAGCTCATGGAGATCCGTTGAACAGATATTCAGTAGGACCACTTACACCGGGAAATCACGTAGTTCTTGTTGAAGACGTGACCACAACCGGCGGCTCTTCGATGGAATATATAATGCGCCTGCAGGAAATTGGTATATGGATCGATGCACTTGTTTCCTGCGTCAATCGCTTTGAACGTAGGGATCGTAAAAGAACGGTAGAAGATGTGTTGTTAAGAGATTATAATGTAAAATATGCGGCAAGAACCGATGCAAGGACTCTCTTGCCTGCTGCCGTTAAGAAGTTTAACCCAAACGAAAAAATCATAACTGATATAGAAGCTTACTACAGACAATATGGCGTTGAGCCAATAGAACTTCCTAAAGCTGCTTAATTCACTTCCAGTATATCTTCGTCCTGGCAAAATTTTTTTCGGCTTCTAGTATATCCTTGTAGAACTGCTCTTTATTGGTATGGAGCATGGCTAAAATTCTGGCTGCTGTTTGCGGGCCTACGCCGTGGCCCGCCAATGCCTCGACAGCCTTTCGCCCGTAAACAACGACCAAGTCGGACGACCGGCGGATTGTCTGGAATTCGTTGAGTTCTTCTTTTGTCAACTGTTTCTTTTTGAGCTTCTTTTTCACGATATTTTGCGCGCTTATCTGCCTTGGTCTTAATATTGCTATCAACGCTGACCTGCATTTGGGGCACTGCGGTTGTTCATTGACATCCTTTACCTTTGTGATCAGTGTGTAGTCCCCGCAGTTCGTGCACAGAAGCCTTATCCTCGTCAATAGAAGCCTCCTCTTGAATGCCCTGAAGATCTCGCCTTCCGGCATTTTTGGCTTCATGACTTCCGAGAACTGCTGAACAAGACCCAGTTCGCCCAGATGGCTCAGTCCTTGACTTACGTGCAGTTTTATTTCGCCGTTCTTGATCTTTTCGATCACGTCTTTTGCGTTTTTAATGTCCATTTTTTCAAGAAATAGTTCTCGCATCGTCTCTGTGTAGGCAGGGCTATCGGCGTATGACGCAACTATCTTGCTGACGTTTATTTTATCGTATTTCGCGGCTTTCGATATTATGCCAAAGCGCCTCGCCACATGAACGAACCGCCATTTGAACATTGAAGACCTTTCTATCGAATCCTTCAGCACGTCATCAAAATTCTTCGCCTCCTTGAGAATTCTTTTTACGTCATCGGGTTTCGCAGTTGTCTGGAGCATTATTCTGTACGGGTCATTCTTTATGTTGACAGACACTCCTGTTTCTGCCGTAATGATGGCGCCCAAGTATTTTGCAAGTGTATTATTGACCAATGATCCAAAGCATGCGTGAACGACGATAAAGTTCTTGTAGTTTTCGACGAGCACATTTTTTTCATCGGGCACGATGTGCGATGCCTTGTGCTTTGAAAGTATATCCGCCATTTCTTCCAGCGCGTGCTTATCGATATCAAACTCTTCCTCAACTTTGTCAAGGTTTTCAGAAGCAATGAGCCGCCTCAGCCGCCCGACACCATGCGCTATACTAAGTGGGACAGGTATTAGCTCGCCCTCCCACGCGGGTATAGCAGACTCGATGTCTTCCACTGGTTCGACAATAACCTTGTTGCCATCAACTTGAATTATTTTCCATGCACGGCCGGCGCAAACAAATCTGTTGCCGCTCTGCCCGTGCTCGGCCACGAACTCTTCATCCAAGCTGCCTATAGGCTCGTTCTCAACGATTGAAATAATTCTGTATTGCACTTTGTTTGGTATCGTTGACAGGTTTTCAAAGTAGTAGTTCCACGCCCGCCTCTTTCTATTAACCAAATACCCTGTTTTTGTTTTATCTAGCCATACGAGGTGCAGGCTTTCCAGAAACTCAAGAATTTTTATAAATTCCTTTTTTGTGAGATTCCTGTAGGGGTACGCCCCTTTCACAATCTCGTATATTTTTTCATCCGGTACCGAATAGTATTCAAGCGCTATGCCGATTATTTGTGTTGCCAGTACGTCAAATGCGTCTGTATGTATTTTTACATCTTCCAGTTTTTTGTCGACGGCGTTCTTTGCGATAACGGCCGACTCAAAAGCGTCTTCTTCGCCTGTAATAATTATGCCCTTGCTCGTTCTTCCAACGCCGTGGCCGCTGCGGCCAATGCGTTGTATCAACCTTGAGACCTGTCTAGGCGATAAATATTGGACAACTAAATCTATGGAGCCTATGTCAATGCCAAGCTCCAGGCTGCTCGTAGCTATCAGTGATTTCAGTGTTTGTGCTTTGAATTTCTGCTCAGCGCTTATTCTTCGCTCTTTTGAGAGCGACCCGTGATGAACGGCCTGCATAAGCTCCCTGTCAAGAGTTCTTAACCTCGATGACAGCACTTCAGCAGTCTCGCGCGTATTTGTAAATGTCAGAACAGACGTATGGCTCTTAATCAGTTCGTACAAGTGACGCAGCCGCGTGGTCGTGTTTATCCCAATGAACAGTTCATCGGCAATAGTTCTGTCCTGCATTGTTGGCTTGGGTGATTCTACCTTAATGGTGTATTTTTTTTCTGAATCGGCGTGTATAATTTTTACATTGCTCCCAAGAAATTCCGCAACTGTCTGTGGCGAACCGACCGTAGCCGACAACCCAATGCGTTGAAAATCGCCGCAAAGCTCTTTCAGACGCTCCAGTGCTACAGATAATTGAACGCCCCGCTTGTTTTCGACAAGCTCATGGATTTCGTCGACTACAACGAACTTAACATTTTTGAGGTGCTCGCGCATCGTTTCCCCGGTCAATATAGCCTGAAGCGTTTCTGGTGTTGTAAGAAGGCAGTGTGGGGGTATTTCCCTCTGTGCGGTCCTTTCTACCTGCGAAGTATCGCCGTGTCGTACTGATATGTCAAGATCAAGCTTGTCGGCCCACCACACCAAACGGTCGAGAAGGTCCCTGTTCAGTGAGCGCAGCGGTGTTATATAGAGTATAGATATAGGTTTTAGCGTATCTTTCGCCGCCTTGTCAAAAAGAGGCAGCATTGCCGTTTCTGTTTTGCCGATACCGGTAGGTGCAATTATAAGAATATTCGAACCATTCATTATTTCCGGCATACCCATCTTCTGTGCTAGCGTTGGCTCGATAAATCCCTTGTCTCTTATCAGCTTCTGCATTTTTTCTGAGAACATCTGAAATGTCATTTTAATCGATCCTCATGTTATTTATTGCACCTATGTCTGTTCCGTCAAGAAGATAAGCACGGGCGTTCTTTGTGTCGAGCATCTTTGCTATCGGCCCTAACAGCTCGTCTTTGTTAACAATAGTTGCGCCGCAAAGTTCATTAAATGCCGGCATTATAACAAGTGTTTTGCCATTTAACCTCTTCGCCAGCTTTCCTATAACCCAGACCGGTTCAACGTAGACAGCACCAAGCTTATCCCTGAACTTTACGTGAGGCTGGTTGTGCCCTATAACTATCGTTCTTTTGCCTGTTTTGACATTTCTATGGCCGTGTGTAAGAAAATAGTTTTCGATAGTAATAGAGCTCTTCACTCTTATATTTTTACCCCGCGGTACCATTTTTTCTATACCGCCGTCGTGGTTTCCTTTTACAATTATTATATCGTCAAAGTCTAGCAACAAGAAAAACCGGTCGAGCTCGAATTTTTCCTGAAGCGAGAATCCAAGAACCCTGTGCTTTACATCGCCCAAAAGAATGAGTTTCTTTGTTCGTGTGATTTTTTTCAGCTTATTTATTCTTTTTGCCAGCTTCTCCGGCTGGCTGGGCATAACTATGCCTTTTTCATAAATGTCTTTTGTTATTCCTATGTGCAGGTCTGCGACGATCAAACATTTGCCTATTTTTAGTGCCGGATAGTTTTTCAGGAATCTCATAACACAATGCCTCAGAAACCGAAAATGATTCTTATTATGGTAAGCAGCGACGACGATATGACATTTATTGGATCTGACATTTGTCCAACAGAAAGCCCAGTAATTACTTCATAACTGCTTTCTGTATCGTTCTGCGATTGGTTTGTGATTTCCATCTCTGTTGTTGGAAGTGACGTATTAAGTTCTGTGTCATTTATAGCATTAATTACTGGGGGTTCTGCCACATTTATTTCGTTTGTTATATCATTATTTTTGTCGTCAACCCTTACTCGTACACGAAACTTATAAACGCCTTTTTCTGTGGTGTTTTCTATCTTGTTCTTAAGATAAAGTATTGTAGACGCTAATGTTGAAAGTTCAACACTCTGTTTATTTGCATCATAAGTGCCCTTCCACTTATTTTCATTGTTGTCTAACCCTAGTGAAACAGGATTATTGTCTTTGAAAACATACGAGTAAACTGTGAAATTCTTCTGGCTTGTGAAATTGTTTGTGATTCTTACGGTTGTTGTAAACTCCTCTTCTATGTGCACGTTTGGCGGGTAGTTTACAACTTCGTACAAGGACACGTTTTGCTTCACAAATACTGTTGTAGTGCCCCCACCACCACCGCTTGTGCCAGAGCTGGATACTATTGTAGTTGTCTTGCAGACCGATGACGAAGACCCCTTAACGTTTATGTTTTTTGAGTCGATTGCATCAAGGCCTTCTGCAACAATCGCATAGGTGCCGTCAGAAAAAGTGCCGTCACAATTTGATTTTAATTGAACTGGAACTTTCAAGTTGTACGGTGTGAATTTATTTTCCAGATTCATATTTGTTATATCGCTGATCTTGTTGCCTGTGCTGTTTTTCACGAAAATATCGATAGACGTTTTTGAAGTATTGCCCTTGTAAATACTTATAGAAACTTCTGCGGTTTCACCGTATTTTATCTCGTTATCCGATCCCACGTTAACGGATGTTATATTTATGGATGAATCAAACTGTGGGCTTGAGCCTTTTACAACGATAACCTTGCTCGCATTATTATTACTCACGTCTGTATCATTGCATCCCGTACTGACAAGGGAAGCTTTGATATAGTAAGCTTCTGATCCTGTAATGCCATCAGGCGTCCACTGCCTGCCTATTGTTTTTGTGCACAGAAGTTCTGATGTTACTTCCATCGGTGATTTTACGAAATTTCCAAAAATATCTTCGACAAAATAGTTTACCGTAGAATTGTGCATGGTATTATTGCACGTTGTATCGTTAACGATTAAATTAAAATTTATTGTCCCTATTTCATAAACAACTGAATTTGTGCCTATCGAAAGCTCAAGGTTGCATATAAGTGTGGTGTTTTGCTGAGTCGTATTGGTTTGATTGGTTTGCTGGTTAATTTTTGGCTTGTTAACAGCGCCAGGCGTGGGCTCGCATTCTGCAAAGCTGCTGTTGATTATGCAAATGGTTTTACCTTCGGCCGAAACAGGCGAGTATGTTATATTGTCAAAAATTTCTGTAGAATTTTTTATCCAGACCGTTTCATTTGCAGAATTCAGAAGGTCTGACCACGAACTGTCTATCACTGGCCCTGTATAATTAGAATAATCAGCAAGAAATAAAATCGCGTCCTGTGCAATAACCAAATACCCTCCGGGATTCAAAATCATTGTTCCTTGCCCACCATTTGCAGGCGGCGGATTCAATGTATGATCAGTATTACCCGTGTTGAGTTTCCATCCTGTAAGATTGTAGATATCTGAGTCATTATTGTATACTTCTACCCATTCGTGTCCTGTGTCCGTCCCGTTTGGATTGTGCATTATTTCGTTTATAGAAATTCCATACGATACACTAGAAGAAACAGCTAAAATAAAAATGTACAACAAAATTTTATGCATAGATTATTTAATATGAAAGCTTAAATCTAAGAATAGCATGTGGGCTTATATGGGTTTCCATTCTTTTATTGCCTTTTCATAGCCGTGCGGCGTGCCGACGTCAAAAAGGAAGCCGTCATGAACAAATCCTGTAACACTTCCCTTGCTGCTCAGTATAGAAAACAGCTTGTCGGTCATGACCTTCCCGTTTGGCACGTATCTTAGTGCTTCAGGCTCAAATATGTAGAAGCTCGCGTCTATTAGATTGGTAGGCGCGTTCAAAGGCTGGTCAATAAATTCTACCACCTGGTTGCCGTGCATTCTCACAACACCGTATTCTGTAGGATCGTTCGAATTTGAAAGTAGGATGGTTGCAAGTGCGCCCTGTTTCCTGTGGAAATTAAATAGCTCTGGTATGTTAGGATTTATGAGCGTATCTACATTCAAGACCGCAAATGTGTCGTGTATTTTTCCCCTAAGAAGCCGCAGAGCCCCCATCTTGCCGAGAGGCTTTTGTTCTACAATATAATCTATCTTAACGCCAAATTTGCTGCCATTACCAAAATGTTCAAATATCTTTTCGTGGTTCTCTCCTACAGTAAGAATGATATTTCTTATGTCAAATTCCTTTAACATGTTTATCTGGTGCTCCAGAACAGGGCGGCCTTTGATCGGTATAAGCGCCTTAGGTATCTCGTATGTTATTGGTCTCAGCATCGCACCGTCGCCACCGGCCATTATTACAACTGTATTCAAGTCTGTTTTTGCAAGGCCTCTCATGATAAGTTGTTCAACCGCGTGTGACCTGTTTCTTACATCTTCATGGTCGATTGTCTTGTCCAGTTTCCTTAGTATGTCAGATTTTATTGTTATAGTAACGCGCTTAAGAGTCATTCATACCACGTATCCACAAAAGTATGAAAAAGTATGAAATTCCAAACTATTTAAACGTGACATCTATGTTTATTGTTGTGGTTTCTGTGGAATTCAATCGACCACAACCACTAAATCTTTAAAATTATGTTACCAATGGTGTCACTATGATAATAAGAAGCAGGTCTCCTGTCAGAATATCATTCGGCGGAGGCGGAACAGATATACCGCCTTACTGTTTTGAAAGGGGCGGCTGCGTAGTGTCGGCAACAATAAACAAATACTCCTATGCAACCCTGCAGAGCCGAGATGACCAAAAAATATTCGTAGAATCTGTCGATTTCCTGAAAAGCACGGTATTTGGAAATATGTCTGAAATCGTCTATAACAATGAGCTTGATGTCCTGAAAGCTGTAATAAAAAATCTCAATCATACAGGCATGGGCGCTAATATATGGATGAGAAGTGATGTTCCGCCGCGTTCTGGGCTGGGGTCTTCGGCGGCTGCGTTCGCAGCCATGATAGGTCTTTTCAATCACATGCGTGGTGAGAAGGCAATGACGAACTATGAAATTGCCGAGCTTGCCTACAAGTTAGAGAGGGAAGAGCTGAAAATAGGCGGCGGGTACCAGGACCAGTATGCAACTGTATTTGGCGGCATAAATTATATTGAGTTTGCAAGCAACGGTATAAAGGTAAATCCGATAAAAATGAAGAAAGATCACGTACTGGAGTTAGAAAAGCACCTTGTTATTGCCTACGCTGGCGAAAGGCAGGCAAGCGGCGACATAATTGAGGCTGAAAAGAAGGGTTACAAGGAAAATAAAGAAGTCTTTGAAGCGCTTGAAAAAACAAAACAAATTGCGCAGGAAATAAGATACGCGATAATAAGGGGTGATTTTGAGAGGCTCGGTGCATTGCTGCATGAATCATGGGAAACAAAGAAAAAACATTCTGCCTTGGTGTCGCACCAACGCATAAATGATATATACGATCTGGCTAGAAAGAATGGCGCCATAGGCGGTAAAGTGTCTGGTGCAGGTGGCGGAGGGTTTATGTTTTTCCTGTGCGAGCCTAACAAGGAACATAATGTTGTTGCTGCTCTGGAAAAAATCGGTGCTAAACCTGTCAACTTCACATTCGATTTCGATGGTCTGCAGACATGGGAGCCTGCAAACCGTACCCCCATGATTTTGAATTAAAATGAAGAAGTGATGTTATGAACTACCTAGAGGAAAAAATGAATCTTCATAAAAAAATGGTTGATTTATTGGATTTGAAATCAATAGAAAGGGTTGCGGATGCGATATCAAAATGCTATAGAAGCGATGGCAAACTATTGATATTCGGCAATGGCGGTTCTGCGGCCGATGCGCTTCACTTTGCTGCGGAGTTCGAGGGACAGCTATCATCTGTAGACAAAAATCGGAAAGCGCTGCCAGCCATAACACCGTCTAATTTGTCTGCATTGACAGCCATAAGTAATGATTATAATTATGATACTAGCTTTCTCCGTTTTGTTCAAGCTAATGCAAGGTCTAGTGATGTTGTCGTAGGCATAAGTACAAGTGGCAATTCAAAAAATGTGATTAACGCAATAAAAGAAGCCAAGAACATTGGTGCAACAACAGTTGGCTTTACCGGTTATGACGGCGGTCAGTTAAAAGACTTTGTTGACATCCTTATGAATGTTCCTGCTTCTAATGTTTCAATAATACAGGAAGGCCACATTATAGCTTATCATCGCGTATGTGCTCTTGTTATAAAGGAATTGTTTGGTTATGATGCATTATGAAGCCTGCAGTTTTTTTGGACAGGGATGGTGTAGTAATTACAGCAACGCACCTAGTTACGAAAATGCAGGAAGTCGAAATAGAAAAAAATGCGCCTGACGCAATAAGAATTTTTAATGATCTTGGATTCAAGGTAATAATAGTTACAAACCAGCCGCAAGTGGCCCGCGGCCTGTGCACAGAAGAAGACGTCATCAAGATAAATAAAAATATAAAGAAAACCATGGAAAAAGATGGAGCTATAATTGATGATATATATTTCTGCCCGCATCATCCGGAGATGCATGAAGATGTGCCGGAGTATGCAAAAAAATATCGAATAGATTGTCGTTGCAGAAAACCGAAGACAGGGATGATATTAGAGGCGGCAAAAAAACATGATATAGATCTTTCAAAATCATTTATGATCGGTGATCGCACGGTTGATGCGATGACAGGCAAGAATGCCGGCATAAAGACAATTCTAGTAAAAACTGGCAGAGCAGGAATGGATGGCAAATACGATACTATTCCTGATCATATATGCGCCGATCTGATGGAAGCTGCAAAACTTATCAAAAGATCAGTTACAACCAAGGCTGTCATCCTAGCTGGTGGCAAGGGCGAACGCCTGATGCCATTAACAAAGGACATACCAAAGCCGATGATAGAAATAAGCGGCAAGCCCGTCTTGCAGCATCATATAGGACTATTGAAGAAATACGGGATAAATGAAATAATAGTCTGTGCGAGCTATCTTATCGACAAGATAAAAGACTTTTTTGGAAATGGTAAAAATTTTGGTGTGCAAATATATTATCCCGATGAGCCTGAGCAGCTCGGCACAGGTGGCGCAATAAAGAACGCAGAACAATTTATCAAAGGCTGCAAAAATTTTATTGTATTGAATGGCGATGTCGTGACAAACATAAATTTGTCTGCATTACTTGATTTTCACGAAACTAAGGACTGTTTAGCTACAATTGTTGTTCGTAAGAGTGATCATCCGATAGACAGCGATATCGTTCAGTTGGATGAGAACAGGGTTATAAGGTATATAGGCCGTGGGCAGAAAAAGCACAAAGTCGCAAATACAGGCATAATGATATTAAAAGCTAGCATACTCGGGCACATAAAGAAGGGTGTATCGAACATCGAGACAGACGTGGTGTTTCGCATGCTTGATGACTATAAAATTTGTGCATATTTTTCCAACGATTACATAAAGGACATGGGCACTTTTGACAGGCTTGAAAAGGTCCGTAGGGAATTTTCGCTGATTTCCTGAGCTTATAAATCTTTAGTTTATGTTGATAGTTATGAAAATGCTTGTAACGGGCGGCGCGGGATTTATAGGCTCAAATCTAGCCGAAGCACTTGTGAATGAGGGGCATGAGGTTATAGTGCTTGATAATTTCTCAATTGGCAGGGAGGCTAATCTAAAGAATGTACTAGATCATATAAAATTAGTAAGGGGCGATATAAGGGATTTTGAACTCCTGTTAAAAATCACGAAAGATATAGATGTTATATTCAATCAAGCGGCTGCATCGTCGTCACACATGTTTTTGGAGAATCTGAAAGATGCCTTATCAGTCAACATAGACGGTTTTGTACATATCCTTAATGCCGCGAAGATTAACAACGTAAAGCGTGTTGTTTATGCATCAACATCATCCTTGTACGGAAACAACAAGCCACCGTTAAGAGAGGATATGAAAATTGCGCCGGTAAATTTTTATGCATCATCTAAGCTTATGAATGAGCACATAGCAGCCTTGTACAGCCTTGAATACGGACTGGAGACAATAGGCCTTCGTTACATGAGCATATACGGTCCACGCGAAGAATGCAAGGGACGATTCGCAAACATGGTAAGCCAGTTCTTGTGGTCGATGCAGAAAAACGAGCAGCCGATAATTTACGGCGACGGCATGCAAACAAGAGATTTTACATTTGTAAAAGACGCTTGCATGGCAAATATACTTGCAGCAACTGCCAAGAAGGGCATGAATGATATATTTAATGTTGGCACAGGCAAGTCGACAGATCTTAACAGGCTTGTAGAAATCCTTAATATGAAATTAAACAAAAGCGTAACACCAAAATACATATCAATGCCTATAAAGAACTACGTATTTTCACAGATGGCGGACATTGAAAAAATCAAGAACGCATTCGGCTATGAACCTAGATCTACGCTGGAAAAAGGTATCGATGAAATGCTTTCCACAACTCTCAAATGAGTCCTATCCTTAGCTTAATTATGTTTATCAGCATTCTCGGCCCGTACTTAAGCTGAAACTTTGAATATTCACCATGCTTCCATATGACAGGTGCCTCAAATATTCTGCAGCCCTTCTTTTTCAGTCGCCAGAGCAATTCGACATCAAACTCGAATCCATACAGTTTCATATTATTCAGCACGCCTTTAGCTGCTTCTTTGCGAAAGACTTTTGCCCCGCATTGTGTGTCTTTTACATCAAGATTAAATAGTGTATTAACTATCACGTTGAACGTCTTGCTCGCTATGCGTCTACGCAGTGGCTGCTTTATCGAAATAATAGAATCTTTTGTGCGCCTAGACGCAATAACACAGTCATAAGATTTCAGGAATTCAAATAATTTGACATACTCTTCTGGCGTTATCGGTTCATCAGCGTCCATGAAGCCTACAAGATTGCCGCTGCATCTGCGCAGGCCTTCAACAACGGCTTTCCCTTTTCCCATCCTTTTTTGCTTTATGAGCTTTATTCGCTTGTTATTTTTGGATATTTCGCTTACAATCTTCGGCGTGTTGTCTATTGATCCATCAGAAACGACGATTATTTCGTAATCTTTTTTAGTTTTCGCAAGAAAACTGGAATAATCCTCTAGTGCTTTTTGTATTCTTTTTTCCTCATTAAAAGCAGGTATAACGATCGAATACATAATCTAAACCACGCTTTCGTATATTCTGATAAGTTTCTGTGCAACAATTTGTTTATTGAATTTTTTTTGTATATGTAAACTTCCATATTTTCCGATTTTTTTATTTAGAGAATCGTCATTTAATAGTATATTTATATGTTCCTTCATTTGATCCCATTTCCCATAATCAACTAGAAAACCTGTCTTTTTATCCATAACAACTTCTGGAATACCACCTACCTTAGTAGAAACAACTGGTGTACCACACGACTGTGACTCTGCTAGAACTCGGGAGAATGCCTCATACCTCGATGGAAGAATAACTACAGAAGCTTTATTATATAATTCAACAAGCTTAGAAAGATTAATGTTTCTCAGGAATTCTATGCGTTTGTTTTTTCTAAGTTTTTTTATTGAATCTAACAAATGTCTGTCATACGAATTGCCAACAAAAAGTGCTTTTGTATCTTTGTCGTCATTCAAAATTTTTTCTACAATATTGAATGCAATATCGGCACCTTTGTCTTTTGTAAAATTGCTCACAAATAGTATAAGTTTCTCTTTTTTTATATTTTTGTTTCTTTTGAAAATATTTATATCAACGATATTCGGAAGGATTTCCATATTTTTCAATGTTGCACCAATTTTGAGAAGTTGCATTCTTTCGTATTGTGTATGCGGCAATATTTTATCAGAAAATCTCAACAAAGGCAAACCCTGCGTCAAATGATAAGATACAAACTGAAGCCATCTAGAAAACCCATAAATAGGTGGGTGAAAATAGGGTCCAAATATATGCGGTACATTTAATTTTTTTGCTGCTAATAATCCAGCCGTTGCAGGAAAATATCCGTAGTGATGAGAATGTACGATATCAAAATTTTCAGAAGCGATGGCGTTTATCATTTTTGATGAATAGTAGAAACGCCTGCCAAATAGGTGTTTTACAGGGATTCTTTTTATTTCTACATTACCTATGTTGTCTTCTAGCTTCCATCCCGTATTCCATTTTGTGAAAACTGTTATTTCATGCCCCCTTTCCGTTAGATAAGATACCAAGCCTTGACAATAAAATGATGCACCTATAATTGATGGGTAGTACGCTGGTGTGACAAAGGCGATTCTCATATCCTATTGTAATGTACAATAACTTTTAAACTGTGATATTTTTAATCAAGTCATTTCGCCCTACACATGTAAACAGACCTTAAATTAATCCCTCCTCTTGAAATTTCTTTTGTAAGCGTGCACTGCGCATCAAGGATTTTTTCAATTTCTTTAGGTAGATTGCTATCATATGTAACATAAACACAGAACGCCAGATCTTGTTTTGTAACATTAGAAATAACAAATCCTGTTGGGTCTTTGTCAGGATCTACCGTTGATCGTGCAAATTCGCCTGTGACCTTTGAACAGTTTGATTTTACAAAATCTATGCCTTCCCTATAACCATCGAGCATCATTATTTCGCTGTCTATGGGCTTGAAATTTGATATATTATCAAGCACATTGTAATGCAGCGTATAATTTGGATACGCATAAACAGACTCCGCGAAAACAGCTGTGCCAACCAAAAAAATAAACAGAATTTTCACATTGTTTTTCTTTATAAGGTCCAAGCTTCTTGCGCTTATTATGGCTATTAAAGGGATTATAGCAGTCATGTACCTGTATGTCCATCCATATCTCTGGAACCACAAAAGAATTAAAAATACGAAAAATATGAAAAGTACGCTTCTGTCTATGGATTTCCTCTTTCTAAATATAGCTGCAAGTCCTAAAATCATAATGATTCCAAAAAATATGCTTTCTTTTGCCATAAAGATGAACAAATAGCCTATTACAGGTATGCTTATTATGTTGGATTGTACGGATTTGCTGAAAACTTCCTGACGCCCGAATGCTGATGTAAGATACTCTTCTGGCGAGAGTATTATACCTGGCAAATTAAGTGTGAATGAATCGTCCCGTTGCGGAAAATCAACTACATTTCCATAGAAGTGGACCTTTATTGGATATAATGAAAATGGCCATATAATAAAAAAAGTCAATAGAGCTATCAAAAATCCCTTCAAAAGAAAATTGTCTATCTCTATCCCTGTTCTTTGTTTTTTTTTGAACCTTATATTTTTTGAGATTATAGCGTGCAGAATGATAGCTATCAAAAGATAAAGAGACAGGTATTTTGTAAGAAGTGCCAGTCCTAAAAATATGCCGAATAAAACAATGTATTTTTTTGTTGGTTTTTTTATCATTGTAAAATACGCAAAAAGTACCGTCAAATAGAAAAATCCAACTATGACTTCTGTCAGATAAAGTCTGCTGAATGTCAGATGTATAATAGAAAATGCTACTAGGATCGATGAGAAAATAGCAATATAAATATCGTAGTATCTTTTTGCAAAATAATAGGTGAGTCCTATAGTTGCTATACCAAATAAAGCTGGTATTATTCTTAATAAAATCTCTGAAAATCCAAAGATACTATAAACAATAGCCCCCAAGTATTTCATGAAAGGCGGCGTAGCGTAATCATTAAAATTGTAGATGAAATTTCCACGTGCGTATTCTAGGGCTCCGCCAAAATGTGTTCCTTCATTCCAGCTAAATGCCTCCCAGTCAAGATTTGTCAGCCTCATGACAGCTGCGAGTAAAATTATAGCGACTAAAACTGCGATTTCTATTTTATTGGTTTTTTTCATGTAAATCATCTTTTTGATTTAAGCAAGCCAACGATTAATCCTGTAGCATACGCTATTTCCCGGACAAATACTATCGTAAATAAGACGGGATAATAGCCAAGATTCTTTACTCTTAAAAGTATGTAAAAAGGTTTTAAAATGAAATAAAGAACGATGAGAATTACCCAAATGAAAAGTGGAAATGTATTTGTTATTGACACCAGCAAAAGAATTATTGTAACAATAACAGAACCAAAAATAATTATATCATACGGCGTTATCATGTCTTTGTGCATTTTTATCAAATCTATTTTTGAAATCCCGTTTCGATAGATCTGATTAAATACGCCCCCCAGATTTTTTCTCCTAGAATGATAAACCTTTATGTCTGGATTAAATTTTATATTAAAGCCGTTCTTAAAAAGCCGGTGAATGAATTCTGGCTCTTGAAGTCCTACCAGTTTTCTGTTAAAATTAGATTCTTTGAATATGTTGCTCCTGAATGCTATGTTGCATGCACGCAATCTGTTGCAAGCATCATTCCCATATAGAGTGTTTTTAGGAGTCCTGACAAAATCTATCATAAATAAAGCATTTTGAAACTTCGTAGATTTATCAGCATCTATTATATCATCGCCTCCAACCACATCTATATCATCATTCTTGAATTCGTTTACCAGATTGCTTAGCCAGTCTTTTGATGCTGTACAATCATCGTCTATAAATGCTACTATATCGCCTTTAGCACGTATAGATCCTATATGATAGGCATTACCAATCGTATTCAAATCATCTTCAAACCACTTACACCCTAATTTTTTTGCCAATGATATGACACTGTCATTATTTGGAGAAACAATAATTGTTTCGTAAATTTTTGTAGACTGCTTTTTCAAACTTTTTATACAGTTTATTAGATCTTTTGAGTTATTTCTTGTAGGGACTACAACAGAAACTTTCATGCAATTACACCTGTAACATTATATATTAAAACGGAGTACGCCACCATATCATAATGTGTATAATTTTCAAGCCATCCATAGCAATTTTTATCGAGTGTGAGAAAAAATACACCAACGATATGTATACCATTTTGAGGTATGCATTTTTCTCTTACATACGATTTAACATAATTATTTGTATAAGATTCAGGAAGTGGTAGTGATAAATAAGCTACTGTTATATTTTTCTCTTTTGTGTAAGACGAAACATATTTTAGCCACTGCCCCCAATCCACGTCTGTATCACTTAAATAAAGATAGCCATTTTTTGGTCCACCAACAAATTCATTAAAGTAAGATATATTATATGGTAGTATAAGCAGTGCTTCTACTACACTCCACAAAATAAGTAAAATAACAACAATATAAAATAATCTTTTTTTACTACCCGAAAATTTTACATGCAAAATTTTACCTAGCATAACAAACATGAAAGGATACATAGGTAAGAGATGCCTAAGACCTATATTTAGTTTTAATAATGACAATGCAACAAACAATACAAATAGGGGCAATAAGAGGAAAATTTCATTATAGAAATCAAACTTAATTTTTCTCAAGGCAAATGTAAAAAATAATAGAACAAACAGTATTAGAGGTATAGTAGATTTGATTAAAAAAGCTAAGATATAATAGTGAATCCAGCCAGTACTAGAGTATTCGCCAAATAAATATGCGCCGTGCCCTACGATTTTATGATAGAAATTGTACCCAAATGCAGTAAAATAACTCGTCGCAGGAAGAGGAACATCCATTAAAGTTATAATAGTATTTTTATTACTGCTAAATGTTTGATTGATGAAATCTTGCGATTTCTCGATAGAATGAACAGTATTATTAATCGTAGACATCTGAAATCCATAAAATGCCCATATTACGATAAATGATATTAGATAATAGATTATAATTAATCTTATATTTTTTCGCACCGATCTGAAAATATATAAAAATAGAAACAAGGTTATTGGTATTAATAAAAGTGCAGTAAATTTACTCAAAAGGGCAAGTCCTAAAAATAAACCTGCTATTATTGAATATTTAATTGTTTTATTGCTGCTAAATTTCCAAAAAACATACATTGCTATGAATATAAATGTAGCAGCCACGATGTCTGTGGTTGCCAGAGAGCTATGTGCCAATATAGTTGGTTCAAAGCTGAATAGTGCAAGAACAAACAAAGCTGCTTTGTCACCATATAGTTTTCGAGCCCATATAAAAATAAAAACACCTAAAATTAAGGACGTAAAAGCAATAGGTAATCGTGTAATAAATAAATAGTAATCTATTTCATAAGAGTTTGCAATGTTTGACATGTTGAATGGTTTATTTTGCCATACAGGATTATTGTCAAAATAGAGGAAAAAACTGTTAATATAATAAGCCAGTGGTGGATGAAACCTGTATGCAAAAGGTGAAAAATCTCCGTGCTGTACAGTATAGCGTCCTGTACCTGGATAGAATTGTTCGTCAAGGACGGGCGATTGTGATGAAATTATGTAAATAATTTGCAAAAGCATGAAAATCAGAATTAATGCTGCGATAATTTCTGTCCTTTTTTTTGTGATATGAACTAAATGCATAAAATCATCTCTATAGTTATAGAAAAAATTAAATTACGCAAAATTAATCATAGACATTTTTTCCTTCTCTCTTCCACCATTCCACAGTAGATTTAATTCCATCTTCTATACCAACTTTTGGTGACCACCCTAGCAATTTCCTAGCCTTTTCTATGGATGCCCGAGTTTCTGAGGGATCAGAAGGGTCACGCTTACCGTATTTTATTTCTGCCTTCTTTCCAGTATGCATTTCTATGAGTTGCACAATGCTTGAAATCTCTATCATCCTGCCGCTGCCTATGTTGAAGAAATTGCAGCCTCTTTTCTTTGACTCAAGGCATTTTCTGAGTGCCTGAACAACATCGCTGATAAAAACAAAGTCACGCTTCAGTCTGCCGTGGTCGTACAGTGTTATCGGAATTCCCGCGTCGATATTCATGATGAATTTCTGTATTGCCATGTCAGGCCTGCTTCTTGGGCCGAACACAGTAAATAGTCTCGGTCCAAATACAGTGATTCCATACAGACTGTTGTAAACTGAGCACATAACTTCACATTCTTTTTTTGTGGAAGCGTAGACAGACGTTGGATTGTCGGTTGGCGTATCTTCCGAGAAAGGTGGCTTCTCATTTCCGTAAACTGCTGACGTTGATGCAAACACAATTTTATTTACGTCAAATTTTCTTGAGCATTCAAGAATAACAGATGTCCCGTAGACATTTGATCTTACGTATTCGAGGGGCTTTTCTGCGGATTCGCGGACGCCCGCTTTTCCAGCCAAATGAAATATAACGTCAAAGCTGTTTTCTTTGAATATATTTTCCATTGACTTGTAATTACTAACGTCGTCATCAATAATTTTGACGCCTAGGTTCTTTAGAAGTGCTACGTTATGATTTTTTATCGGTCTTTTATAGAAATTATCAAAATTGTCTACAACAATTACATGAAAATTTTGCATTGCAAGCTTCTCAGCAACATGCGAGCCTATAAAGCCGGCGCCGCCTGTAATCAGGATAGTGCTTTCTTTGTTTTTCATAAGTCTTAATTTCTAGAAAGTTTTTTAAACACACTTTGTTTCCTTATAAGTTTCAGCCTGAGAATAAGCACGTCAAGGAACATCTTTAGCGGGTCCAGTTTTCCTATCTTTGTATCCTCCTTGTGAACCCAGTATATAGGCATTTGATAAAGACTGTAATTATTTTTCCTTATTTTGTAGAACAGTTCGACATCGAACACCCATCTGTTGCTTTTCATATCTCTAAAAATATTTCTGGCGATTTCTTTTTTAAACCCCTTGAAGCCACAAAGGGTATCCTTTATTCTTATACCAAAAATTATATTCACGTATGAATTGAAAATCGTACCAAGAGCCTTACGTATTAGTGGCTGCTTCTTCACAACGGATTTTTCCGATGCCCGCGTGCCGACGACCACATCATATTTTTCGATAAATTCTTCCATGTTTTTTATTTCATCCGGGTCTATGGAACCGTCGGCATCTATAAAAATTACGTACTTGCCCATTGAAGCCATGACGCCAGTCTTTACGGCGTGACCCTTTCCCATATTCCTTTTGTAAGAAACAAGCCGCACATTCTTTCTGCCTTTTACCATAGAGTCCACAACTTTTTCTGTGCTGTCAGTGGACCCGTCATTCACAATTATTATATCATATTTGCCTGGGGTGCAAACTTTGAGCAATTTGTTTAGGAACGGCGTGACCCTTGTTTCCTCATTGTAGCACGGTACGACTATTGTTATCATTTAATCAGCTTTGTTGCATTGTATAAATCAAGATATTTATTAAGTACTTTTTGCTTGTCGAATTTTTTTGATAATTTTATCGATTCCTGTGACATTATTTTTGAAGTTTTTTTATTTGAAAGTATGTATATTATAGCCTTTGATATATCATCGCTATTTTTCCGCCTGACAAATACAGCGCACCGGCGGTTAAGTACTTCTTTTGTCCCGGAAACCTTTGTAGCTATTACCGGAAGACCTGCTGTAATAGCTTCCATAACCACAAGTGGCATACCCTCCCTGAGTGAAGGCAACACAAAGACGTCTGCAGACGAATATATTTCTGGTAGTTTATAGAATGGTACCGTACCTGCAAAATAAACATTATTTTCTATCTTATATTCTTTGGTTACTTTTATCCAAGGATTTTCTTTCAAATCCTGTTCGTGTTCAAGACCACCAACTAACACAAATTTTACATTTTTGAATTTTTCCGCAACCTTTTTTACAGACTTCAGCAAATATGGAATACCTTTTGTTTCTGTCAATTTTCCTACAAAAAGCACAACAGGCCCATTTATTTTGTTTTTTATTTTCCATGACTTGTTTGAAGATTTAGAAAATGTTCCTGATTGCGTAAAATTCTCTATAGTGATCACTTTATCACCTTTTATGCCCCTTGATATCATTCCACTTCTCATGGAGTCTGCAACGGCTGTCGCCATGTTAGACTTTTTTATCACAAAGCCCTCAAGCCTGTTGAAAACCCTGTTCGCAACGCCTATCTCTTTGTCGGGAACTGTCCACGCAGGGCTGTGAGACGTATATACAATTTTTGTTTTCTTTGGCAGAAATTCTCTGAAAAGCATTATAGGAAATGCCGTAAATGTAGTATGCATATGAAGTATGTCAGGTTTTATTGCTCTTATTTTCTTAATACATTTTATGCCGTACAACAAATCTTCTATGATTGCAAGCAATTTGTTGGATCTTATAGCTGAGTCTACAATCACGTAATCGGCGATTTTTTTGCTTGTCGATTTTCTTGAAACGATGCTTACATTTTCACCATTTCTTTGCAAATATTTTGCAAGCTCGTAGACTATTATTTCGATGGCCCCGCTTTTTTCAGGTGGTACAGATACCTGGCTTGAACATAAAAGCATTATACTCATTATTTCACCCTAGAAATGTAAGTGTAATAAAGTCTTAAACTCTTAAGCATTAAAAATAGTTCATGGAAGTTACAGAAATCGAAAAAATGTCTGATATCGAAGACAATCATTGGTGGTTTTGTGGCAAAAGAGATTTGGTAAAAAAACATATAGGAAACAAATCTGGCTTACTGCTTGATATAGGTTGTGGGACTGGCGCCAATTTAAAGGCATTCTCACAATCGGCTAATTCAGTTGGTGTCGAATTTTCAAAAGACGCACTTAAATTATGCAGAAACCGTGTCGATAACCATCTAGTAAGGTGCTCTGCGGAAAAACTTCCTTTCAAAAACAGCATATTTAACAGCATAACAATACTGGATGTTCTTGAACACTTGGATAAAGATGTAGATTCTATGAAAGAAATCAGGCGTGTATTAAAAATTTCCGGGAAGGCTATAATTTCTGTACCTGCTCACATGTTTCTATGGGACGAGCATGATGTTCTTCTTCACCACAAAAGAAGATATTCGATGAAAGAGCTAGAATGCAAGTTGAAGAAAACGGGATTTTATATCAAAAAAATTTCTTATTGGAACTTCTTGTTATTTCCGTTGGTTGCCGTTTATAAATTCTTAAATAATGGCACTGATACAAAAAAAACTAATATGTATCTAAATGCGCTTTTGTACTCTGTGCTTTCAATCGATAATTTTCTAATAAAAAGAATGTATTTGCCTATTGGTGTATCTATTTTTTGTGTTGCCGAGAAGCAATAGCGTCTTCAAACGCATCTTCGTATAATTTTACCAATTTGTTCCAATCGAAATCTTTAACCTTCTTATAATTGTTCGAGATAAATTTATTTCTCATAGTTTTGTTAGAAAGTATCTTAATTATCGCATTAGCCAATTTATCAGGATTTTTAGGTTCCACAAGCAGGCCGTTCTTGTTATTTTCTACTATTTCCGGAATTCCAGCAACGTTCGTAGTTATGATAGGGCAACCACTGGCCATGGCTTCTATGAATACGATTCCAAACCCTTCATAAAGCGTAGGAAGCACGAAAACGTCTGCCGACTTGTAAGCATCTATTTTCTCCTGTTCGTCGAGAAATCCGATAAATTCTATATTTTTGTCTAGCCCTAGTTTATGGCATAAGTTTTCTATTTCGTTATTTTTTTTATAACCTACAAAAACGCATTTTACATTAGGAAATTTTTTAATTACCTGTTTCATAGCTTGCACAAGATACTCTGGACCTTTGCGTGGTATTGGCTGTCCAACAAAAAGTATCATTTCTTCTTCAATCTCATATTTTTCCCTGAAGTTGCCTTTCTTTTTATTAAATATGTCAAGGTCAACTCCTATAGGCATATGTCTTATACGACCTTCTGTAACGCCAAACTTCTTGATTTCCTGCATTTCCCATTGAGTGAGTGCACCTACGATATCGGATTTAAAAAGAGGCAAGTGGGAAAACCAGTTTTTTAATCTAAGTGGATTTAACGGAAACGAATTTTGCATACCATTATACTTTATTTGGTACGATAGTGGATCGTCTATTGTCTTTACTACATAAGGATCATGGTAAAGTCCCATAACGTTGTGAACCACTGGTATGTTTTTCATTTTCTTCCTTATCGTCGCATAACTGGATATGGAAGCCATAAATCCCATGAAATGCGCATTTATAACGTCAAAATCATTTTTTAGCATGTAGACGAGAGAAGAAGGAAAATATGGATTGAATCTTCGCACATTTATACCGTCTATATTTTCTACTTTTCTTGCATCATGAATTTTCATGACAGAACTGGATGTTAGCACAGTTACTTCATGCCCTTTTTCTATTAGTTTTTTTGCCAACGCATACTCTGTCCAGCCTTTTATGCCGCGAACAACGCCACCACATGTTGTTATCAATATTCTCATAGATTTAGTAAATCTGTTAAATTTAAATATTAATGTTGTACACTATAGATGACCCTCCTTGCGTTTAAAACCGCAGGTTTTTGCTAGTGCTAAAAGAAGGTCACGTTATGTGTTCCTGCCATACGAGCACATCTCAGGGCTTGCCTATTTATGATTTTGTGCTAATTGAGATTTGTACAGCCCTCTAGATACACGGTGAAAAAATGAACCAAAAAGAATACTATAACAAAATAGCGTCTGAGGAAATTAAGGTTGTTCATGAGACTATACAGTTTGTTTCGAAGAGATTAGAAGATACTGTAGTATACAATTCTGGTTTAAATAAAAATGATGTTATACTTGATTTAGGTTGTGGTGAAGGTAAATTGGAAAAGAGGCTAAAAAACAATTTTATAATAGGTGTTGATATTTCAATTGGAGAGATAAGAAAAGCAAAACTGGGTAAATTTGTTCTATGTGATGCAAACAAATTACCATTTAAGACTAATGCATTTGACAAAATACTTTCTATGGAAGTTATTGAACACTTACCAAGTCTGAATCAAGTGTATGAAACAGTTGCAGAAATGCATAGAGTTCTTAAAAATAATGGTACTGCAGTTGTGTCGACACCAAATCGTGATTCTTTGATTTTCTTTTTCACTCACATTTTCAGGGGCAAAAGAAATCCTAATTCGGCACTTCATCCTACAATGTTAAGCATGAATTATTTAAAAAAGATTTTCTGTAAAAATGGATTTATAATAAAAAAAATCCAAAGTTATCTACTTCCGCTTCCTTTCCCTAGATATGAACATATTACACCAGAACCTATACTAAAAGCCCTGTTCTACATTGGAAATATATCAAAACCTATAAGTACTGGATTTATAATAAAGGTTCAGAAAAAGTAGCTACGACGAGGAGATAATTGTTTGCACTATTTTTTCCACGCCTTTACGATTATATTCTCACCAAGACTCATAAATGACTTTTTAAAATGCACCCCAAATCTAGAAAATATAGGCAATGACAAATTTGTATCTTTTATAAAAGCAATTTCAAATCCATGCATTTTTAGCAACATCGATAGTGTAGATTTTGTAAAAAACCTTATATGTTGACCATCCATGCTAAAAGCTGGATCAGCTATCGAAATTCCGAATAAAAGGCGAATTCTATTCCAAATGCCTGCAAGATTTGGTGTAGTTATTATAAGTATCCCATTTTTTACAAGTACTCTTTTTATTTCTTCCAAAAAAGAATCTGTATCAAAAATGTGTTCTATTATCTCACCAGCGAAAACACAATCAAAGCATTCATCACCAAATGGTATGTTATATTCTATATCATTTATAACTACGTTTATTTTCCTTGATTTGGCTATTTTAGCTGCACTTTTTGACAACTCGCATCCAAAAACACAGTTTTCATTATTTACAAAAAATGTGCTGATAGATCCATCGTAGCAACCAATATCAAGAACTCTTTCATTTTTTCCTAATAAGCTTTTGACTATTTCTAATCTTATTATATCTTGTTTGTGAGAATGCCATTTCGTTGAATAAAAGTCTGAATAATATTTTTTCTTTAGCATAAATATCATTGACTATGATCAATATAAGGCATACGTATAAATTTTTTGCCTAATGATTTAAAAAATCTAGGGATTTTGAGATTTTTATAACAGAATATATACAGATTATTAGCTGTTATTATATACCGATGTTTTATTCTATCATATACAGAATTTCTTCTGACCTTTTTGGCATATGCAATGGACTCGAAAAAACCGAAATCATTGAATTTTCGTGACTTTAGTATATTTTCATCAATAACTTTTTTTGGACCATTATGAAATCTGTCATGAAATGCTATAATTCCACCATCCGTAAGAAATGGTTCCCAGTTCTTAAAATCATTTAATGCGGCCGAGTAAGAGTGCTTACCATCGATCCATAAAAATTCGATTTTTTTATTCCATTTCTTGGCAGCTTTTTCTGAAGTTGTAATCAACGGTTTTACAAATTTTGAAACCCTATATTTTTTTATATTATTCTTAAATTCTTGCAGTGTGGAGATATTTTTCTTTTGAAAAATATCATGGCACTCCCGACTTCCTATATGAGGATCTATAGCGTAAACGTCTACACAGTTACCTGCCATACTGCCTTTCGCCAAACAAATTGTAGATCGGCCTTTCCAACTTCCTATTTCAACTATGGACTTTCCTTTTGTACATTTTTTTGCATTATTATACAGAAACATACCTTCCCTTACAGTTAAAAATCCTTCAGTGTTACGTACTACATCTTTAATTATACTTAAAGATCTCATGGAATCACCCTAATTTTGATAGCCCTCTCCTGTGTTTTATATAGCCGACCCAGAAATGAATTGCACGAAAAGGATTTAACACGTATAATAGAAATGCACTTCCAAAAAAGTCCCTGGATACGCGCCATAAATATGCAACTGGAATAAAAAATATTATGTTAATAATTGTAAACAATAAATATTCTTTTATTATTAAGGAAAATAAAAAAATGGCATAAAAAATCATGAACAATGACAAATATGATAACGTCTTAAATTGTTGAATAAGCGACTCTTGATGTATAACCCTTCCGTACCAAATTGCCTGACGTTTAATTTGACTAAAAGTATATGGATCTTTGTGGTAAATAACTATATTCGGGGCAAAAACAGTCTTAAAATTATTCTGCATAGACCGGCGTGCTAGGTCTATTTCATCGTTGCCTATAAGGTTTTCATTATACCCGCCTATTTTCCAGAATGATTTTTTCAGGTAGCAGCTAAATGCCACATCGGGTAACCCAGCATTGAAAACAACAGACTTCTGCTTGTATTCCCATGTTTTTTTCCTGTATGCGAGTTGCGCTCTTCCTATTATGTTCGTGGGTGGGACTGCGTCTGTCCTGTTAACAACTATATCTACATCATACTTTTGAAACGCTTCTACGACTTTCTTGAAATAATTTTTATCGAGCAAAACGGCATCGGCATCCATGAACTGAAATATTTCCCCGCGGGCTTTCCTCGCCCCATAGTTCCTACTTACAGTAACGCCTGCTTTTGGTATCATGAAAACTTTTTTTGTATACTTTCTTGCTATTTTCACTGTATCGTCTGTAGATCCTCCATCAACAACGATTACTTCTATTTTTTTGTACGTCTGTTTTTTCAAAGACACAAATAAATCTTCTATGTCGTGTTCCTCGTTCAAAGTAGGTATAATAACGCTCACAAGTTTTGTCATAACTTATCAATCTCACTAAATATTTTTTTGAATTGACCAACATTTTGTTTTTCCATGAACCCATTTCTGACAAACTTTTTGCATCTCTTTGATATTCCAAGTTTCTTATTTCTATCGTATTCATGCACTTCCATTATTTTGTTTGCGATGACTTCTGGTTCAATACTATTAATTATTAAATTTGGAAATTGTTTTGATATATACTCAGACACCCCGGCATTTTTGCTGACAACAGGTATAACACCCGCCGACATGGCTTCAAGTACGCTTACTCCAAATACATCGAACTGGGCTGGATGAACATATATGGAACATTTTTCCATATAGGTTTCAAGATTCTTTACGTAACCTTCTACATGCACGCCTGGTATTTTTTCTCGTATAAGACGTCCTGATCTGCCTACCACAAATAGTTCCCATTCCTTATCTTCGTTCAAAATTTTGAACGCGTCACCAAGTTGTTTTAATCCTTTTTTTTTGTCCTTTTCCGCTATGAAAAGGAGTTTCTTGGAGTATATATCAGGCTTAACGTGAAGAAAGGGTTGGGCACAGAATGGTGGGTGAACAAAAACTGGTACGTCAAAATACTTTTTTGTTAATTTCATGTAGTATTTAGTATCTGTTATAAAAGCATCAGACATAGATAGAAGTTTTATGATGAACTGACGTTTTTTGTTGTTGATGTTAGGAAAGTTGAACAGCGTAGATTCTTTCATAAAGGTTATGATTTTCGACCCGGTTGGTTTGCCACGCAGAAAAGGGTAGAGTTCCGATGGCCCTTCGCATAAATATACATCGTCTTTTGGGATTCTTAGGGAGTTTATAAATCCTGAACCTACGTTAGAAATTATTGGTATTGACTTTGGTATGCCAAACCTCTTCATGTAGAATATCCTGTCGCATACTGCTTCTGCGTATTTGAGGTTGCAGTAGTGTGGAGTAAATGTGAGAAAAGTTGTCATGTATATCATTATCCATTTTGATATCGTCAACTCAATGTGTGAGATTCAATTATTAAAATCTAGCTCATTTAATTCTGACTAAACCACTTTATAGTCTTTATAAGTCCTGTTTTCAGATCTGTTTCTGACTGCCATTTAAGGATTTTTTTTGCCTTTGATATATCTGGCTTTCTTTTGATAGGGTCATCGGTTCCAATTGGGGTGAATATTATATTAGATCTGGATTTTATGATCTCCTTTATTTTTTTTGCAAGATCAATTATTCTTATTTCTGAAGGATTTCCTATATTGAACACATCATTATATTTTGAGAACGCTGCTGCGCATATACCATCTACAGTGTCTGTAACGTAACAAAAGCTTCTTGTCTGCTTTCCGTCACCGTAAATTGTAATGTCTTTGTTACCCAGTGCTTGTGTTATAAAATTTGGCATAACCCTGCCATCGTCTTTTCTCATTCTTGGACCGTAAGTATTGAATATTCGTAGTATGCAATAACTTATATTGGATTTTTTGCAAAATGTGTATGTAAGTGCCTCGCCAAATCTCTTTCCTTCATCGTAGCAGCTTCGCTCGCCAACAGGATTTACATTACCATAGTATGTTTCTTTCTGTGGGTGTTCCTTTGGGTCGCCATAAACCTCAGAAGAAGACGCATAAACAAACCTTGCGCTATTTTTCTTTGCAAGATTTAGCATATTATAAGTACCAAAAGAATTTGACATCATTGTTTCGATTGGCATATTCTTATAAAATTTCGGCGACGCGAGGGATGCAAGATGAAATATTATATCCACTTTTATATTTGCCTTAATCGGCTTTGATACATCAGCCTTAATTATATTTATTCTACCGTCTAGATTTGCCTTCGATCCAGAAAGAAAGTTATCGATTACAGTAACATCGTGCCCTTCATTATATAACTTTTCGCAAAGCCAAGATCCTATAAATCCTGCCCCGCCGGTTACCAAGCATTTCATTTATCATTCTCCTCCTCCATAGGCGGCGGGATTATAAGCCCTTCGTAGGCCATCTTGTTGGCATTTTCGTAAGCCTCGATAGTGCTGATATCTATCCAGAATGGGAGCTTTCTCAAAAATCCACATAATTTATTTTCTGCTGCGAGTTGTGGAAAAAGCGAGTTCTCTACTTTGGTTTTTTCTCTAGGTAAAAGATCAAAAACATCTGATACCTCGATTATATAGTAGCCGCCATTCGCGAATTTCGATGGCGCTTCTGGTAATTTTGGCTTTTCGACAAATTTTTCTATAAGATCGAACCCATTTACATTCTTTATTTTTGCTATTCCGAATCTGTTTAATTCATTTTCAGGAGCTTCGAACAATAGAACTGTCGAAGAAACGCCAAGTTCTTTTCTGGCACGATTGTGGTATTCTACCATTTCGTAGAGATTAAAATTGGTAAGGTTATCGCCATAAACAACAATTATTTGGCCTTTTCTGATGCCGAGTTCCTCTAGTATGTATCTTATGTCGCCTGCTGTTTCTTTTTGTGGAACAGGTATTGTTTTTATAGGAATTTTATAGCCTGCATTCTTAAGATAAAGATCAATGCACATGCCATGTATGTGCGACAGTGTACGCTCCTGTATATCATCGCCGATTGTACCTGGTATAGCAACAATTATTTCGTCTACACTTGCATTGACGCTCTTAATAACCCAGTCAATCATAGGGCTTCCTTTTATCGGAAGCAGTGGTTTTGGTATGCCATACGTGAGTGGCCTTAATCTCGTGCCTTTTCCAGCAGCCAAAATTATCGCTTTCATTTCTACCAACAGACCCCTTCAAAGTTTTTTACCTTATCTTTGTTTAGAACCTTTCGCCCTTCAATAATTATGCTATTTCGCATAACAGAAAAATCTTTATCGGTCAAATTTTTAAACTCGTCCCATTCTGTAAGAATAAGGCACGCATCTGCGCCATCCAGCGCATCCGAACAGCTTTTTGCATACTTTATATAAGAATAGATTTTTTTGAAATTTTTAGACGCCTTTGGATCGTAAGCCACTATTTTGCACTTGTTTTTCTTTAATTCTGATACTACGTCTATAGCAGGTGAATCTCTTATGTCGTCTGTATTCGCCTTAAATGCCAAACCAAGCACAGCTATAGTTTTTCCATCGAGATTTGGGATTTTATTTCTTAAAATATCGACAATAGTTACCCTCTGGTATTTATTCAATTTCAGGATACTATCTAGAATACCAGCTTCATAGCCTAGTTGTTTTGCCTTGCTATAGAGTGCATTTATATCTTTTGATAAGCAGCTGCCGCCGAACCCTACGCCTGCACTCAGGAACATATCGCCAATGCGCTTATCATATCCTACACCACGCGCGACATCGTATGTATCTATGCCTAGTTTTTTGCAGATATTTCCGATTTCATTTATCAGTGATATCTTTGCTGCAAGAAATGCATTGGAAGCGTACTTGACCATCTCTGCTGTTTTTACGCTCGTAATCATTACATACGCATTAAAGTCTCTATACAACGCTTTAACTACAGATTTTGTTTTTTCGTCGCTAACCCCAATAACTATTCTGTCGGGGTAAAGAAAGTCATTTATTGCTGAGCCCTCACGAAGAAATTCTGGATTAGAACATACGCCAAAATCTTTTCCGCTTTTCTTGTGCGAAAATTTTTCCATGATAGGCACTATAATTTCTTCCGTTGTGCCTGGTATAACACTACTTTTGATAACTATGACATGAAAGCCTTTTTTATCTTTTATAATTGAACCTATTTGCTTGGAAACATTTTCAACATATGATGTGTCAACGTGATTATCATTCCTGGACGGCGTCCCAACGCAAATAAATGTTATAGAACTGTTGTTAACCCCATACTTGAGGTCTGTTGTTGCTTTTATCAGGCGTGCCGTCTTTTTGAGCGCATCTTCTAAGCCTGATTCCGTAATCGGAGGCTTTTTTGCATTTATCTTATCTATCTTCTTTTTATCTACATCAACGCATATTATGTTATGCCCTTTTAATGCAAAACCTACACCAGTACAAAGGCCTACATAACCTGCACCAATAATTGATATACGCATGGCAACCATCCTATAAAATTCTTCGTGATAACTTTAAACAATAAATAAGCCTAAAACTATACATTATTGCGCCAATATCCAAGCATATCTTTAAGTGTTTTGTCTATAGGTATAACAGGCGCCCATCCTATGGACTTGATTTTTGTGTTGTCACCGACAAATATCGGATCCTCCAGAATGCGCAATTTTTTCGGGTCCTTCTTCACCTTCACCCTCGCATCAGAAAATGAAACCAATTTATTTAGCAAATCTCCGACCTTGTATCTATTCCCTGTGCAAACATTGTAAACGTCTCCAAATACGCCTTTCTTGGCAAGCAGCCATACGGCCTTTACAGCATCTCTTACATCGGTATAATCTCTTATACCTTCTAAATACCCGACGTCTGCTGCATTTCTTTTATTATTCTCTACCTCTGCAATCATCTTTGAAAAATCGGAGCATGCGTCATTGGTCTTTTTTGGCCCTGTTACATTGAAAAATCTGGCGCGAATTATTTTCATCTTGTACGCATGCCAGTAAAGATAAGCAAGCATATCAGTTCCTATTTTACTGACTGCGTAGGGGGAGGATGGCCTAAATTCTTTTGTTTCTTTGACTGGTATTTCATTTTCGTAATTGAGTCCATACTCTGCAGAAGAGCACGCAACGATTATTATTGGATTAATATTAGCCGCCCTGACAGCTTCAAGCAAATAAAGCGTGCCTATTATATTTGTTCTGAACGTATTTTCAGGATCCTTCCAAGATGGCATAACGAAGCTCTGCGCAGCTAGATGAAATATATAATCGGGGGCAACCTTTTTGATTATTCTTTTCAACTTTTGTTTATCTGTTATATCGCAAACTTCAAGTTTCAGGTTTTTTTCAATATGTGATATGTTTTTTATATTTTCGTTTTTGTGAAGTATTCCATAAACTCCAATATTTTCTGATATAAGCAAATCAGCCAGGTGCGACCCTATAAACCCACCTATGCCAGTTATCAATGCTTTCATTATTTCACTACCTTGAAAAGAAATTTTAATATCCTACCTGAAACCTTGATATTAATCTCGGACAACATTTTTATATCTGACTTTTTGACGACTTTCGAAAGCAAGATAAAAACCAAATACACTGTAAAACCAATTATCAAGCTTATAATTGCCTCTAGAATTGATTCGGTAACCAGAGTATTTTTGACAAAAAATATTATTATAGTTGCTATAATGCCGCCTACGAAAACCTTTACCATTTCGGAAATGCTGAAACCTATTTTTATGTATTTCCCGAGAGATTTGTAGGACATAGTTATCGCCAACAAATAAGAAATCATAGAGGATATCGCAGCGCCTATTATTCCTATCAAATTAATGAGCAACAAATTAAGTGTAAAATTTATAGCCGCAATGAAGATAATTATCCTCGTAGTTATTTCTGGTTTACCTATACCTAAAAGGCTTATGTACATTATAGAAAATATACTCTGAAATATAGCGCTTACAGTCAGTATTTGAAGCAAAGGTGCTGCATTTATATAAGATGGCCCAAACACGAGATTTAATGTAATCTCAGGAAATGTTATTAGTATTATTGCAAATGGTATAATAAAAATAAATAAAAATTTAAGCAGCAATGAAATGCCAGAATCTAAAGCGTACCTTTTATCAGAGTTCCATATGGCAGAAACTGATGGAAGCAGAACTATTCCTATAGCACTAGAAAACACAAGCAGAAATTGCGCAGTAGGCATAGCAACCTGGTAAAGCGCTACATCATTCAGAGAAAGGAAAAATGCTATCATAAGACTGTCGATAGACGCTATTACTGTAGCCGCAAAAACTCCGGCAAATACGGTAAGGCTGAATTTCAATAGCTTTTTGGCTACGCGTGGTCGCACAGATTCTGTGTCATACGTCCTGTATCGTTTAAAAACGTAAAATACTAGAGCGGCATTTATTACAGCTCCAGAAATTAGATAGCTTAAAGCGACACCACTTGCTCCAAGAGAGAGAGAAAACGATAAAATAAGAAACCAAATAATTAAAAGTCTGACAGGTTCAATGAGTGCATATGATTTGATCTTATTCAAACCTTGAAGAACTGATTTAAGGACGACAAATCCGATAAGAAATTCTATACTCATTATTTGTACAATTATTTTTGCTGATGCGTCATGAAAAAAATTTACAGCTATTATATCTGATAAAAAGAACAGCGTGACAGATATTATTAAACCTACAAAAAATTGCGAAATAAATGAATAATATATAATAGACTTTAGATTGGCGAATTCCTTTTTACTCTGAAATTCCGATATAAATTTGGTGACAGCTTGGCCAAGACCAAAATCCTTAAAGACCCCAAAAAAATATAAAAATGCTAGCACAGAATAGAACATACCAAAATCTAAAACACTGAGGTTACGGGCAAGATATATTCTTAATCCATAACCTAGCAATGTCCCTGCTAGACCTATGATCAATACAGTAAATGTGCTTTTAGCAATATGCTCTTTATAGTTTTCCATTAAATAACCTCAACGTAATGTGCATGTTATTATTGTTTCTGTTTAAATCACGTATCGATAATTTTTTAACGTCATCCTCAAGCAAGTAAAGAATTATATATATTACAGTTTGCGTCATATATGCTTAGAAAGTGAGACTTTCTAGATGCTAAAAACTTGTGCTTTTTGGCATAACTAACAATAAAACTAACAAAATTTTTGGTGGTGAAGTAACATGCAAATATGCATGCTTTCAGAACTCTTCTATCCGTATATGCTTGGGGGTGCTGAAAGGCGATACTATGAGATAGCCAAAAGGCTTGCAAAACGCCATGAAATAACTGTATACGCGTTAAGATTGAGGGGGGTTCCTGATAAAGAAGTTATAGATGGTATAGAAATAAGAAGGCTTGGAATTTCTCATCCTCTCAATAGAAGGAGTTTCATGCCTCTGGCCAGCTATTTTCCTGCATTTCTCAAAGCTGTAAAAAATGAATATGACGTTATAGACGTCAACCAAGGAATGGCTTCTTTTATGGGCATCGTGAAACCTATCATTAAAAAGCCGATGGTTGCGACATTTCATGATATTTATTGGAATAAATGGAATCGTCATTTTGCTTTTCCGTATTCTAACATAGGTAAATTTATGGAATTCGTATGGTCTAAAACAAAATATACAAAAATAATAGCTAATTCACCTGAAACAAAGGAAAAGCTAGAAAACTTAAAATTCAGATCGACAGTAGAGATGATACCAAGCGGCGTGGACATGCGGCTGATTAATAGTATAAATGGCAAAAAAGGGGGAAATACAGTCGTGTATGTCGGCAGGCTAGAGGGCTATAAAAATGTTGAGACTGTCCTACACGCTGTGGCAAAGGTAAGAGCAAAAATTCCAGATATAAAGCTAAATGTTGTTGGTTCGGGGCCGAAAGAAGCGGAACTCAAAAAATTAGCCAGTGATCTTTCAATAGATGCCGAATTCTTTGGATTTGTCGATGAAAAAAAGAAATTTGAAATTATCAAGTCTTCTGACGTACTGATAAATCCATCGTTTGTTGAAGGTCTCGGCCTGATTGTGTTGGAAGCCATGGCGTGCAAAGTGCCTGTTATAGCAAGGGATCTTAAATGTTACTTCTTTTGTAACGGCAAAAATTCTGTACGGTACACGAATAAAGAAAAACTCCCAGAACTTATCGTAGACATCATCCAGAATAAAAACCGAAGAAATGCAATGGCTCGAAATGGTTACCAAACGGCAAAGCAATTTTCGTGGGATGAAACGACAAAAAAAATAGAAAATCTCTACAAAAACTGCTTACACTAGCTTGGCGGTGTTGTCAATTAAAAAGGCTTTAATACTTTTTCCTTTACACTTAGGTACATGAAGAATGAAAAAATACTTATCACAGGCGGCGCCGGTTATTTAGGGTCGGTTTTAACAGAACACCTTGTCAATCTTGGCTATGACGTAGCAGTTTTAGATAATCTTATGTACAACCAAAACTCACTCCTGCACCTGTTTCACAATAAAAACTTCCGGTTCATAAATGGTGATGTAAGGGACACGGAATTATTGAAAAAAATAGTCCCGAATTTCGATTTTATTCTCCCTTTAGCAGCAATAGTTGGCGCAAACGCATCAGAACGCGATAAAGAACTTACCAAATCTGTTAATTATGAAGCAATTGCGTCCATCAATAAAATAAGAGACCAGAAAAGACAGAAGATAATTTTTCCTACAACAAACAGCGGTTACGGAACTAAAAGCAGCGACATTTATTGTACAGAAGAAACACCACTAGAACCTATATCGATTTATGGCACAACAAAGGTCGAGGCAGAGAGAGAGCTGTTGAAATCTAACAATACAATAACGCTTAGATTAGCCACATGCTTCGGGTTCTCGCTAAGAATGAGGATAGATCTCTTGGTAAATAACTTTGTATACAAAGCGATAAAAGACGGCTACATTGTACTATTCGAAAAGAACTTCAAAAGAGATTTTCTGCACGTTCGTGATGCTGCCAGATGTTTTGTTCATTGTATAGAGAATTTTGAATCGATGAAAAATGAACCCTATAACGTAGGCTTGGAAGATGCAAACCTGTCAAAAGAGGAACTATCACTAAAAATTAAAGACATACTAAAAAGTACTGCTCAAAAAGACCTTTACATACACGCGTCAGAAATAGGTAAAGACCCCGACAAAAGAAACTACATTATTTCAAACAAAAAAATAATGTCTGCTGGATTTAAGTGTAGATATTCTTTGGAAGACGGAATAGAAGAACTAATAAAAGGGTATGAACAGCTTTTTGATAAACACTACACAAATTTTTGAGGCGATTTAATGGCATTGAAGGCTAAAAAAATAGTTGTTGCTGGTGCTTCTGGATTTCTTGGGAGGAATTTTACACATTCTCTAACTAAAGCTGGGTATAAAAATGTCATTGTACTAAGCTCTAAGGATTACGACCTTACAGAGCAGATAAAAGTAAGGCAAATGTTTGCGGATTTGAAGCCTGAAATCATCATCAATCTTGCAGGGTACGTAGGTGGTATATTAGCAAACAAAACCTATCCTGCTGACTTCTGCTACAGGAACCTTATAATGAACGCAATGCTTCTTCATGAAGCTTATATAAATAATGTAGAAAAAATAATTTCGTGCATAGGTGGCTGCAGCTATCCGGCAAACGCACAAAGCCCTATAAAGGAGGAAAACCTGTGGGAAGGCTATCCGCAAAAAGAAAGCGGCCCGTACTCTGTGACAAAGCGCATGGTTGCTGAGCAGGGTAATTCATACAGGCAGCAGTACGGGCTGAACGCCGTTACTGTTGTTCCTGGCAACATGTACGGCCCGTACGATAATTTCTCACTGAACAATTCACATGTTATTCCGGCGTTAATAAGAAAATTTTACGAGGCAAAGAAAGAACACAAAAACGAGGTAGTCGTATGGGGCAGTGGCAAACCTACAAGAGACTTTGTTTTTGTGGAAGACGTAGCAGAATGCCTTATAAAAGTCCTAGAGGATTATAACGGTCCGCAGATAATAAACATATCGTCCGGCACAGAAGTACCTATACGAGAACTTGTAGAAACAATATCAGAACTTATCGGCTTTGATGGAAGTATAGTATGGGACTCGTCCAAACCTGACGGCCAGATGAGAAAAATATTTGACGTCACAAAAATGAAAAACATTCTTGACTTTGAATGCAGAACAGATCTAAGAACCGGCCTGAAAAAAACGATACAGTGGTTTGAAGAGAACTACGAAAAAGGTACTGTAAGATTGTGAAATACGAACACAACTGGCGATATGTAATGATCGTACATATTGCATTGTTCAAGTGGAAGAACATGGAATCGGAGTTGACTTTGAAGCATAAAACAGTCTTTACTTAGTTCTTTACTTAGTTAATTCTACGTGAAGCTCTTTTGCCGGAAATATCCACGCGAGTCCTGAATTTTCATAAAGCCACGGAAACCTATTTGCTATAGGCGACATCCAAGAAAAAAATCTGCTGAACACAAGGTTTGTCGTAACTTCAGAAAAATGGAATTTGTAGTAGTAGCTCAGATTGTTGCCTGCCATAAATGGCGCAAAGCTCTCCTTTGTAAAATACCACTTGTGGTGCGGATGGTAGGCGCTCGGTATTGTGGCGTAAGGCACAACTATGTACGCCCTGCCGCTTTTTTTTAGCACCTTGTGTATTTCTGACATCGCCTTTTCAAAGTCTTTAACGTGCTCTATCGTGTGCTCTGTAAATATTTCATCTATACTGTTTTGTTTGAATTTTTCTGACAAATTACATACGTCCACAACAACGTCGGGCTTCACGGCCTTAGATATATCGCAGTTTACGTAGCCTTGTTTCCGTTTAGCGCCACAACCAATATAAAGTTTTGCCATAAAATCATTTTCCTCTTGCAAAATCGAAAACGGTCTTTTGTGTCTTCTCGATACTACAGATCTTTTTTATTTTCGATACGTTGACATTGTACGCCTCTTTCTTCAGTTTGTAAAGATTTTTATCAAGGCGTACTCCAACAAATTTAGCCGCCTCCTCTAACTTGATTGTTCCGTCACCGCAGATATTGAATATTTCATTTTTTTGGTTTCTTATCTGATAAATTATTCTAGCAACACCAGACGTGTTTATGTACTGGTATTCGGATCTTGGGCTGACAAACAACGTGCCTTTTGTCATAAGGTCGAATATGGCGTTCTTCTTCAGGCCTTCCCCAACCATACCACCGAGTCTTGTTATCAGCCAGTCGTTTGTGTATTTTTTGACGATCTGTTCGCACAGCCACTTGCCGAACCCGTAATTGCTGAGCTTCTCAGGCGTAATCTTTGCGTCTTCTCTGTTCCTTTTTGTGTCTGAAACGTCATTATAGACGTCTATAGACGATATCAGTATGTATTTCTTGAATCTGAAATCCACAACTGTATTCAATACCGACAATACATTGAGTTCAAAATCTTTTTTTGGGTCCTCCGCGGCCAGCCTCTTCTTTGAAGAACCGCCTGCGTTTATAAATATATCACAGTTGCTGCCAACAAAGTCTGTATAATTATCCCTGTCTATACCAGCAAAATCTATTCGTTTTGACTGAAGATATTTTCCTATTGCTGATCCAACAAATCCCTTATACCCAAGCAAGTATATCATTTGATATCAGCCTTCCTGAACTTTATGTATCCTTTTGTGAAATAATAAAACCTTGACAGTGGTATAATCCATATGAAAATCAATAGTTTTAACTTTTCACCAATTGATCCGTCTTTATCTTCGACTAGTTTTCTACCAGCAATTATCAAATATATTAAAACTATGAATATTGCTGCTGTGGCATAAAATGCCGCCGAATAAAGAAACGCTAAAAGCAGGAAAGGCGAAAAGACACTTGGCCATATAGTTGCTGGCATGCCATTTTTATAAAAATATTTTTTGTACAATTTGGCGTGCTTTCTTATGAGCAGACCATCATAGAGGAATGTCCGCTGGTTTTTAATCCTGTAAAACACAGAAACTTTTTTTGAAATATGTGTCATCCTTGCTTTTTCACAATACACCATTTTGTAGCCGCTTTCTATAACACTCCACGCGAGGTCTGTATCTTCTCTGGCTATTTTAAACCTTTTGTCAAATCCGCCGATTTTTTTTATTATGCTCATCCTGTAGGCGCTGTTATGCCCTATGAACTGCAAATAATCGTTTTCCATGTGGTACCAGAAAAGCCCTTTTTTATCAGCGGCAGTCCGTCCTATAACTCCGCCAACGGATTTGTCTGAAAACGGCTTTACAATCTCTTCCATCCAGTTTTTTTCGACGATGCAGTCGGAATCTACAAAAATAACTATTTCGCCCTTTGCCATATCGATGCCTGTATTTCTTGCGGCGTTTCTTCCTGGTGTTTTATCGACAAGAATTTTCAGCCTCTTGCTCTTCTTTGCGTATGCGTTCAGCATTTCAAGCGTCCCGTCTGTTGAGCCGCCATCAACGGCAACAATCTCGTAATTCTTGTAGTCAGACCTGAGCATTGCATCAATGGTTTTTTTCATGAGGTCTTTTCTATTATAAACAGAAATGACAACAGAAACTGATAATTCTTTCATTTTAATCGCCTTCAAATAAGAAAATGTATTGTTATATTTTGAGTTTTTAGACTGTCTCGTTGAACCGTACCCTGAAAAGCTTGACCTCTCCGCCCCAGCTATTTACGAATTCGAAACTGTTTAGACCTACGCCGTTGAACAGAAACATCCTTGTAAACAGCGCATTTTCCAGTTCTGGTGTCATAAAGAGGAGTGTTTGCCTTGAACCGTCTAACCATAAGGTCCCCTTGACCTCTGCCGCTGCGTCGTTATACAAATTGAATGCACCCTGACGGTCGAAGTACCATAATTTCTCTACGCGAAGAAGGTTGTTTTGCTGCTGCAGAAAAGGCCTGAGCGTGCCATTTGTCTCGTACAAAACAAACGCGCTGTCTTGTGCAACCCTGTAATAGAATGCTATAGCGTTCTGGTCTAAAACAGGTCGCGCGGATTCTAGCGGTATTATGACGTAGTTGTGCCGCTGCCCATAGTTCGGCGCATTTGTCGGGTTCCACGTGGCGAAATAAGTCCACCACTGGCTTTTACCTATAAGATCCGAGGACGCGATATAGTAGAGTTCATCGCAGTCGGGCTTTTTATAATCTTTCAGAATTTTCACAGCTAACGTCTCGTTGCCTGTGAACAGTGTTGTTCCGATGTCCTGTATTCGTGCCCTTGTAACAGTTCCGTCTTTATAAAACAATACGCGGTTTATGCCGTGGTCTTGCTGCTCAATAACGATCCCGGTTTTTGTTTCGTCGGTTGGCAATGTTATAGTAGAACCCTGAGATGCTCCATCAAATACAATAGCACGCCGAGCTATGCCAGTTATAAAATGCCCTGGGTCCCAGTACGTTGCGATGACGGCGCATTCCTTTGTATTGTTCTTTATCCAGTTAAGTGCCTCCCACCAGTTGTCCGAAAGCACGGTACCAGAACACTCTGAGATTCTTAGACTATCGAGGTAATAGACATTCACAAAAAATATGAATATTATAACCAAGAGAACGAATGAAAACAGTTCTCTGTTATTTATCCTTTTGCCAAAACGTGCACCTATGGCTATAAGAAATATAACAGCGGCACCTATATAGAGCTGTAATGAATATCCGTCAATCCAGTCCTGGGACGTCATGGAACCACAGGTTGTTTGTACGCCACTAAAGAGAATCAACAGCACATATATGATTACTATACTGATGATGCCTGCAGTAAATTTATTCGCGTTTATGTCCATGCTAATCACTCATGTTCTTATCCTCACCGCTAGCCAAACGGAACAATTTAGAAAATAAAATTCCTGCAGCTATAGCTACCGGGGCTGAAAACAGTATTGTAAATCTTATAGCAACAAGTGTTGCCAAGAATGGGCCAACAAACCATATGGCGAGCAAAATAATTGTGTCAAGGTGCTGCCTCTTTTTTATAAACGAAAATAATAGGTAGATAATACAGAATATCATGAGGAAAAATGGCGAGCCTATGCGGTTTATTATTTCCTTGGCGTCAGAAGGGTTCTGAAGCTCAGCGACAGACACATAAACATTCGGGAAGGTTCTTGCTTCGCTTTTGATTTCCGGAAACTGGATTGGTCCTGTTATCGTGGAAACGATAGGGTTGACGCCGAAAACCGGAACGGTAAAGGCGAAGAACAGCAAAATAATTATGACATAAGAAAATATCGGAGACCTATAATTGTGTAATGTTTGCCTTGCATTTTTTGTTTTTATGAAACTTGTAACGATCTTTAGAAACACAAATCCTGTTATCAGCCAAACAACAAACCAGAATCCGCTCCATGTATAGTACCACGCTGTAAGTGCTAAGCCGGCTGCAATTGAAAGTACGATTGTTTTCTTTCGAAATCCTTGTTCCAACGATATTTTATGCGCTACAACAAAAAGTGCCATGACAACTAGAGGCATCAGAAGGACTATTCCGTCGCTGTCCGGGTCGCCGCCAAGCGTTCGCGCTATAATCGATGCGTCAAACATGATAAATGCCGCTGCCAGCACACCCGCCTTCCTGTCGTACAGTGTTTTGGCCAAAAAATACATTGGTATAGCCATCAGGGCAGCAAGAAATGCTGGAAACCATATAAGAAACTGAAATAGTGACGTGCCTTGCGAAAATATATGGTAAAACATATATGCGTATGCGCTGAAATAGACGTAGAAATCTTGGCTTATAACTCTGTCAACACCAAAAGGCGCCTGCGCAAGTTCATTTCTTGCTGGAAGTGCTCCACCGTTGTTAACTATATCTTCTATATCTCTGGCAAAATTGTACGAGTCAATATTTCTGAGGTAAGGCCACCTGTAATCTATAAGTCTTATATACATCCCAAGAATCATGATTACAACAAGAGCTATGATCACCCAGCGTTTACTCAGAAATGCCAACAACGTGTTCTTGTTTATTAACATATTTGCATATGTTTGAGAAAAATGTTTAAATACCGATTATTTAGATAGGATTCCATATTCGTATGATGATGGTCGACGTGAGAGGCATTATCTGTCGATAATGCCTCTAGCTGACATATACGTCAACTGACGTATATGTCTACGTCGACCATCATACTTTAATGGAATTCCATCATTATTTGCCAATAATTCTTGTTATCTTTGGCAAAAGAAACCGTGCAAGTTTGAATTTCGGGAGTTTTTTCCATTCGTCGCTGAGCTTGTCGTAATCAAAGCCGTCGAGCATGGACAGGACGTAACCAAAATCTTTGAACATCCCATCGATTTCTTTGTTTGTCAGTTTTCTGTATATCATTCTCAGCATATACTGCTTCTCTATTTCCCATGCTATATCCTTTTTCCACATTTTTTCATAGCTGCTGAGAAAATGTTTGCTGAACGTACCTTCTTTCAGCGCGCTGTTTATTACATCAGCGGCGTGCTGCGCCGCCATCATCGAGTACATTATTCCGCCTCCAGTCAGCGGCTTATTCTGGCCGCACGCGTCGCCTATCAGGAGCGCGTTGTTCTCGTAGCTTTTTGTGTAAGTGTACGGTATCATGTAGGCGTACATCTTACCCGGTGGCAGGTACGTTTTCTTGACAAAATAGTCAAAGTAATCTTTTGGCCGTACGCACGTCATTATTCCGTACTCGTTGTTTTGCGGTATAATCCAAGAAAAGAAATCCGGCGAGAAATATTTGTTGAAAAATACGCTTATGTCGCCTTCCATTTTTTGCCGTGTCTTCACCATTATACCCAGCGCGACTTTTGGATTTTCTATATTCATTGCACGCCTTACAACAGAATTAGTGCCGTCACACCCGACGACAATTTTTGCCCTGTATTCTTCGTCTTTTGTCTTAACGACCGCACAGTTTTCAGCAAACTTGACCGATTCGACGGTTTCATAAGAAATGTCTGCATTTTTCCTTGCGTTTTTTCTAAGAGACCTGCCGAACATTTTCCTTCTGAGTATGTATGCGTAAGGCTCGTCTGACTGAAGGGAAAACGTGTGCCCGGAAGGCGATACGCATTCCATTTTGTTTATTCTGAATTTTACAAGCTTTTTGGCAGAACCACCAAAAATGTTGTCGAACCTTGTAGAAACTATGCCGCTGTCCTTTGGAATTACTTTTCTGTTTTGCTCCAAAATAAGCACGCTATACTTTGGGTTTATCCTTGACGCCAGGTAGCTTCCAGCGATACCGGCACCGGCAATAACAACGTCGTACATGACAACACTCATTCACTAAAAATTATTAAAGATTATAAGTGCAAGTTGCTTGTAATGCTCCCGTAATTACGGCAAGGGATTAAAAGATGTGCATAGAAGTGCATGTATATGTTCACCGACAAGCACTGGAAAGCATTCATGTGGATAACAATAGTGTTCCTTATCTTTTCTGTTGCGCTGCTGGCAAACAACATAATAACAACGGGTTCTTTTCTGGAAAGGGATATAGACCTGAGCGGTGGAAAGTTAATAACGGTCGAGGTGAAAGATGCTGACATAGGTAAAATAAAATCTGCAGTTCCGTATGCAAATGTTCGCCTAACGTCAGGCGCGACAAGGTTCCTGCTTGTGGAAATGCCTTTTGGTGCCGATGAAAATGACGTGCTCGAACAGATAAGAAATATTGCTGTCCTGCAGGGTGAGCCTAGCATACGCATCGTAGGTCCTTCAATCGGCAACATTTTTTTTCAGCAAGCACAGACGGCTATGATCGCTGCATTTGTGCTGATGGCGATTACGGTTTTCATGCTCTTCAGGGCAGTAGTTCCGTCGTTGATCGTGCTTTTTGCCGCACTGACAGATATTCTGGGCACGATGGCTGTACTTTCTATAATAGATATGCCGTTGTCATTGCCCGTGATAGGTGCGCTACTTGCCTTGATAGGTTATTCTGTCAGCACCGACATACTGCTGACAACAGAACTGCTAAAAAGCGGCAGAACCGACTATTCTAAAAGCATAAGAAAAGCTGCGAAAACCGGGATAACCTTAACCGGGACTGCGCTGATAGCTTTGGTGTGTATGTTCTTCCTAGCTGGTTCGACTGTGATACAGCAGATTGCCCTTGTAATGCTCATAGGCCTGGTAATAGACATGCCTGCTACGTGGTTCACGAATGCCGGTGTGCTTCGGTTGTGGATAGAGAGAAAGCAAAGGGGTGCTCAGCGATGAATACGTTTTTGAAAAATCCTAGAGTGCTCATATGGATTTTTTTCATAGTTGTTTCTATAATTGTTATAGCGCCAAATCCAAATCCACATGGTTTTGTTGTTGTCTCCGTCAACAGAACAATAGTCAACAATATTGATCTTGGAGAAGTGATTTACACAGTAGACGACAAACCTGCAACAGCCGACATGTTTAACGATAATTATTTTGGTATAGTCAAAATTGGCACGGGCAAAGGAATAAAGTATGTGAATCTAAACGGTACGCTCGGCATCGGTGCAAACAGCGTGCCTTCTACAAATATAAGGTTCGGGCTTGACATAAAAGGTGGTGTCCGTGCCATCCTCGAGCCCAACGTTTCTACAAACGCAACTTTAGATCAGGTAATATCCACGCTTGAGGAGAGAATCAACTTCTATGGTCTGCGCGAGTCTGTCTTCAAACCGATTTATTACGAGGGTAAAGGCTTCATAGAAGTAAACATAGCAGGCGGCACAAAAGAGGAACTCAAAAATCTTATAGAGAGTCAGGGAAACTTCGAGGCCAGGATACCGTTTACCGTATCTGTAACGGGCAACCAATTCGCGCTGAAACTGGACAAAAATTATGCAGTGCCTGTAGAAAATTCTTCCATAGTTATCGACGGCAAAAATGTACATACCGGCGAGCCGTTTTATTTGTCGGGCATTGATTTCATGCTCAACGACATAAATTCCGGCCGCGTTAACATCACCGCAAAAGTCTTTGGTGGTGATGACGTAGTCACAGTATTTCTAGATCCGCAGAGAACAAGAATAGAAAAGCTGGCAGACGGCTACAGCTGGACGTTCTCAGTTCAGCTGAGCAAAACAGGCGCGCAGAAATTTGCATACGTCACAAACAATATCAACCAGCTCGCCACAGGATACCTGGAATCGCCGATAGTCTTTTACCTGGACGGTAATTTAGTAGATTCTCTCAACATAGCATCATCTCTTAAAGGCAGAACAGAAACAGAGATCGCAATTAGCGGCGGCGCCGACACACAAAAAGAATCCTCCCGTGAGATGGTACAGCTGCAGTCGATACTGCGATCGGGCGCGCTCCCGACTACCGTTGAGATTGTCCAGCTTGACACTGTTTCTCCAACCCTTGGCGCAGGGTTCCTGAAGAGTGCTATCTTTGCTGCGCTTGCTGCGCTGCTTGGCGTCATTATTTTTGTATCGCTGCGGTACAGAAAGCCAAAGCTGGTCGTACCGATGATTTTTATATCAATAACAGAAATACTTATTGTCATTGGCGTGTCGACCATTATTGGATGGACGGTTGACCTAGCCGCTATAGCAGGCATAATCGCGTCAGTCGGCACAGGCATAAGCGACCAGATAATAATTCTTGACCGCGCATTAAGAAAAGAGGGGGAATACGAAGAAACGCTTCATGAAAAAATAAAGAAGGCGTTCTTTGTCGTTTTCGGCACAGCCGGCACTGTTATTGCGGCGATGCTGCCGCTTATGTTTATCGGCTTCGGGCTGCTGCGCGGCTTCGCACTCATAACGATAATAGGCGTGCTTGTAGGAATCCTGGTAACGCGCCCTACCTACGGCGTTATTATTGAACGCCTCATGAAGGAATAGAATAGTATCTCCGAAAGTGAGGTATACGCCTCTTGGCGTATACCTCGGTAGAGGATTACTGCCAACAGGCAGTAATCCAACTTTCGGAGATACTGTAGAAAGTTCATTTTTCTTCTTTCTCGGCTTCTCTCAGCTCTACGATGGCTTTTGCCAGGTCATTGTCAAGCTCCTCGAGCTTTTTGACGACCGTCTCCCTGTCTTTGCCGGTCTTGTCCATAACCATTTTTATGTCGTCCTCGTTGACTGGCACGGACTCCGAGACCTCGCCCGTAACCTGGTAGATGTCGCGGCCCATCATATTAGCCAGCATGACCTCCGGGTTGGAGATTATTATGCTCTTCGATTTTGTTTTTATGACAACTACGTCCGCAGGAATCTGCTGCACATTCATGTTTAGTTTCTTCATCACCTTTTCAAGCTTTTTCGGGTCGGGCGCTCCAAACATTGTACCACCAATTTGCCTTGGCATTGTCAACTTAAGGAGCACATAGTGGAATCGAAGATTCCACTTGTGCAGGTGAAGCTTTGCTTCACCATGCATTAGCCGTTGCTAATGCTCCAGAAAGGGGTGTTATCATTTGCCTTTAATTATTTTCATTCCCTAAATTTAAAGGTATGCTGGAAATATTTTTGTTTCTGGTACTGGGAATTATTCTTGGCATAGTCATGGGGCTGATACCTGGCGTGCATCCCAACATGATTGTCTTGCTGGTTCCGCTTTTCGCCGCGCTGTCGCTTAACCCGTTCAATATCTTGGCGCTCATTATTTCTATGGGCATAACAAATTCATTTGTAGATTTTGTTCCATCCATCATGCTCGGCGCCGCAGACCCAGGAAAGGAACTTTCTGTTTTGCCTGGGCACCGTCTGCTATCAGCTGGCCACGGTTACGAGGCCGTGAAACTTGCAGTCGTAGGCGGCCTAGGCGCTGTCATTTTGGTTTCACTGCTTCTTCCTGTCCTGCTTTTCGCCATCCCGGTAATTTATGATACAATAACGCCTCATATCTATCTTCTCCTGATATTTGTCGTGCTCCTAATGGTCTTGTCTGAAAACGGGAAGAAGAAAATGCTCGCACTGCTGGTTTTCTTTTTATCAGGTCTGACGGGCATTATGACCAGCCATCTGCCCGTTGACAGCACGATAATTTTATTTCCTATATTTTCGGGTTACTTTGGTGCGAGCATGCTTTTACTCCAGATACGCAGAAAAACGGCGCTCCAGCGCCAGACACTGTCGTACGACTTTGTTTCAAAAAAGACGGTGAACAGGTCTGTTATCTCAGGAACGCTAGGCGGCGTAGCATCAGGCTTCCTGCCTGGCATTGGTTCCAGCGAAATAGCAACATTAGCGACGGTGGATAAAAATGACAGATCTTTTCTTCTCACTATAGGCGCACTCACATCGGCAAATATGATTCTGTCTGTGCTGAGCCTGTACCTGATAAGCCACTCGCGAAGCGGGCTGGCTGTAGCTATAAGCCAGTTAATTACCCTGACCTTTGCAGATGTAATTTTTATCGTTGCCCTGGTGCTGGTTGCCTCTAGCGTATCGGTTGTCGTGACGCTCGTACTGGCGCGTGTGGCTGTAAATTACATTTCAAAAATTAACTACGCTATTTTAGGAAAGTTTGTGATTGCAATGATAGTGATCGTGGCGTTTATATTTACAGGTCCTCTTGGTATTTTTCTTCTGGCTGTGTGCACGGCCCTAGGCGTTTTGACGAATTTTCTCGGGATAAAGCGCGGGAATCTCATGGGTGTGCTCATACTTCCGACGATCTTATTTTACGCTGGCCTGTAGAATGAAATCCTGAAAAATGTAATTATAGCATGGTTTTATAGATGTGATAAAACTCTTATAGTGAATCAATTCTATGTTCTGCCAGGATTGCATCAGCATGCAAAGGGAATGCAAACAGCTTGTATGAGTTGAAACGACTATTTCTGGCTTTTCATGTAGATATAATGAGCTTTCATGCTGTTTCTTCATAGAAACCGTCAGAAAAATTTCAGCTTACTAGTTACAACGAGGAAATAATATTCTGTTTGCCTTCTTGTATTGCTATAAAAACGTTATTTTGCAATGATTCCTATGAAGTAAGTCAGGCTTACTTTATTTTTGGAGTGTGATAACGATGGGAGACGCATTGGTTGTAAAAAGCAAGGTTCGTGCATGGGCAAAGAAGAAGAAAATGAATCTTGGTGGCGACGCCGTTGACGCGCTAAACAAGGAAATTGTAAGGCTTGTTGACCGCGCATCGGAGCGTGCAAAGGCTAATAGAAGGTCGACGATAAAGGGCAGAGACGTTTAAAAAGATGCTGAAAAGAATACAATATTTTAGTTTTCTTTTTATTTTAATCATGCTAGAAAAAATTACCCGATATAATTTTCATCTTCTTCCGGTGTTGTGTCCTCGGGCATTTGGTTTTCTGGTGTGTTCTCGAGTTCCGGCTTCCTGCTCCTTCTTATACGCTCGACGGGGCCGAGGTATTTGCTTGTAACCTTCTTCCCGTTCCTAATAGAAGAATAATAATATTTTCTGCCGTTGATTACCTTTATGTGCCTGTTCATGCGCTACCACTTTCCGTTCGACTGTAGACATGTCGTGGTCTGCAGTATTTAAAATTTTAGTTAGCGCAATTGCTAAATCGTAAAACATAAAATGCGTGTAAGATTGGCACTGTCACCTTAACGGCTGTTGAAACAAACTGACGCACTAAAGTGCGTCTATCTGCTTTGACAACAGCCCTTTCTGGGTGGTTAGCAATGGCTAACCACCCTTAAGTTGACAGTGCCTGAAAGATTGAAGAAAATGTTATTCAAGTACGACCTTCTTTCCCAATGAGCCGTGGAAGCTGATGAGGACCTCTCCGCCGCAGTCGCACAGGCCTCTTATAGGCGCGCGCCTGTAGCTACGGTTGCACGATTTGCACACAAATTCGTCCCATCCGCCCAGTTCGCCGGCTGTATTTTCGTTCGTATCTTCGGTATGGTTGTATGCGATGTCGATGTCCTTTTTTGTGGTGCGCCTTTTTCCCAGCAGCAGGTCTCCTAAGCTTACCTGCCGTCCGTTTCCAAGCAGCTCTGACTTTTCGACGCCTACCGCAGAGAGAATTCTTTCTATCGGCGGAAACAGCTGGCTCTCGATATAGTAGTTCGAGTCGATTGGTATGTTGTGCTTCTCGGCGTACGCCGGGTCTTCTGCGCGCTTTGAAAGCATCAGGTTGCCCTTGATAATAACAAATCCTATCCGATCGCCGATCTTTGGCGCGTCGTATGGGTTTCTTGCCGCAAGCTTCCTTGCAAGCTCTATGTGCGGAAGAATGCCTTTGTAGCTGTCCAGCCCCTGTGTGATGCCCTTTATGATTGTCAGTTTTTCCATCGGTATCTCGTTCTTGCGCAGCTTGTTCAATATGCCCTTTATGTAATCTATTGCCTTCTGTACGTCCCCTTCCTTGAGTATTATGTTCAGCGTTGTCATCATCGTCTCGCTCACGAGGGCACACCAATCTCTTCGCACGGTCTCGATGCCGCGCATGTCTATCTCATCGGTCCACCCGTTATCTGTCTGTTCGAACTTCCAGCCGGCGTATCTCTTTTTTGACAGGATAAGAAACGTCCTGTATATTTTCTCAAACTGCAGTTCCAGCTGGCCTGGCAGGTTTTCTGTGACGAATTCTGATATCTTTTTGCCAGTCTCTTTGGCCTCATCCAGATTGGTCGTTTTTGTCTTGATGAACATGGAATCCGTGTCAGCGTACAGAACCTCAAGCCCAAATTCTTTTTCCACCAGATTTTTTGTCTTTTCCAGATTTTCGCGCCCGAAGGCTGTTATAGAGTTCGCAACGTCGATCATGTAAAGCCTTGCCCTCACGTATCCCGTATACCCGTAGAACGAGTTTGACATGTCCTTCAATGCGAGCTGCTTGGCGTTGAGGATTCTTCTTTCTTCGCCGGTTTTTGTTTTCATGAGTCCTTTAATTTTGCTTCGCGTCTCGATAAGCCTTTCCAAAACAGAGGGAAATATTCCCTTGTATAAGTCTTGGTCCACGAAAAGTGTGCCGATCGGCGATTCGTGGTGCTTTAGATCTGCTGTCTCTGATGTAAGGACGCTGTCTGGCGAAATGTTGTACGTCCTCATGATGGAAGGGTAGAGGCTCTTGAAATCCAGGACTATGACGCACGTATCTGCGTGCAGGCCTTTATTTGGCTCCAGCACGGTGGCGCCCTTGAGCTCTTTTTCTTCTCGTTCTTTTGTGCGCCTGTAGAGCTCCTGCCTGGAGTGCGCCGATGACATGACAACATCCCTTTTCTTAAACTCGTGAAGAAGCATTGTCTCTATCCTTTTTGTCTGCCCACCGAAGGTATCCTGAAGAAGGACGCCTGATATCTTTGAAAGCTCAAAGAATTTGTTGAGCATTCCCTTTTCTATGAGCAGTTTCATCGACAGGTCCGCGTCCTTTCTCGAGTACTCAATGAATTTTACCATATTCTGCCTTGTGCTGTTCCAGAGCTCTGCCATCTCCGAGTACGCAACCCCGTGTTTTTCCTCGTCGAGGAGCTTCTTTGCTACTGTTCTTAGGTCGTAGCGGTGCAGCTTTACCCACGGGTCTCTTTTCAGTATCTGGTAGGGGTCAACAACAACGCGCCCGGCTACAATAAACTCCTGGGTTATGCCATAAGTTTTGGAAAATGCGTCCTTGTCACACCTTCCTATTGACAAAGGCAGCTTGTTTTGCTTTAGCCTTTCGATTATGTAAGGCAGGTCAAATGAATTTATGTTGTAGCCTGTTATTATGTCGGGATCATAAGAATCGATAATGCACAGCAACTCTTCGAGCATCTCCTTTTCGTTTCTAAAGCCCCTTACGCCGTCGCCAAAAAATGGTTTCGCCACAAGAACTGTGGATTTTGAGCCCCTGAAGTCCGGCCTGAAAGAGAGCGATACCATAACGATTGGGTCGTGCCTCGCGTCAACGGGCTTTTTGTCGTCCGAAGGTATGCATTCAATATCAAGGGCCATATAGCTGAGTGGCGCGTTCTCCAGGCTCTCAACGGGGTTTATTTTGTCTGCCTTGTAAGCCGCGACCTTTGACCTCACTGTTTTTTGTTCGTGTGTGCCTTCGACCTCTACCCACTGCATGCCGTTAAGTCCGTGGTCTACCATGAACCTGTACTTGAACATGATATCCGCTTCGTACACGTCCTGTGCGATACCTGTGGATATGAGCTTCTCCCTGACGTGCGGCACGTCCTGCGGGTTGAACAGCATGACCTTGAGCATCTTTGTTTTGCTCTTCTGATAGCCGAGCGGGATGAATTTTTCTGTTGGCTCGATGTCTTTTATTTCTTTCATGCCCTCGACGGCCGTAATGGCTTTTCCTGCCGTCATTTTTTCGCTCAGCCTCATGTAGAAGTAGGGAGTTACCTTGTCGTAAAGTACACAGCACGGTGCCCCGTTTTCTGTGCGCCCAAATATTCTTATAATGGGCTTGTTAGTATTGACAAAATAGTCTATGTCTAATATCTGCATTTTGAAAAGCATAATAATACCCCCGAATGAAACATTTCGTTTTATTTCATAATGTTCTTTACTATTACTTTCCGAATATCTGGACCTGCTTTGCATCCCTTGTTTCAAGGTCGATGACAACCGGCCGGAAGTCTGCGAGCATCGACCCTGATGTGGCTATTGTAACTGATTTGTAATTCGTGACCTGTGACCCGCTGGCGTGGCCGAAGCACACGATGTCCGGGGTGTCTTCGAGCACAAAGTAATTTTCCTCTGATACCGCCTTTCCGTGGCCGAGGTAACGCTTTTTTAGCATGCTTAATTCAAATTCGTGTATGACGAGTATCTTTACCCCGTTTATCTCCAGAAACGCCGGATCGCTCAGTGATAATATTTTCCCCGTGCTGAACTGAACCGGCAGTCTTGGATAAGCGCCGCGTGTGTCCCGCTCGCCCGGGATAAATACAACCTCTTTTTCTCTGCAGTACCTGTCTACCATTCGTTCGAACGTGCCTATATCACCGACGTCGCCTGCCACAACAAGGTATTTTATATCTTCATTCTCAAACCATAAAAAGAATTTTTCTATTTCACCGATAGGCGCCTCATCGATCATCAGGTTAGAAACAAGGCACACTTTCCCCCAGCCGACAGTTGGCTGTCGCAGCGGTATGTCCGGCTGTATGACCTGCTTTCCGAACAGGATGTTTTTTGATGAAATGGCCCTTATCGCAACGACGTCGTCTGTACCTATATCAGGCTTACCCTCAAAAATGATTGAGGCCGCCCCTGTGTTGTCTTCGATATCGACGGTGGTCTTGTCGCCGTTGTCCCTTATGTCACGCACAATTCCTATAACGTAGGACTCATCGAGGTACGCGCCGACCTTGTTTATCGAGACGAACGGTTTTCTTATTCTGCTTGTCAGTATTTCTCTGATTTTTTCGTACTTTGCCCTGTAAAAATTTGCAAAATCATCTGGTGTCAGCGTGGTTTTCGGCGCTGTCAGATTTTTGATTATTTTTATTTCGTCTTTTTTTGCTGCGCTTTCTCTGTGCGCAAAATCCGGCCTATCGAGTACGAGGTCTCCGCCAACCATGCCGCTGATTTGTTCGTCTGTTATCGTTGCTAACAAATCCGGTGTCAGAAGCTTGCCCTTGCTCAGCAGCTTTTTTACGATTTCCTCTTTCATGCTAAAGATACCGCCTTTATAGATCAAAACGTCTCTTGATGATTAGCTGAACTTGCCGTCAAGAAACTGCACTACCCTGTCAAAGGCACTTCCGGTAACCGATAAAACAATTTCCCTCGTTCTTCCATGACGACCGTTTGATACGACCTTCGTCGTTATTATGCTCAGCATGTCTAATTCGCCTATAAGATCGCTGACCCTGCGCTGTGTTAACGGTTTCAGCCCGTTGCCATCACAGGTTGCCTTATACGCCTCGTATACGTCCCCTGTAAATATCCTTTTGTCGTTCCATCCTTTCTGGGTTTTCATTTTTTCTGTGACCTTGATGATTGCGTATAAAACTGCCTGAGAGTGTGTTGGCTGGGCTTTTATGCCTTCTGTTATGCGGTCCAGGTCCATTTTCTGCTCAGCCATGTCAACGTGCTGCTCTTCAACGGCGCTGTGCCCCATTCGTTCGGCAACCTCGCCTGCCACGCGCAAGAGGTCTAGCGCCCTTCTTGCGTCACCGTGCTCCTGTGCAGCTATGGCAGCGCACTTGTTTATAACCGCCTCGTCAACAGCGCTTGGTATAAAGCCGTGTAACACCCTTTCTGTGAGTATGTCTTTAATCTGGGCTGCGTTGTACGGCCTGAACAAGATTTCTTCCTCAGACAGCGATGATCTGATGCGGAGGTCTAGGTTGTTCTGCAGTGAGAGGTCGTTGGTTATGCCGACAACGGTTATGTAGCTGTTCTTGAGCTCGTGATTTATGCGTGTGAGGTTGTACAAAAACTCGTCCCCGATCTTCTTCACCAAGGTGTCGACCTCATCCAGAACAAGAATAATTGTGCTATTCATACGTTCAACCCTGTCAAAAAATTTTCTGTAAAGCACGTTTGTCGGCAGGCCTGTATCAGGGACGTGTTCACCAAGCTCTTTCAGCAGCTGTGCGACAAGCCTGTATTCTGTGTCTGCCACCTTCTTCATCTTACAGTTTATGTAGACAACGCGGAGCTTTGGGCTGTTTGCCATAGAAATGAGCTGGCTTGCGACAAATTTCATGGTTATTGTCTTTCCGGTACCGCACGTGCCGTAAATAAATATGTTGTTTGGCCGGTAGCCCTTCAGCACCGGCGCGAGGACCGAGCTTATCTGTCCTATTTCGTTGTCACGGTGTGTGATCTTCTCAGGAATAAACAGCGATGTCAAATAGTTCTTGTCCCTAAAGATGTTGCCCTTATGTATGTATTGAGAAAATATGTTGCTACTAATGCTTGTCTTTTGGACCAGTCTTGACACTACCAACACCCCACCAGAAATCATTACATTATGACAACCACGCCAAACAGTAATGATTCAACCACAATATAAGTAAAAACAACCCAAAGTAATTACACCATTATTTCTCTTGGAGGATATATAAACATATCTCTACTGGAAATCAACGTTACTGAAAATATAGTTTCAAAACAAGACAGCTCCCCTATATTTCTTGTGGAACTTTTAAACAAACAATTACATAAATAACACTGTTATAAGAAAGAAAGGGTACGTTTTGTGTTTCTTTTCTTCAAAACTTGTTCTCACCACTAGTCGTTCATTAGAAATAATGGGGTCTGCTATACAGAAATGCGTATAAATTGCGTGATACCGTACTAATTCCCGATAAAACCAATAATAATCCAACAACACAATAACAGACCAAACCAATTTGTTCTTGCTTATTCCACAATTTCGAACTTGAAACCATAGTTGATTACCCCAGCGGCCCCGTCTTCGTATAACTTCCTGAAGACCATCCTTACAGGCTTTCCAATAACTATATTTTTATGATCACCCACAATATGGCTGCTTACAACAGGCCCCTCGTCCAGTTGCACAAGGGCCATGGCATACGGGACATGTTTTTCAAAGCCCTCTGGCGCAGTATGGATGACTGTGTAGGATAAAATCTTACCGCTGCCAGAAAACTGAAACTTCTCAATTTCCTCATGGCCGCAGCCCATGCAAACCGACCTTGGCGGAAAATGCGTCTGGTTGCACGATTTGCACCGTGTGCCTACCAATGCATATCTATGCTTCGCCAGTCTCCACGACATTGCAACAGATCCACTGTGTGACATGATTATCAACAAAACTTTGGAGAACGCCCAGCATAGATTTCCGTTTCATTTATCGGGTACATTAAAAGGTTTTTTCTAATATTAGGATTTTTGCTAGGCACACACGCATAAATTACACCTTCTACAAATTTGTGGTAAAAATAGCGTATTTTTGAGGTATGTCCGCCCCACTTTACAGTTACAATACTATCAGACTCTAAGTGCCTACCATTACTATCTGGCGAACCCCAATGTCCAAAGGGTGGCCATCCATTAAATCTGTATTTCCATGTATAATTACCAATCATATCCTACACCTTCCTCGGTTCCTTTCCGAAAATATTTACTACAGCCGTCGCGCCAGAGCCGCCAATGTTCAGGTTCAGCCCGATTTCTGCCCCATTGATTGGGTTGAAGCACTCGCCACGCAGCAACTTTGCTATTTCAACGACCTGCCTGACGCCTGTTGCGCCGACAGGATGCCCGCAGACCTTCAGGCCACCGCACGTATTTGTTGGAATATCACCATTAATATCTATAGCACCATTTTCAACAAACCTGCCACCTTTACCCTTTTCGACAAAGCCCAAGTCTTCCATCGCGATTATTTCATTTATGGTAAAGCAGTCGTGAACCTCTGTTGCGTCGATCTTGTTGTGATCAAAATTAGCCATTTCAAACGCCTGCTTTGCGGCAGCTTTTGTCGCCAGCAGTTCTGTGTAAGACTTCCTGTCATGCAGCGCAATAGAATCGCTGCCCTGGCCAGTACCAAGAACATAAATCGGCTGAACATCCAAATTCTTCGCTACATTTTCACTTGTAAGCACAACAGCAGCTGCGCCGTCCGTTATAGGCGAACAATCATACAACCTTAACGGATCAGCAATCATCATTGACGTAAGCGCGTCCTCAAGCGTAATAGCCATCTGGAACTGTGCAAGCTTGTTTTTCAGCCCGTTTCTGTGGTTTGTCACGGCTACAGATGCAAGCTGTTCAGATGTTGTGCCGAACTCGTGCATATGCCTTCTTGCCATCAGTGCATACAGTCCGGCAAACGTTAATCCAATCGCTGCCTCCCATTCCTGGTCGCCTGCAGCTGCAAGCGTTGTTAATGCCCCAGATCCATGTACGTCAGTCATCTTCTCGACGCCGACAACAAGCGCAGCGTCTATATGACCAGAAGCAACAGCAAAATAAGCGTCACGAAACGCCACCGAGCCAGAAGCGCAGGCAGCCTCACAGCGCGTTGCAGGAATGTTACCAAGGCCGAGATTATCAGCAATAAGCGCGCCAAGATGTTCCTGGCCGACAAACCGGCCGGCTGACATGTTGCCGACGTACAGGCTCTGTATTTTTCCTTTTTCAATTTTCGCATCCCTTATCGCGCCAAGCCCTGCTTCTACGCCCAAATCACGCAGCGATTTATCCCACAGCTCGCCGAATTTAGTCTGGCTTGCGCCGACAACAGCAACGTTTCTCATTGAGTAACACCCTGTTTATTTTTAACCCCTTTTTTCACTCTTTTGAACCTCCTGACAAGCCCGTAAGGATCGTTTAATCCAAACACATCAATCAATACTATATCCGGGTTGATTTCAGAACACTGGCGTAGAGCGGCTTCCTCGTCGGTATACAATGAAAACGAACGGCAGTGTTCTACAAAATATTCTGCTAAAGGCTGTGCGCAGCCAGTTCTTTTTGTTATAGCAAGTACAGTACTTTTTTCGTAGTCCTCTTCAACAGTTATAAACCCCCTCCCACGCTGTCCAGTTTTTACGTCTTTTTGTGTTGTAACATACATTGGGTTACAAAACTTATCTACGTAAATAACGCCCCCTGCACCAGCTGCTTCTGCGCCCTTTCGGTCTGGAGTATTCAATAAATATACTCTTTTACTCATTCAATCCCCTTCAATTTCTTTCTAAGCTTCACGTACTGGCCGTATGTGACGTACCTTTTTTTATTGATGTAAGACTCGGTTTTCACAGCCAAATCCCGTACAGTCAGTAATCTATCTGTAACGACAAGCGAAAATGCGTCACTGCCTGCTCCGGAGCCGTAGGAAGTCAGAAGAATCCTCTGTCCAGGCTTCGCAACTGTATCTAAAATATTACAGAGCGAAATCATGCTTGCTCCAGAATAAGTATTTCCGATCTTAGAGACAATCAATCCAGGCAATAGCTTTTCCTTATCAAATCCAAGCATCTTGGCAGCGCGCAGCGGGAATTTTCCATTGGGCGTATGAAATGCAACAAAATCAAAATCATTCGGTCTTAAACTTAATTTCTCCATCAGATTTTTTGAAGCAGAAACCACATGCTTAAAGTACGCAGGCTCACCTGTAAAGCGCGATCCGTGCCTCGGAAAATCTTCACCCTCACGGCGCCAGAAATCGGGCGTATCAGTCGTAAACGAGTGCGTCCCTTCTATCACAGCAACAGGATCCTTCCCAATAACAAATGCAGCGCCGCCTGCTGATGCCGTATATTCTAACGCATCTCCAGGCCTTCCTTGTGAAGTGTCAGCACCTATAGCCATGCCGTACTCGATTTCGCCGGATTTTACAAGACCTAAGCAGCACTGCATGCCTGCCGTGCCTGCCTTGCATGCAAACTCGAAATCAGCAACCATGATGTGCGGACCCATTCCTAATGCTTCTGACACAACAGTCCCGGAAGGCTTTACAGCGTACGGGTGGCTTTCGCTTCCGATAAACAGCGCGCCTATCTTTTGTGGGTCAATCTGTGCCCTTTTCAGAGCATTCCTTCCAGCCTCTACCGCAATTGTGATTGTGTCCTCGTCGTGGTCAGGAACGCTTTTTTCTTCGACGAGCAGGCCTTCCTTTATCTGCTCCGCATTCGAGCCCCACACATTTGCAATTTCTTCTACCTTGATTCTTAATCGGGGAATGTAAGATCCGTAGCCGGTTATACCAAATTTTTCTGTCATGCAGTAGCCCCCGGCTTCCTTAATTTTCTTGCAATATCAAAGCCTGGTATCCCAGGCATCTCTACATCCAAAAATACAGCAGCCGCATCCCATTTACTACAATCTTTCAATGCAAGCGCACTATCTGAGTAATACGTTACAATTGCGCCATTTTTTTTGAGGCAGTAGCATAAAACGAAGTCGTCGCTGACGACCACAACTTTCTTGCCGCTTAATCCAAATTCTAAAGATAGCTTATTTACATAAGCTTCATCGAGTTCATTTCTGCTGTCTATAAACCCATCGGCTACTTTAAGCGCTGCTTCTCTGTAACTATCATTTACGCTAACCAAATATATTTTCATGACCATCAGTATGTTTATCTCATCTTCGAAACTTTTATAAAGGCTTCTAATACATGCCAAATATCATGAACCGATTTTATCGATTGTTCGCCGAAACGGTTTTCTTCGGTGAATTGGCAGTCAAAGGGTACGATACCGAGCCGGGCAAAGACGGCATCGACGTGTTTTCTTCGGCAAACTCTTTAGGCAGCGCCCTGATATGCAGCTACAATAAAAAAGAGAGAAAACTATTCATACCAAAATCAGAACCCACGACACCAGAATACATAAAGGACATGAGGGAAGACGTAAAAGAGGTTGCGAAAAGGTATCCGATAGAAGTCATAGAAGGCAAAAATAAAGGAGAATGAAGCAAGACCGAATGCAAAAAAACAAGGCGCAAAGCGGCTTGTTTGTCGCGTGCAAGTCCAGCCTGCTTCTCTATCCTGCACATGTTTCTGTTTTTTAACTCTTATAAACTTTACGCCACTGAAAAATACATCAATTCACTTTTTCGTGGCAACACAAAATTTTTGATTTAATTTTTTGTGAGTGATGAAAACCATAGCAGGATAAAAAATTAATTAAAAACCCCTGTTCGCATAAAAGGCAGCGGCCACGACACCCGCAAAACTATATATGCTGCCGGCAGGCAAATCATATCTATGGTACTCGAATCGATGATAAACCCTAAAAACGCCGAGGACAAGCCGTGGCACGTTTTTTTTATATCAATAATTTATACGTTTATTGCCGTTTTCTTCGCAAATTTTCTTTTTCCATCAGAGGCTTCGATGCTTTCTGTTGCGCTCATAACAATCTTATTTGTGCCGTTCTTCCAGCGGCTTTTTAGCATCGAGGAAAAGAAGGAGGACCTCACAGCAGAAAAACGTCTGCACAAAAATCTGTGGACCCGTCACAGCAGCCTTATCTATGTGTTTTCGGCGTTCTTCCTCGGTATCATTGTTGCGATGAGCTTTATTTTTATATTCTTTCCATCAGAAAACATTTTTCAGGTCCAGACAGAAACCGTCCGTACAATCAGCACAGGCAACTTCATAAACGAGGGAAGCTTTACCAGGTTCTTTCTGAATAACAGCCAGGTAATGCTTCTTACATTTGTCCTTTCAATCCTGTTTGGCGCGGGCTCTGTGTTCATACTGAGCTGGAACGCCTCGGTGATAGCTGTCTATGTCGGCTTCGGCGTAAAAGCCCTTATGCAACAAGGGCTCGGTATGACAGAAGCTTATTTGTATGGGCTTCCAACAAGCCTGGCCGCCATCATGCTTCACGGAGTGCCTGAGATAGTTGCATACTTTCTAGCAGGGCTCGGTGGCGGCATACTCTCCGTAGGCATCCTGCGGGAGAGATGGGGCAGCAAGGAATTCCACCTGATTTTAAAGGATTCGCTGAAGATATTCGTCCTCGCCGAAGTCCTGATATTCGTCGCAGCGCTCATCGAAGCGGTGTAAGAAACCCCAACATTTCTAGGAGCACTCTTTGATTATTTTATCTCCTTTCGCATAAATAAAGTATTTTTTTCAATTTTGTATCCACGCTTTTTATAGAATTTAACTGCAGAAGATTTCTTATGTGTACTGAAGCTTATAGCCTTTATCTTATTATTTTTTGCGTAAGCTTCTACTTTATCCATAAGATTTTTACCAACACCCCGCTTCTTGAAATCCTCTTTTATTGCTAAATCTTCTATAAGGATAACTGGACCTTGCCACCATTGTTCAACTTTGGAGACCACAACCCCGATTATATTTTTATCAACTATTGCAACAAAAACTTTTCCTATTTTGAAATAAAAGTTTAGGCTTTTAATCACAGAATTTATTGTAGTCTTCTCTTTGAATGGGGGTTTTGAGAATTCTTCCAACATAAGTTTCGCAATTTCCTTTACGTCATTCTTCGTAGCTGTTCTTATTTTCATAACAATGATAAAATTCAATACTTTATCAGTATCTCCGAAAGTTGGATTACTGCCTGTTGGCAGTAATCCTCTACCGAGGTATACGCCAAGAGGCGTATACCTCACTTTCGGAGATACTATTATTATTTCTTCTTTCTTCTTCTTGACCTTGCGTGCTCGATCCGGGATTCGACTTTTTTTACAATCCGCCTGAGTTTTCTTTTTCTCATTTCGTGCCTGACTTCTTTCAGCAATTCCTGTGCCCTGCTGACCATTATGTTGTCTTCCTTGACGAGGCGCCTTGCAACAACATCGATCTCATTTTCATGGGCGCCGGCAGTAGCGGCTATGTTTGTCGCGTGCAGTTTCATGTGGCCCCTTCTTATACCCTCTTTCGCCATAGCCCTGAGGGCGGCAAAGTTATTTGCAAGCCCGACAGAAGCGGCGATCCCGGCGAGCTCACCCGCAGATTTTGCATTTAGTATTTTCAGTGTAACCTTTGCAACAGGGTGAATCCTCGTTGCACCACCGATAAGGCCAACGGCCATCGGAAGCTCTATGTAACCGGCAAGGTCGCCGTTTTTATTTTTTTCATACCTTGTCAACGGTTTGTAGGAACCAGACATGGATGCGTACGCATGCGCACCGGCCTCAACGGCACGCCAGTCGTTGCACGTAGCGATCAGAACAGCGTCTATACCGTTCATAACACCCTTGTTATGGGTAGCCGCGCGAAACGGGTCCGCATTAGCAAACTCGTACGCGTCCAGTATACCGTCAATAGTTTCCTTGCCGATTACCTCTTTTTTCCACACAGCCTTGGCACGCACAAGCCTCTTGACGGCTAGGTTGGAAATAATCTTGAGGACAGCCCTGCCACCTGTGATATTTTCCAGATACGGGGCTATATTTTCGCAGTAAGTATTTACCGCATTGGCACCCATGGCGTCCCTGACGTCTACAAGAAGATGAACAACAAGTATCGTGCCCCTGGCGCTTTCTACGTCCCTGACCTCTATGCCCTTTATTCCGCCGCCAAGTTTCACGAGTATCGAATCTTTCGCATTTACCGATTTTTTTATTTCATTGAATTTAGATACGACGTCGCGCTTTGCCTTCTGGATATTTTTTACACCCATAAGCTGTATCTGGCCTATCATTATAGGTTCGTCTGAACTTGTTTGAAATCCGCCAGATGCGCGGGCAAGCTTGGCTGCGTGCGCCGCCGCAGCGACGACAGACGTTTCTTCTATCACCATGGGAATAAGGTAATCGTTTCCGTTGATTTTGAAGTTCGTTGCGATGCCTATGGGCAATTGCATAGTCCCAACGACATTCTCTATCATGATATCTGCTGTCTTTTCCTCCAGGGCGCCGTTGTGGGTCAAAACCTTGATTTCGTCCTTGGTAAGCCCCGTCAGGTTCTGGAGAAGCTTTACCCTGTCTTTTATCTGCAGTTTATGAAATCCTGATATATTGGAATCCATTCTATCACACCAAACATTATAGTCGTCCAAGAAAACAATTGCTGTTTCTTTTCTGGTTTCACTATAACAGCAAGGTATTTAACAGTTCTGAGACCAGAAACCAACAGTAAAACAATCGACTTAAGCTGATGATTATGTGAGGGGTTCATATTTTATCTATTTCTATACCGTGTTCTTCCGCAAATTTTTTTCCGACGTTCCCTTTGTTCTCGTACACCTTGTCGAGGTGCAAAAATTTCCAGCCCTTTCTGCTCATCTTCCACCCGATATAGGCAATAGCCCCGGCCTTTTCCCTCCATTGCTTTAGTTCGTCCAATTGTTCTATGGATATTGTAAACGCCGCTTTCCGTGATTTACACTCGATGACAATGAGGCGGCCTCCCTTCGCCGCAATTATGTCCGGACTCGCAAGACCTATCCTTCCGCTTCTCGGCGTGCGGACGACCATGTATCCCATTTCAGACAATTTATGCGTCAATTGCCATTCAGCGCGGTAACCCTTGGCGTAGCTATCAACCATAATATCACTTGAAAGGCTCTGTTGAAATGCTCAATAAAAGCATCGACGTAAGAGCTATCATCTCTCGATGATAGCTCTAGCTGACCCTTACGTCGATAAGACGTAAGGGTCTACGTCGATGCTTTTCATAGGTTTTCAACAGAGCCACTTGAAATAATTTTCCTAAGAAATATTAAAAGGCTATAAAGAAATGACACTATAAATAGAATAAGTATGCGTATAAGACAACAGGCGATATTATGAAATTTAATGTTCTAGTCGGTGACGTGATGACGCGCACGATAAAGCACGTCGATATTAGCGACACAATAGAAAAGGCCGCTCAGGTCATGAAGGACGATAAAATAGGCTCTGTCGTTGTCATGGGCGACAAGAACGTCAAAGGCATTGTTACGTCAATGGATATTGTTTACAAGTATGTAGCTGGGAAAAAGGGCGAGCGCGTTTCCGATATAATGACCACGGACCTGATAAAAATATCACCGTCGCAGACAATAGAAGAAGCGGCAAGAACAATGATAAAATATAAAATAGAAAAACTCCTCGTTTTTGACAAGGATCGCCTTGCTGGCATAATTTCCAATAACGATATAATTCGCGTAGAGCCTGCGCTGATAGAAATACTTCTTGAGAGGCTTAAGATGGGGGCAGCAAAAGCCCCGCAGGGAGAAGAGATAACCGAGTGCGAATCGTGCGGGAACTACGCAGACGATATAGAAGAAGTCAACGGCGAATACGTTTGTGCCGAATGCAGGATGGTAGGGTAGTAAACCCCTCTTTTTTCCTACTGCTAATTTACAACAATCTTTTTATTCTACCTTTACGAATCTCTATATATGGAAATACGCGAGTCGCTGTTCTCAAAAAGGGTTTCACTGGAAAACGAGGATCCGTACAAATTAGCAATGGATTTTATGAGAAGGGTCTCCGAAAATTACAGGGTCTACGAAAGGAAAAACGTGTTCAGTACAGACGGGCCAACAAAGAAGTCCGAGATCATTTTTGACATACTGGAAATTCTTGACAGCTGCGCGCGCATACGAGTCGAATTTTCTATGGAGAGCGAGAACAACACACTCTATATAGACGTCAGCGGCGAATTCATTATAAAGATACGGCAGTCCGGATTTTTTACCGACATTTTTACGGAATTCTACCTAAACAACATATTCCCTTCACTCAGGAAAATATCCGAAAAGCGCGCAAAAGAGCTGGAAACCGAATTGGGAAATATTTAAAAGCATTCCCTTTCCTATAATTATAGCAGAGAGATTGATTACTGTTGCAGTTCATGCGGTGAAATTATGATCATAATTATTAATCAAAAGAAACACCATGATGCAGTTAGTGCTCTTTCTGTCTAAAATAAAGGCAAATTTGAATTTTGCCTGACGTGGAGATGATTTTATGGCAAAATTAGCGCAAAATTTCGCAAAATATGTTATTTATGCAAGGCTTCAGGCAAAGGGCGTTGTGGAAAAGCCGGATGTGATAGGGGCTATATTCGGCCAGACCGAAGGGCTGCTCGGCACCGAGCTGGATTTGCGTGAGCTCCAGCACACGGGCCGCATAGGTCGAATAGAAGTCAACGTGAAAACTGAGCACGGCAAATCTTACGCAGATATAATTATACCGTCCAGCCTCGATTCGAGTGAAACCTCGCTGATCGGAGCATCTCTGGAGACAATCGACAAAGTCGGACCGTGCGACGCTCAGATATCCGTTTCCAAGGTCGAAGACGTGAGAACACAGAAAAGAAAATACGTCATAGACAGGGCAAAAGAAATCTTGAAGGCAATGATGGACACGAGTTCCCCGGACACGGAAAATATATCAGAAGCAGTGAAAGAATCTGTGCGCTCGTGGGAGATAGCAAATTATCACGGGCTTGCGTGCGGCCCTGACATAGAGACGTCAGATGAAATTATCGTCGTTGAAGGCCGCGCCGACGTAATAAACCTCCTGAAAAACGGAATAAAAAACGTCATAGCGATTGAAGGCAGCAAAATGCCCAGAGAAGTTATCGACCTTACAAAGGAAAAAACAACGACAGCCTTTCTTGACGGCGACCGTGGCGGAGACCTCGATCTGAAGAGGCTTCTGGCGCTCGCAGAAATAGACTACGTTGCCAGGGCAGAAAAAGACAAGGAGGTCGAAGAGCTCACAAAAAAACAGATCTTCAAAGCCCTCAGGGAGCGGACCCCCATAAACCAGATAACAGAAAAAGCGGCCCCGCAAATAGAAGAAGAGGCGCAAGAGGTTCAGACAACAATAGACGATAAGACAAAGAATTTCTTGTCTTCACTGCTCGACGATCTTATAGGCACAAGGGCGGCGTACATCATAGACAAAGACCTCCAGATCATGAGCAAGGTTCCTATATCAGAAATAGCAGACATCGTTGGCGAGTACGGAAATATATTCGCAGTGGTTTTCGACGGGAAAATAAACCAGCCGATAGTCGACCTCGCAAGACAAAGGAATATCAAGTTCGTTGTCGGGATGGGCTTCAGGGAAAACATAGACTCAGAGGGCATCAGCGTGTTAACGATGAAAGATTTCAGGTAAATCACTAAAGTAACACGAACTAAGGCGAAAGAACCCCGTCTGCTCCATCTGATAAAAGACGATTCATACTTTCCGGATTAATATTTTCGTTTTTATCATACACCGTCCTTCAATGTTTGTACCAAAAGCGTCATTATTATTGTGTGTACATTATTTTTTAGATCGATATGAAATGTATGGTGTGCAGCGCTGATTCTCAGGTGTACGTAGAAATAAAAGGCGTAGGCGCCGCCTTCTGCAAAACACATTGTGAAAACATAATAAGCGATTTTGATTACACGAAAAAAGTGATCGACACTCATTCTCGTGCACAGAACCAAGTATTTGACGAGTGCGAAAAATGGCTCACTTCTAGAGTGGAAAAATTTTTCTGATGTGTCTATAGTTGTATAAGTTCATCAGGCGCTTCTGACAATAATCTTGCCTTCCCTTTTGTCACGACAATATCGTCTTCTATACGCACGCCACAATCGTGGTTGTAGTAGGCAGGTTCAACGGCAAGGCACATATTTTCTTTAAGCCTGAACGCACTGTTTTGCCCTATACCATGTGGATAGTCGTGGACAAGAATGCCGAGGCCGTGGCCAATGCTGTGAATCATGTCAGAGCTGAAATTTTTCTTTATAATGCCGTTGCCGGCATGAAAAATATCCTTAGCTTTTGCCCCGTGCTTCGCCATTCCGATAGCTTCTTTTTTGGCGTTATTGACAACGGCGTACATATGCTTGTGCATTACTGTGGGCTCTCCTATAAAAAACGTCCTTGTCATATCACTGCAGTAACCGTTGTACACAACCCCGATATCAGCAAGCAGTACGCCACTCTGAAGTTTTGTTTTGCCAGGCACGTGGTGTGGAGAAGCGCTGTTTTTGCCTGATGCTATAATTGCAGGAAACGCAAGGCCTTCAGCACCCAGTTGTCTGGACTTTGTTTCTATCTGGTTCGCGATTTCCATCTCTGTTGTATTTCTTTTTGCTATGGATTTCAAAAAATCAAAAAGCTCATTCGTGACCTTGCACGCCTCTTTTATGTTCCGGAGCTCTTCCTTCGTCTTCACCGACCTGATTTCCCCAAGTTTTTTGGATATATCAGAAAACCTCCTGCCTTTCAGAATATTCTTTATTTTTTTGAAAGAAGCAACCGAAACGTAATCATAATTCAACCCAATGGATTTTCCAAGATATTTTTTCAGCGCGCCCTGTAGCTGGCCCTTTTTGTCGATTTTTACAACTCGAAAGCCTGCTACTTTTGAAATTTCCTCATACTCGAGAGAATTTGCTATGATGACAGGCTTCCCTTTCTTCAGGATAAGGTATGCAGATAATTCCTTCTTCTTGCTCAATCTTGTAAAGTAGTAAAAGTTCGGATCTATACTGCCTTCTTGCGTATACAACAGCGCAGAATCAGCATTTGTGTCTTTAAGGAGAGCGCTTATTTTCTGATGCATGCGTATAATTGTTCAAATAATTTAAAAAGCAGCGCCTCAGTCGTCAATCAGCTGGGGCTTAGGCATGTCTTTTTTCTTCATGTAAATGATGTCATGGCATTTCTCACAAAGCAGTTCAACGTACAGGGTGGTGTCTAGATTTATTCTCATATCTTGGCCGCAGCACTGTGGCAGTTTGTTTTGCAGTTTCATTTGAACACGCCTTTGACCCGCGAAATATCATATATAATATATTGCGCGGTGCTGCTTATATAATTAAATGGCGAGAATGAATATATTAAAGTTTTAGACTGTTCAGACTATACGCCAATAGGACCGTCTCCTAAAAATAGTGGAAGATTAATATATAATTTATGGTGCTTTGGAGTTGCATCTTCAATTATGCCAAATACGTATGTAAGCAAAGACCAGATAAATTATACACCTATGTTAGCGGCAATAGGATTGTCAATTGTAGAACGGGCAGCAAGCTATGCTGTGTATTATCTAGAAACCTTACAACAAAATGACCAAACGAATCTGGTATATATATAAAGGATTAGAACCTTTCTTCTTAATAATTATATAGGTGTTGGTAGTGTCACATACGTGCGTGTGGTGTGACGCCGTCTTCGAGACAAGGATGGACCTCGAGGACCACGTCTATAGCGAGCACCCGCAAATGCGCAGCAACGTCAGGATAAAAATCTGACGCAAGCTGGTTTCTTTCTGAAGACTTGAATATTTATGGGAATAGAGTTGCTCTTTTAACCTTTTCGCAAATTAATTGTCCCATGACAGATGTAAGACACATATTCAGAAGCTATGATATCCGCGGTATTTACGGGAAAGACATTACAGAAGAAGTCGTGCATGGAATCGGGAATGTTTTCGCACAGTATTATGCACCAGATTCTGCAGTGATCGCCAGGGATTCTCGCCTTTCTGGACAATCACTTTTGGACTCTTTTATAAAAGGCGCAATTAATGCTGGCAAAAATATGATTAACATAGGCGAAGTTCCTATATCAGCAGCCATGCATTTCTCAACGGCAAACAGCCTGCCGCTTGCGTACGTAACGGCGTCTCATTTGACCAAGGAATGGAACGGCATTAAGTTCTCTTATAGCAGCGGCCACGGTTTCTTGGAAGAAGACAACAATAAAATAAGGGACACGTTTCTGCAGAATAAATTTGTATCGACAGATTTTGGAATCGACCCAGGCAAAGTTCAGGAGGAAAAATCTCAAACCGTGATTGAATTGTATACTAGAAATTTGGCGTCAAAAATGAAATCCATTGAAGATACAAAAATACTGATTGACTGTGGCAATGGTGTAACAGGCTTGGTTGCGCGCAGCGCCTTTTCTTCGGCTAGCTTCTCGGCCGATGTTATTTTTGAGGAGCCTGACGGAAACTTCCCAAACAGAAACTCGGACCCAATAACAGACCCTTTGAACAAGCTGGTTTCACGCGTGCGCGAATATGACATAGGCATCGCTTACGACGGTGACGGAGACAGGATGGTACTTGCCTCAAAAGACGGTAAACTAAGACCAGAGCAGGCGTCTTATGTGATTTTGTCGGAATTATTGAAGGTGCACGAAGGGCCGATAGTAGCGAACATTGATTGCTCGCTTCTTCTTAATTATATTGCAAAAAAACTCGGCTCACAAGTTTACTTTTCCCGGGTCGGTCATACATTTATTGCAGAGGCGGTCAAAAAACATAACGCTGTTTACGGCGTAGAAAGCTCAGGACATTATTTTATGCCGACTATCGTGCCGTATAGCGATGCAATAGCAGCGAGCATGTACGCCTGCTACGCACTGCAGAAGTCAAAAAAATCCCTGTCCAATATGGTGAAGGAATTGCCAGACTATCCTGTCGAAAAACTCATTTACGATTGTCCCGACAATAAAAAATTCCTTGTGATAGAGCAGCTCAAAAAAGAACTTTCAGAAAAGTACGGCAATATAAATGCAATCGACGGCGTAAGAATCGATTTCGACCACGGTTTTGTTCTTGTTCGTGCATCAAATACAGAACCAAAGATTCGCCTCACAATTGAGGGCACAAGCCAGAAACACCTGGAAGACCTGAAAGAAGAATTTCTTGGCGTCGTAGAAAGAAAGATTAAATCGTAGTGGGTATGTAATAACTATTTCAGTTAAATATTAAAATATTATTTGCGGGCATACAAAATAGTCTGTTTTAATAGGCATTCAACATATCTTAGTCCATGACACTTGAAAGGGGGATATACCCAGACTTTATGATAAGACAGATGATAGAAAAGGGCGAAATAAAGAGCAGCGATTCTATAGAGTCTTCAGCAATCGGTGCATCAAGCCTTGATCTTACCATAGGTAATAAAATATATTTAGTTTCCGGCGGTGCAACCCCTATGAAAGGCGAATCTGTCGAAACACTTATAGAATTAATGTGCAATAAGGCCGATTTGGTGTCGTACGATCTGTCTGATGGAAGAGAGTGTAAACTTCTTACTGATCATGTTTATATAGCAGAATTGAATGAATACCTGAAATTGTCGCCCAATACAAGAGGAAGAGCAAACCCACGAAGCACAATAGGCAGATTGGACGTTTTTACACGCGTGATAGCCAACGAAACAATGCAGTACGACAACATACCAATTAATTACCATGGAAAATTATATCTCGAGATTCACCCATCAGCATTTAATATAACTGTTAGAAAAGGGTATTCTCTTTCCCAGATGAGGCTTCACAGTGCTGAAGATGTAATGGAATTTACACTAAAAAATTCCACACTCAAGAAAAAAATGGAATCAGTGCCTTTCATTCTCGATAAAAACAACAACCCAATTCCTATAAAAGACTATAACATGGCAGAGGACGGGCTGTTTCTTAGCGTTGATTTAGAAGACGATATAGTAGCTTACCGTGCAAAAAAGGATGTAGGCAAAAACATAGACTTTATGAAAGAAAATTATTATACACCTGAAGATTTCTGGGAGCCTGTGAGAAAAAACACGAATGGCTACGTAACACTTGGCAAGTCAGAATTCTTTATCATGAAATCTAAGGAACTCTTGGCAGTGCCGCTCGATTGTGCAGTTGAAATAGTCCCGCATAATGAAAGGCTCGTTGAGGCTCGCATACACTATGCAGGATACGCGCACCCAGGGTTTGGCTACAAATCAGATAACATGCCTAATGGAACTACACTTACATTTGAAATAAGGCCTCACGATGTTCCAGTATCGTTGCGAGACGGGAAACTGATTGCAAAGCTGTACTACAATGAGATGTACCATAGCCCGGAAGTCCCGTATCATAAAAAATCAGATAGTAAATACAACGACCAAGGGTTATCACTCCCATCATGCTTTAAATCGTTTTCACCAAGGTGACTGATTCTGCAATAATCTCCAGGCCGGCTTTGTACACCGCAACCTTTCCAGTAACCGTTATATTCCAACCTTCTTTTACGTTGTAGACGTCCTTGTTGTTTCTCGCATTCCTTTCAAACACCACGACGTCTATTCTTCCCGTGCCGTCGTAGAGCTTTATGAAAACGTTTCCGTTATTTGTATTTATGCTGTCTATTGTGCCATTTACGCCGACAATTTTTCCAAGCATGGCGTCGTTTATGTCGACTATTCGGACGGCCTGCGGCTCGGCAAGCTGCACGGCAACAAAAAGCATTGCTATACCTATTACAGAAACAGCAGCAGACAGCTTTATCAAATTTTTGTCAGAGATCATTGTAACCAATAAATTGTTTGTTATATAAATCTATTAATTCTGTCAAATTACATGTGTAAACATGAACGAAGTTAAAATATTGGGCGCCGGTGTATCCGGGCTTACTTCTGCAATAAGTCTTGCAAAAGCAGGCTATAACGCCAAGGTTTTTGACAGAGCCCAAAACAGCGGAAGAAGATTTTCAGGCGATCTACAAGGTCTGGAAAACTGGACAACAAAACAAAATGTCATAGATGAAATAGAAGAAATGAAAATTAAAACGAATTTTTATTATAAAGGGTTTTCTAAGATTGTAATGTCAAATGGCATAGAAGAAGCTGGGGTAAATTTTAGGGAACCTATGTTCTATCTTGTCAAGCGCGGAACAATGGAGGGTAGCCTTGACCAAGCGCTAAAGGTGCAGGCACTTGACGAAGGCGCTGAAATTAATTTCAATTCTTCGATGACTGAAAAAGAAGCAGATGTAATTGCTACTGGGCCTAACCCAAGGGTTCATATGGCCATTGACAAAGGAATCGTCTTCGAGACAGAAATAGATGACGTTGCGATTGTGCTCCTGAACAACGAAGCAGCGTACAAAGGATATTCGTACCTCCTTGTTGCTGATGGCTATGGCTGCATGTGCACTGTGGTTTGTCAAGACTTATCATTGGCAGATAAATGTTGGAATAAAACGCAGGAAATTTTAGGAAAAATAGTTGACCTTGATATAAGAAATGCACATGGTTGTGGTGGTATAGCCGATTTCATGATTAAAAGCAAGCTCAAAGTCGGCAAAAGGCTTTATGTTGGTGAGGCGGCAGGCATACAAGATGCGTTGTGGGGGTTTGGTATAAGAAGTTCAATGGTATCCGGGTATTTAGCGTCTAAAAGCATTATTCACAATCTAGACTACAAAAAATTAGTTGATGAAAGATTAACAAAGCACGTTAAAGCATCCGTAGTTAACCGATTTATATGGGAGAAGATAGCAAACAGAAACTATGGCCCTTTGTTTAACAAAATAAAGAAAATAGACGATGCCCTGAAGCTTTTGAATTCTATGTACAGTTTTTCCTTGAAACAGCGTGTCCTTTTTCCATTTGCTGTGCGTTATATAAAAAACAAATATAAATTGCCTTAGCGTAGCATAAATTCTTCCAAATTCTCATAGATCGGCCCGTTTCGTGTAAGAGTCGATTTCTTCAGCTTAATTCTGTCTACATTCATTTCGCCAATAACGACGCCTCTGTTGTGAGTGATAAATGATTCTATTTCTGACTTGTCTTTGATATAACCTACTCTTGCCAACGTTAAATGAGGTACAGGCCTTTCTTTTTTGAACATGCCAGAAAGTGAATCGTCTACTGTTTTATGTAGTTTAAGAAAATCTTTGTCTTCGTTGTCAGCGCCTATCCAGACAACGCGGATGAATTTCTCATTCGGGAAGGCGCCTACGCCGGAAATAAGTACCGTAAAAGGGCGGGACGATTCTGCCATTTCTTTTAATCGCTTACTGACTTGCTCCTTTACATTTTCGTCAATTTCGCCTAAGAACTTGAGCGTGAAGTGCAGGTTTTTAGGCTCGACTAATTTCACATCCGGTACATTTAGTGGTTTCTGCATGTTGATGACTTTCTCTTTCAGTTTTTCATCGAGGTCAACAGCAATGAAACAACGCATGTTCGTTACCTACTTTTCTACTTTCCTTCGTGTTCTTTCAGTATCTTCGTCAAAAGTGTGCCTGTCTTTGTCGTAACGCCAGGCCGTAGCTTGACAAGCGTGAAGAAAGCCTTTTTCGGACCTTCTACAGACTGTTCTTCAAAGAGCTCTGGGTGCTGCCTTACATGATAGGCAACAGTATTCGGATTGAGCTTTGCCCTGCGGCTTATTTCCATTATCCATAGGCCTTCTGTCCCTTGAAGTGTGAGGATAATAAGATTCAGACTATTGTTGTTCTTGCTTTTTGGTCTTCCCATAGTAAAATCGCCTCTAAACACCTGTAATTTATTAATAACCATTAATATATAAAGCTTTCAGACTGCTCTTTTGGTTTTCTGCACTTATGAGCCCTAAAAGTGCAAATTTTCATTTACTCTACCAAAATGTGTGAATTAAAGCGTAATTTTTTGATCTTTTCTGACGTATTTATATGCTACAGTATATAAATCGTGTGCTTTTCTATAATGTGAGAATAACGGGCTATATTCCTAAAAATTTTGAGGTTTAAACTAGCTTGTTTTGCCACCTGTTTTTCATTTCATATTCACGAGACCTTCATAGACCTTCATGAAGTCGCCATGAACGTGTGTGAAGTCCATAAAATATGTCTCACGAATCATGAACTTCATATACGATTCCAAAAAAACAATTATTACAAATCTCACAATTCTTTGGTTATTACAACTAAAACATGGAATTACATTCACTAAACCTTCATAAAGTATTCATAAAACCTTCATGAAACATTCACGAAGTTCATATGATATTCACGTGAAGTTCATGATATTCATATGAATTCATGGTGAAATTGAGTTAAGTTTTATCTTTTTTATCACATATTCATGAACAATATATGAACTTCATAATCTAAATATTTTTAAGCTTTGCATAACATAATTCTAGGTATGGACGAGAGCAATGATGACAGCAAAAAAGAGGCCTTGAAAGAGACAATTATGTCTGCAAATATTGACGCAGATATATTAGAAGAAACAGAAAAATGGTTGGGTACACAAGAGGAACAGCAAGAAAAGCTTCAAAAGCAACAGGAAAAGCCAATTGAAGTGCCTAAAAGTGAGACTGCTGAACCTGCAAAAGAAGGGAATGGGCATAACGGCATTTTAGAGTGGTTCAATAAGATGGGCTGGCATACTAACCCGTTTATATTCAATATAAACCCTTCGCTGTTTGTAGGTTACAAGAGCCAAACCGAGCGCATAACAATAGCACTGCAGGAACATCAAAAATTCATGCTTATTCTGGGCCCTACAGGTTCTGGAAAAACCACGCTTTTAAAATGGCTCTCCAGTAGGTTAAAGAATTATGACGTTCTTTATATAGGAAAGCCTCCACACAGCCCTGAGGAATTTGTCCATATATTCAGCAATAAATATAGAAAGCCGTGGTATGCATTCTGGGCAAGGACGATAAAAAATATCTACGAAATTCCGGATTTTCTCAGCAACAAGCTGCACAAAAGACATCTTGTTGTCATGGTCGATGAAGTGCACGAAGCAAATTTAGACGTGCTGAAGTGGCTGCGCGTGCTTACAGACCAGGTCGAAAACATGTCTATTATTTTGTCCGGATTGTCGCATTTCGAAGACCAGCTGAGAAATAATTTAGAAACGTTTACAAAAAGATTCACGGCAAGAATTGAACTTTTATCTCTCACAAAAGAAGAGACAAAACAGCTGATCAACAAGAGAATAATGAACGTTGGCGGCCGCGGAAATGAATTTTCCGATTCGCTCATCGATTCAATCTATGAATATACAGCTGGTTTCCCCCGTGAAATCATACGCGTATGCGGCGAGCTCGTAAATAACACTATGCTAAAAGGAAGAACACAGATAGAATTTGACCTGCACGAAAAGTCTCGCGAATCAATAGAATCGCGGCCGGCCTCAGCAACTATTATCGATAAGATGACACCAATGCAGAAGGAAATCCTCGAGCTGATTTCACAGAAGCCAATGACGCCGGGGCAGATTGCAAATTCCATGCACCTCGAAAAATACAAATCGCGTCAGCACGCTGTGCGGTCTGTGAACAACATTATGAAGGCGCTGCACGAATCCGGCTACCTGGAAAGAAGAAAAGACGACAAAGCATACATCTACTCACTCTCGCCAAGAATAAGCACGCTGTTTGTCAAGCGGTAAATTATAATAAATCAGGAAAAGTAATCCAGATATTTATACTACTATTTAACCTACGCAATAAAAAATCGCGTTTTATCTCTCACAAAAGAAAATTAGGAAACCAACTAAAGAATGCATACAGCAATAATAATGCCAAAATAATGCCAAAGCACACGCATCTTTCTGTGCTGCTGATTTGCGTAATTTTTCCGTAATGCATTATATATTATGCAGTGAATTTCGGTTATTACGGCAAATTATTTAAGGTGTGTTGGTAATAGATACAGTAGAAAAATATTGATTTGAGGTGCATAACTATGATGACTCGTGGACGGGAATTGCTCGGAAAGGTCGTTGTATCAGAAGAGACCGGGCGCAAGTTTGGCATTATCGGCGATGTTAATTTCATCTCAGAGAGCGGTGAGCTCCTGAATGTCGTTCTTGTCGAGCCAACAAAGCATATCGCCGATCTCAGCTTGGAGAGGGACGAAAACAACCGGTTGCTCGTGCCTTTTTCCTGTGTAAAAAGCGTAGGCGACTTCGTTATAATCAGCGAGAAAGAGATAGTTTAAACTTATTTCTTTATCTTTTTAAGTCCGAATTCTTTTGTGAATGAATCTATATATGCTCCGGCTATGGCAAACGGCAAAAACGCAAGGTAACTTTTGTTGTTTGGGAATCCTGAATCAAAAAAAGCATACGCCTTATGAATAGAATACTCAAATCTTGATTTATATATTAAACCGGTTTTTATACATGGTGAATACCACTGTTTTGAAACAGTGGTATTATGGTATTCACCTGTATAACATAATAAAATTATAATTATCAAGAATTTAAACCAATATAGAAAATGTTGTGTACAATTATCGTAATTAAACTATAACGTATCCAGAATATTTTTTAGCTTTGTAAGAAGAAAAACTATACCTTTTTATTAAATAACTTCTGAATGACTCGCCATCTGAGCGAAGGGTTAAAAAATCTTGATACAACCCTTTCGCATATTTTTGGTGTTCCCGTTCTCTGTCTACTACAACCTTTGATATTAGTTTCTTAGGTAATTTTATCTTTGCCATAAATTCTCACAAAGAATTAGTTTAAGCTTATCTTCACCCAATACTTTTCTGCATTATTGTGTTTAAGCCAGCCATACGCAGGTTTGTCTTTATTCGGTAAGTTCCATGGCGTGCTAAATTCATATATGCCTGGTTGTAATTCTTCTGGGTGCATAAAATTTTGTGGGACAGAAACTGTAACATGGTTTTTTTGTGAATTTACTTCAACAGTGCCTTCATATTGGGCAGCGTATCTAAGTGAAAGGAAAAAATCATAATTTCTTTTAACTGCCGAGAATTTGTGCAAATCAACAGCCGCGTCCATGGTATACACTCCATTATTTTTCAATTCAATCCTCAATCCCCTTTTCTGTCAGCGTGAATACCGCTTCGCCCTCTGGCAGGCTAGGGCTGTCAATGAGACGGGCAATTCTTTTGTTCTGCTTGCTCTTTCTCAAATATAGCCTTACGCCTGTTCCATGAGCAACTATATGCCCTCCTATCGCCATGGTCGGGTCGCCGAACATGATTGCAGGATTGGCCATGACTTGGTTCGTCACGTAAACAGCAATGTTGTGCGTGTCTGCAAGTTTCTGCAGCATGTGTATGTGCCTGTTAAGCTTTTGTTGTCTGGGTGCAAGTTCGCCACGGCCTGAATAATCGGCACGAAAATGAGCCATCAATGAATCAACAATTATTAATTTTACATTTTGATCTTTTATTACGTCTTTGGCCTTTTCCACAAGTACAAATTGATGATCACTGTTGTAAGCCTTTCCGACTAATATGTTTTTCAGAACCTTTTTCGGATCCAACCCCTTTGCCTCTGCGATCTGAATTACCCTATCAGGCTTGAAGGTCGATTCTGTGTCGATTATTAGGCATTTTCCATTTATCCCACCCTGTTCCTTTGGTAGCTGTACGTTAACAGCGAGCTCGAAGCCTAGCTGTGTTTTTCCGCTCGCAAATGCACCATACGCTTCTGTAATCTGTTGAGTTTCCACGCCACCACCCAATAGGTCATCTAAAGCCTTGGATCCTGTTGTAATCTTTCCTATTTCTTTTCTTTGTTCAAAAACTTCTGCGGCTGTCTTGTAGCCCATATCCAACGCGCTTCTGGCTGATTGTATTATTTTCTCCGCCGTCGGCTCGCTGATCTCGCACGCAGCAGCTATCTCGCCTGAAGACGCGGCAGCTATTGCGATTAATTCCGTATAACCAGATTCACGAAGCTTCTGTGCACCCTTCGGCCCTATGCCAGGCAAATCCTCGAGTGTTAATTCATCCATAGGTTTTTTTACAACAGGCTCCTTTACCTCGGTCTCCGCAGCTTCCAGCTGTTCCAGCTCTTCCTCAGGCGTTAATTTCTTTTTGAATCGCATAAAATCGGCTCCTTTAGTTATTTTTCATCATCATCTCTATCTCTTGTTTGACGTCAACGCTTTTAACACTATTGATTATGAATTCCAGCCTGTCGAAGAACGTGTTTCTTCTGACAGTGCCTTCGAATATGAATTCCTTTCCCAGCGGTATAAGCGAAAGGACGGCTTCTGTTTTTTTCTTTCGGTCAAAAAGCTTTTTTGCTTCTGATAAAGGCATGCCAGTCAGTTTTTCTGCCGTCTCCCCGAAAAAAACAGCACGCATGTTTCCTGTTCCGTCGTCAATGATGCCTGATATTATCATGCCATAACTCGGTTCCACCTCTCCGTGTTCGCCGCACACGAAGCACGTCTCTGTCTCCTTCAGGCGCTTCTTGCATTCAGGGCATATCTCATAGAAAACATTTGATTCAAAAACCTGGATAAGTGGGGCGCGCACCGAGCGGTAAAATCCCTCTCTGAGCTCGCTTATTGAAGAACGCTCGGAATGGCGCTCGTATATTACAGCCTCGAATCCCGCGTCTTCTGTCTTTGCTATCGAGCCCCTTCTTCCTAACCTTATCTCTGCTTGGCCCCGGTTGTCGCGAACAAACCCGTGCACGCGAACAACGTCACCGACAGAAATATTTTCCAGTTTGTCAATTTCATCGTTCCACAAAGAAAGCCTTATCGATCCTGTCTTGTCGGCAATAATTATGTTAGCGACGCGGCCTTCGGCTTTGTCCGTTTTGAATTCATTGACAGGAAATATTCTTGTAATCTTGCCTGTGAGGTCGGCGTTTTGCATGCCCGGCGTTATATTTTCTATGTTTAATTTCTCCTGCTCCCTTCTGAGGTCTACGCCAAGCTCTTTCGCAACCAGATACGCCGCGCCCTCATCTGATATCAGGCCAGACAATTCGACCTGCTTGTCCTCGATCATCCTGAAAATCTCTTCTTTCTGCATACCGCTCGAATTCGACAATTTTGAGACGATCTCATCTATCATAAAAGCACCACTACATTAAGCAAAGACACCTGGCGACAAAACCACAATCAAAGAAGCAAACGTATCAGCGGTGGCAAATCACCGATTATAATAAACATGAAAAAGATATAAAGGTACTGCCAATTAATTGTATCTATGCCAGTTAAAAAATTGACGTGCTCATGGTATGTAAAAATTGTCTATTTATGATGCACTTTTTGCAATGGAAATCAATGTTAGGAATTCCAAAAGATCAGAATAAATATTGGGATTTTGATTAATTATTACTTCTCCAAATTCTTCCTTGCCATCTTGATGTCACTGCGCATGACTGTTTTGCGGTTTGAGTGTCGAGACAATTCTTTTGCCTCGTCAAGAATTAGCTTGGCCCTCTGTTCTAAGGTATGGCCTAACTCTAGTGCTGCCCTGTTGCTTACGCGCTTTGCGCCTGCTTTTTTGAACAATCTTCTCAGTGCCTGCAACGCGAACTCCATAATAATCACACAGTCTAGACAAACCGCCTATTTTCTACCCTTGGCTAATAATGCATAAATAGCCTCTATAAGCTGCAAAAACCAAATTATAGTCGTTAACCTACAATACAACAGATGTCGTATAGTATGTTCTGCAAAAAATCCTTTATAGAATATGTTTATAAAAGAATATTGTAAAATATATATGTTGCAGAACAATTATTAACTGTGAAATATCTTATAGAAAGTAGTTTGGATGAAATATATTAGAAAAAGAATATTATACACACTATAAATCAAAAAGTGCAAGCTATATATATAGGGAAAAACATATTTTATACAAGCAAACTGCGTCTACCGGTGTTAACATGAGTGCAAAAATGGAATTGGAAGAGCTTTTTTTGAGGAAAAAGCCCGTGAGGCTACTGTTAAATATAAAAATGGGCGGCGCACCGAAATATATTTCTATTCTGGCCAAAGATACGGACTGCACATACTCTCACACGGTCAAATTGCTGGACATCTTTAAGGTTTTGGGCATCGTGGAGTTCGAAAAGCAGGGGCGCATAAAATACGTGAAGCTTACCCAGGACGGGGTCGAGCTTTCGGCAGATTTTGAGTCCGTGCTGCGCAAGTTCGCAAAACTGAAGCCGAAGAAACTGAAGTAAAGATTGTTGTAAATTCTAATATGTAAATCTAATTGTGAGGAAAATTTCATGAATGGCGGATTTATAGACAGCAGTGCCGAAGATATCGGATACAGAACAGTATTTACAGGCAAAGATGCTGTAGAAGCGCGTCTTTGGGAGCACAGGCAAAACGGCGAAACAGTTTATTATGCAGAAGGCCTGCACGGCACGCCTGTGAAGGTATTGCCACACCCGACGCAGCTCGGGACGTACGTTGCAGAAGGCGTAAAGCTAGGATAAAACAGCTTACCATTTTTGGTACTTCATTATATATATTATTTCATATATTTTCTAATCAATACTTTTCGTCCGTGAGGGTTATTATATATTCTGTAATTTATAATATTATAAAATATTCTTTCTTTAGTATATTTTATAGAATACATATTTCCGCTTTTTGTCACTCACAAAAGAAATGGCAAATAATGTGATCCAAATAAATAACCGTGATATCAAATTTGGATCACAGTACATAGCGAAACAAAGTTTCGCTTGTACAATTTCGAATTCCAGGAATTCGAATTGTAATTGAAAATCTGGAGGATTTTCAAATTACAGGTAAAGCTTTGCTTTACCATGTACTGTGCACAAGGAAACCATATACCGTTTATTTCCTTGTAGCACATTATATATACGTCCGTGCCTATACAATAATTATGCCTTTGGAAGAAAGCCTCATACTCGTTAATGCGATTCTGTCGATAATAGCTGTCATAGTTTCTGCATACCTTATCCCAAAGCTCCATAGTGATTTAGTGACAGGATGGAAGCTTATCGTGCTGGGCCTGGTAATTTTTGCGATCAACCAGTTTCTGAAAGTTATCGGCAACGACAGCTTTACAGTAATGCTTAACACATTGTTTGTCATCGTCTTCATAATCGGTCTGTTCATACATCTGACCAAGATTATGGAGCATACGCAAGCCGAACGTGTGAGAAAGTAATAAGTACATATTTTATGATAGTATGGGGTTAATAGATGAATAATTTCTCCCACATTATAATTGTGTTGTCTATTTCTTTAGTTATATTTGTAAGTGGTTGCGTAAGTGGTAGTGTAAAAGTATGGCCACCTAAATCTGTTTCTGATTGTGAAAATTTCGATAAAGTACGCGATTCATCATTCAGGCATAGTAGAGACGATTGCTACGAGTATTTTGCGTACCAGAATAGCGCTGCAGCTTTATGCGATAAAATTGAGAATGTTTTTGGTACAAATCTGTGTAAAGCCAATGTCGCAGCAAAGACCAACAATATTGAACTTTGCAAATCCTTGCCAACATCAACAGATTCGCAAACAGGCGAGCCTCTTAGTTACAAAGATTACTGCTTAGATGGTATAATTACAATAGCCCAGAGGGATAACATTACATTAAATATATCTATATGTGAATTTTATGATTTTGAAAGCGGAAAAACAAGATGTAGAGGTTTATTGAGTAAATAATAATGAACAAAGCGAGTCTATAAGCGATTTCTTCTACTTTTCAGCACAGATTTCTATTCTTATCTAATTCTGAAGAAAATTGAGCCATCTCTGACATAGAAAATGCGAAAAGTGCTCTACTACGTATGCTTCCCGTAATTTCTGACAGCAACAGTAAAATATTAAAATCCCCTGGACAAATAGTAGTTGCCCATAGGCGCGGTTAGGTATCAGAAACATCGAAATCAGGGCACTTTGCAGGTTCACTACAGGTAGATTCTGACACGATTTTTATCGCAAAACATGGCTCACATAAGAAAAGTTGCCCTTATTTTACTCCTGATTTTGTCTAAAATTCATGAAAAATACCCTTTTATTCCCTTCGTATCATAGTAAATAGGTGACCTAATCATGGAAAACCGCCCTTCCTGGGACGACTATTTCATGGGTATAGCCAGGGCCGTGGCAGCTCGAGCGACCTGTGACAGGGGCAAAAGCGGCTGCGTTATAGCCCGTGATAAGAGGTTGCTCACTACAGGATACGTCGGCGCGCCTGTTGGCATGCCACATTGCGATGAAGTTGGTCACCAGTTCAAGACAGTAACACACGAGGATGGAACACAAACAAAACACTGTGTGAGGACCAGCCACGCCGAGGAGAACGCAATTATTCAGGCGGCCAAACACGGAATATCGCTTGAAAACGCAGCACTGTACTGCAAAATGGTGCCGTGTTACACGTGCGCGAAAATTATAATTAATTCAGGAATAAAGCGCGTTGTCGTTGAAAAAGATTATCAGGCAAGCAAGGATACGCAAAATATATTTAAAAAAACAGGCGTAGAATTGATTATTTTAAACAACGAAGTAGAAAGATATCCAGACGATGAGGTAAATGAATAGAAGTTGCGAAGCAACTTCAGGTGATCTAATGCCAAAGAAAAAACTTTCAGACATCGTTTTCCAGCGCGTTTCGCCACCCGACGAAAAAGAAAACCTCACAATGGACGATCTGTCGCACGTTCTTGTGAAAAGGCTCGGGCTGAAAAGAAAAGAATCACGCGCGCAGCACGGGAAACTGCTTTTGGAGCTGGTAAAGTACAAGAAGGACAATATACCACTGGCGATAGAGAAAATTTCCGAAATTCTTCAAGTTTCACAAAGCCAAACGTACGAGGAAATTCGCAAGTGGCGTACACTGGGCTTTATCGAGTTCGTGAAAATACCTGCCGGCGAGTCGTTTGTCAAGGGGTACATGCTGACTGGCAATACGGTCAATCGCCTAATCGATCGCGCAGAATCCGCAACAAAATCATTTTTCCGCAAGACGCGCCGAATAGCAAAGGATTTTGACGACCTTCTTATGTTAGAGATGGCCCGTGCCGGCAAGCCTATCCAGGAACAGCAACAGCCAGCAGCAGAAGAAAATCAAGCAAAAGACCTAGAGGAAAACTAACGACAAAATGAAGGTTCTTATGTGAGAGATAAACAGCAAAAAGTATTAAATAAATAACTATAAAATATATATTATAAAACATAGTTTATAAAAAATCTTATCTATTCTAGTAATTATAAAATATATTATACAGTATATCTTTCTTATGTGTGTGATAACTAACCTACAAATATAGTCTAGAAGATATATAAAATAAAATATATTTTGTAGAAAATAGATTTGGTCACGCTTGTTTGTGAGGGTTAAGTTGGTATACTATATTATATGTAACTAATCGGGCTTATTTTTATTATCAGACGTTACCGTAGGAAAAGTGATAGGCGGCGGCAGCCTGAGATCTTCAGCTAGAACAGCAGCTTTTGTGAGGCATTTCTTGAATATCGTGTTCAGCACGTCAACGGTTATCTTGCTGTCCAGGTTTTTGTCCTTCCAGTCAGCCAGAATCTTTTTTGCGTCGTCTGTCTGATAAAGAATTTCGCCCCTGAGATTAATTTCACCTATCTTCGGCTCGTAAGACGTTGTGAATTTGAATTCTATCGCAACAACGTCTTTCTCTTTGAGAAGATTAATATCTTTTTTTCTTATGTTCTCGATAGACGGCGAGCTGTTTATGTTTACGTGCCCGCCTGCCTTCTTTTCGTCAAAATGCGCGTCTATCGACGTAAAATTCATTCCAATTATTGGCATTTGTCACACCTCTGTATTGCAAATAGTTAATGTGCTACAAGGAATGAACCGTTATGCCAAATTCCTTGTGCACATTATTTACTTGCTTCATAACATATAAACATTTAAATACAACACACCCGTAAAGACTAAATTGTTATATGGTGTTCGTTATGCAATCGCTTTTCATACTGCCTGAAAATTTCGGCGAGATAGAAACGTTTACTGTACTGAGCATCATGCGCCGTGCAAATCTCCATGTCAAAACTATAAGCATATCGTCCTCCATCGTGACGGGCGAGAGCAAAACAAGGGTATTAGCCGACAAAAAGCTTTCAGAAGTGGATGTAAATGCATACGACGTGCTGATATTGCCCGGCGGTTACGGGTACAGAAATTTATTAAACAGCGGAAGCGTAATAGATCTAATAAGAAAATTCAACAGGCTGAACAAAATTATCGTAGCAATCGGAGAAGCGCCTGTCGTATTGGCAGAGGCGGGTGTCATCGACGATAAAATCGCAACCGTCATGCCGGGCTACGAGAAAAAGATACCAAGGGTCCGCGACGCCCGTGTCGTGGTTGCAAGAAACATAATAACGGCCAGAGGCCCGCTTGTGGCTGCAGACCTGGCGTTCAAGCTTGTTGAGGTCATGGCGGGAAAATCGGTATCGGCAAAAATAAGGCGATCAATCGATGGTAGCGCTTAGCCAGTCAGAAAGAAATGTACTGAAAAAGATAGCAGAGAATCATCTGCTCACAAAGATAGAGCTGAAGAAATTTTTAGAGACAAACGGCTCCTCCGGCAATGACCTCACGTCAGTCGCAGATTCAATAACGCGCCGCCTCATGGAACAGAAGCTCGTGACGGCCATCAGCCCCGTCGGCTCGACGTGCTACATAATCACGCAGCGCGGCACACAGATGCTAAAGGAACTGGAAATATAGGATCAGCTTCTTCTTTTAATATTTTCATCTAAGATTTACCTCTATAAAAGCCCCGTAGCATAGAGGCCAAGTGTTTCCGGCTCTGGAGTTCTTCGGAGCAACCGGGAGACCCAGGTTCGAATCCTGGCGGGGCTACTCTTTTTATGTTTTCTGATTTTATAATTAAGACAGTGATCATATGCTTCCGAAGATCAAAAAAATGGAATTTATGAACGTGCACATAGACGACGAAATCCACAAGGATAACGACGTAATTCTCACACTAAACGGCGTGGAGAAAGTTGACGCGTCGCACTCTTTGACAAAAAAAGAATTTGACGAGATGATGCTGCACGACCCAAGCGTCGCAATCCTCGGCATCGGCTTCAGGGGTAAGGTGAAGATAGAAAGGTCTGTTATCGATGCGGCAAAAAAGAACAGCATCGAGCTCCATATTCTTCCAACGCCAGAAGCTTCCAAAAAGTTTCAGGAGCTTGCACGAAAGGGCGAAAAGGTTGTCGCGAAATTGCATATTACGTGCTGAATCTTTGTTTCCCTTAATGTAGAGTGTTATCATGAAAAAATCCACCAAAAAGCTGATGATGGCGCTTGGCATAATCCTTATTTTTGGTCTCTCCTCTATCTCATTCGTCGCAACAAGCTTTTTTGGTGGCCAGCAACAGCAACAGCAATTCCAACAGCTGTCGTCACCAATAGTTGATGGCGAAGTGGATTTGTTGACAGAAAACACTTACGTAGAAAATGGCTTCACGTGGATAAAATACTACTACACGGAAACCGATAGCGAATTTATGCCTTTCGTAGAGTCGCTTCCTCAGGCTTTTCCGGCGAATCCAGGCCAGAACCAGATTATCGTCCAGAAGATAAATGAAAAATACCTGAACGAGACAAATTATGTTGTCATAACAAGCCCTGCAGGTCAGGAGAGCTTTTCTCCGGATAAAAATATGACTGTAAATGCGCTCTGCCGCCTGCTGACAATAGCGCCTCTGGAGTGCGCGCTCAGAAACTTCAACGGGACTTTATAGAAAGATGGGTGGTTTACATGAACGAGAGAAAAATCATACGGGAACTGACAAAGATATTTTCTGTTAACGAAACGGATTTGCCAAAAACAATACAAAGATTCAAGGACGAAGCGGAGCAGATGAAAAAAGAGCTGAAAGAAATGAAGAAAACACAATGAAGTTTTTCCCCTACTTATTTATTTCCTTGTAAAACCTGGGCGATTTCTGGTGCGTTACAGCCGACAAAACAAATACAGACCCAAACACGAAGCTGAAAACCACGTTCATGTCGTTCATCGCCTCCATCATGGCAAAGCTGATCATTGTGTAAACAACAAGAGTCCACGGTACGATCCACCAAGTCAGCTTCCAACTTCCGTATATGACATTTTTATCCCTGGTGTAAAATTCTTTTGAAAAGAATTTTTTGTAGATGTTGTCCCAGTTTCCCTCTATAACCTGCCATACGCCTATCGCTAACGGCAACCCTATAATAATTCCGATAAAAAATGATACAAGTGAAAACGCGTTGTGTATGTAGGAATAAATCATTACGGCCACTGAAAATACGCTCAGAAAGCCCGATACTTTTGGATTCAATGTCGTTATCATAATAATTCTTTCTCCAGGCCCTTTATTACATTTTCTATTTTTTCGCGGTTAAATCCTATGCCTTGGGCCAAAAATCTTGTCCCGCCGCCCTTTCCGCCTAATTCGCTGCATACATTGCTGACAAGGGCGCATACGTCCACGCCAGTCTTATTTCCCGCAGACCCGAATATGTATATTTTGTCCGATAATCCAAATAAAATAATTACACGCTCATCGGAAGAAAGCTCTTTTGATATAGCCTGCAGTTTTTTTATGTCGGCGTCTTGTACTTCTGCTATTAGTGTGTTGTTTACAAATTTATTTTTCAGGGTTTCTATGGCCGATCTAGATCTTTTTTGAGTCTCGTTTTCCAGCTCTTTTCTGAGTTTTTTCCATATTTCAAAGAGCCTGGACGACTCAGAAATTACATTTCTTTCTGGTGTTTCGAGTATCTTTCCAACGCGCTCTACGAGTTCGTGCTGTTCTTTCAGATATTTTTCCGCCGCCCCGCCTGCGGCAATGTTTATTCTTACAACGCCGTCCTGTATTCGTTCTGACGATGTAATTACTATTGGCGCCATCTGTTTTGTGTTATCGCAGTGCGTGCCGCTGCAAGCCTCTACGTCAAAGCCGGGGATTTCTATAATGCGCAGGTCCTTGTGTGGTATCGCCCCGCCCTGGTAGAGCACGAAGCCGTGGAGTTTTTCTGCGTCTGCCCGCGGAAGAACGTATTTTTTTATTTTCCCCCTACCTTTCACAATTTTGTTTGCAAGATTTTCTATTCGTTCAACTTCATCGTCTGTAAGCGCTTTGTAGTGCGTTATGTCCAGGTGAGCCTTTTCCTCGGTCTTGTGTGCACCCGCCTGCCACACGTGGTTTCCCAATATCTTGTGCGCAGCGCCGTGAATGACATGAACCGACGTGTGGTGCTTCATGATTTGCATCCGTCGCTCAAGATCTATGGTCCCGTGCACAATATCGCCTTCTTTGAAGTCCGGATTTTCGGTTATATGCACAATTATATTTCCGTGTTTTTCCGTGTCGTAAACACGGCATTTGTTTATATGTCCTGTATCGCCGACCTGGCCGCCCGCCCTTCCGTAGAATGCCGTCTGGTCTAGGACAACGTATTTGCCGTCTATAATCCTCAGGACACGTGCGTGAAATTCTTTCTTTCCCTGGTCTTCGTAAAAAAGCAGCCTTGTCGCCAACAACCCGTCCAGGTTTAATTTTGTTTCTTCGTCTGATTTTTCCTTCATATGCCGGTCAGATATAATGTGGTAGAAATCCGTAGGAATATCTATTTTTAGCTTTCCCTTTTCAGCGATCTTTTCTACCACTTCGGGCGTTATGCCGTTTGATTCGTAAAGTTGTATTAATTTTTCTGTGCTGAACGCTTCACCATTCTTGATCATGCCTGACAAAATTTGCTCCCCACGTTTTCGCGTTGTCTTGTACCTCTCTTCCTCGACGCGGAGAATTTTTTCCAGACTTTCTAAACCACCTTTCAGACGCGGGTTGAATGCACGGAGATTTTTTGCGTGCATCTCACACAGCTCGAATAGATCTATGTCAAAATTAAACTCATTGATAAAACCAAGCGCGCGCCTCAGTATGACCCGCAGATTATATCCGCCGCCTACGTTGCTCGGCAGGCCACCGTCTGCCACTGCGAAGAGCAATGATTTAGAGTGGTCCAGAATTGCATAGATGGCTTCGGTGGGCGCGGTAATCTTTATAAGACTGTCCGTAGACAGATGCATTTTTTGTGCCATTTTTTCTTTTGCAAGCCTGTAATTCGAAAATTCTTCCATGTTCATGTTTCCTGCAAGTATAGCGTATTTTGCCCAGAATTTTTTGTTGTAGTCAACCTGCTTCAACAATTTTTTCGCTATTTTTCCGTAAATGGCATCGTAGCACGTCGGGGTTCCCTGGGTCATCCAGCAGAACCTCTCGAGCCCGGCGCCCATGTCGATTATCTTTTGGTCCATCTGTTTGTAGTTATCGGGCGTTCCGACAAATTCCGTGAAGACCGCGTTGCCAAGTTCAAGGCCGCGCACGTAGTACTCGAGCGAATAGCCAAAAGCGTTCGGCCCCACCCAGACGTCCTCTAGAAAGTGTATCCCTTCCGGTTTTATTCCAAAAACCTTTCTGAGAAGATTAAAATCAAGGTCAACGCAACGGTCTTTCCAGTAGCCTTCTTTTTTTCTTTCATCGTAGATCGAGTGCTGGCCTATCATGACAAAGTTTGTCAGGTGCCTTCCTGTTACGCCGACGTTTGGTATGTCATTGAACCGCATGCAGGATTGTGGTATGACCAGTGGATTTGCAGGCATCTCAAAAACCGTTTTTCCATTTAGCAATCTTTGAAATGCAACAATGCTCGCAATCGTAAAATATAACCCCGGAAACCATCTGCACACGACAGGATACGACTGCACAGACTCGTGGCCGTTTTTTACAAAAAACCTCTCAATGGCTTTCCACGTTTTTGTGTAGTCAAGCTTTTTTGCCAGTGGCCTTCCTATGAACTCGTAGCTCTGGCACGGAGGATTCGGGCATATTTCTCTGTCCTGCAGAGTCCAGAAAAATGACCCACACGTTGCGCATTTCTTTCTCTCGAATCCAAACTCATCAAATAATTTTACTCTGTAATATTTGTCAGGCTCAGCAGAGAATTTTTGTTTCAGGCGTTCCTTGGCACTCATAGGTATCACTATATATTTAGAAAAAACAGAATTTATAGTGAACTAAGTAAATAATCTTGACATATTATGACTTAGTTCACATACATGGCGAAACTTTGTTTCGCCTGTACAATTTCGAATTCCAGGAATTCGAATTGTAATTGAAAATCTGGAGGATTTTCAAATTACAGGTGAAGCTTGGCTTCACCATGTATAGCTCACAAGGAATTAATACAAGCAAGAGCTATGCTCTTGCTGTACAGAAAGAACTTCGTTCTTTCTTGTATCTTGTCTGTTTCCTGATTGAATTCCATTAAAGTATGATGGTCGACGTGAGAGGCATTGTCTGTCGACAATGCCTCTAGCTGACATATACGTCAACGGACGTATATGTCTACGTCGACCATCATCATACAAATATGGAATTCAATCCTGTTTTCTTGTAGAGCTATAAAATGGAAAAACAAAAAATCTTATCCAAATAATGATGCTAATCCACTCGCCGCTTCCTCTGCCTTCTTCTCAATCTCCGCCTCGGACGGACCCTCTTCTTTTTTCGTTTCAGCCGGCGCAGCCACCGGTGTCGCAACAGCAACAGGCATCGCAGACTTGCTTATTACTTCGTCTATGTTTACACCGTCGAGAGCAGCTATCAAAGCCTTTACTTTTGACTCGTCCGGAGTGTCGCCTGTAGCTGAAACAACCTTCTTGAGGTTCTCTTCGTTTATCGATTTTCCAGCAGAGTGCAGCAGAAGTCCTGCGTACACATAGTTCATATTTTTTACCTCCACTTTTTTAATATCAAGATCCTAACCGATGTTAATTATACCTTCCAGCGATTTAGCTTGTCGTATTGCCTTTAACAAAACTTCGTCGATGAAATCTTTTTCAAGTATGTTTGTCTCTATGCAAAGCGATTTTGTCTCCATGAACGCTTTTTGTATCATCATTTCAATCGTGAATTTCGTTGGGTAACCTCTGTTGATAGACAGATTGACAGCATGGGTAGCGCATCTTTGAAGCTCATTGATATATTCCTCTGTATTAATGTCCAAAACAGATTTGTCATAAATCAGGCCATCTTCGTACGCGTTTGTCATGTTCAATCCAATGTCAAGCGGCTCTATCTTCAGCAGGCTCAAGACAGCTGCAACGTCCGGTGATATTTTTTCTCCTGTTTTGCATACGACCTTATCCTGAAGAACAGCTATTTTGCCACCCTGGACAGAAGCCTTTAGCCCGATTTTCTGCAGGACAGATATAGCAGGTCCTGGCGGCAGACCAGTCGATCCTTTCTGTATCATAATATCTTTCGTTGCTATGTCACCTGCCTTTGCTGAAGCAGGGCTCCTGTTTTCTTTCAGTGTCTTAAAAAGCTTGAACGGATTCTCTCTCGAAAAGAGCAGTGCATTAGAGCCCGACAAGCATTGTTCAAGCTTGTCTAAGCCTTTTCTGTCTGATCCCTCCAATGCCCGCACAAAAAAGCTTTTTTTACTCATCTTTATCTTTGCGTCAATTTTATGCCTTATGCTCTGCAATTGGCGGGCAGGAAGCTTGTGCGTGCTGATTACGCCTATTACAGGGTATTCTGATATCAGTTCTTTGAGTTTTTGAACTTCCTGCATTTTTTCTTCTCTGACCATGTTAGACACCTACCCTAGCCGGGCGACCCATAGTCGTCTTGAGGAAAATGCCTTTTATCTGAGCCTTACCCGAAAGCGATTTTTTGATCTCTTCTATGACGTGATGCACATTCTCTTTTATTTGGACGTCGGTCATGCTTTCTGTTCCAATCATGATCTGTATAGACGGTGAATCCCTGAGCCTTATGCGTATTGATTTTTTCATGTCGTCTACTATGGAGGCAGGATTTTTCCCAGGCGGAATGATTTCAGGCATCTTGCCTTTTGGTGCCAGATACCTGCCAAGAACCTTTCCCACCAATGGCATCAGAGGCGCTTCGCACACAAAAAAATCATACTTCTTGCCGATTTTTTTTGCGGATGATTTGCTCTTCTCAAAGTCCAGTATGTCATTTTTGCTTATGTCTCCATTTTCCGATATGATGCATATAGAAGTATCCTTGCCGCGGCCGTGTGGTAGCAGCACCCTTTTTGCAAATTTATTCTCAGGCTTCTTGAGATCAATATTTTTTATATTGACGATTAAGTCAATGCTCTGGCTGAACTTTCTCTTTTCCTGCTCGCGAATAGACTTTATGGCGTCGTCTAACGTCTTAGTAGTTTTTTCCATAAAACACCCTCCTACAGAAAGAAACTTCTGTAGTGATACGCGCAGAGCGCGCATATGTATGGGATTCTAAATTCTTTATGCGAATAGTATTAAAAGATTTATTATGAACTGCAGGTTGGAGCAAGCTAGGCTACGAGCCCTAGCTAATATCCTTGAACTATGATAATTAAAAAGTAAATATAAAGAGAATATTCATGCTTTCGATACCAAGTATTTACAAGCAACTCGAAAAACAGCATAATCACATAAGCAGCAAGTGGTGGCCTACTTCAGGAAAATTCAGGCCGCGCGAATTCGAGATTGTTGTTGGCGCGTTCCTTACACAAAACACCAACTAGCGTAATGTGGAGAAGGCACTTGCTAACCTGATCGCGGCGAAAAAATTAAGTGCAACGTCAATAGCTGATACACCCCTACCGACGCTTCAGCGTTTGGTCAGACCGTCAGGATTTTACAGGCAAAAACTTGGAAGCGTTTAGTTTTAATAAACTTATAAGCCCGTTATTAAATACATTGTTGAGACGTTTCATATATTTTGAAATATATGATGAAAAGATTCATTTCCGTACAATTAAACAGCTTCTTCCAGTCCTGAAATAAGAACTCCTTTCCATTTCCTCAACTGTTGGCGTGATAAGCCCTGATGTCGGGCATGCAACAAGAACTATGTCATCTTGGTGGCCATATACGACCTGATAGTGCCCAATTT
>CAYJTG010000004.1:0-108191 GCA_964373255.1 uncultured archaeon
GTCAGAGAGACGAATTGTTGCAGGCTGTCAAGCAAGAGGTATGGGGTCCTTAGGAAATAGCCCTGTACAATGAGGACGCGCATGTCCATTTTGACGACGCCAGAGTGATACAGTAAATAGACAGAAAAGCAGAAAATGATGCCGAAAATGTCTTGAAGATGCGGGAAAGGCTTTTGTGCTGATAGTTTGCTAGTAAATCCTGCACGTCTTGCACTTGGCACGAACGCGCTTCTTCGCGATGCTGAGCGCGATGTCCCTCGGCGCTTGTTCTGTTTTTTCATGCTCGTTCAGGATGAGCTGCGTGTTGCTCTTTATCTTCTTTTCGACGAGCTTGAACATCTGTGATGTCTTGCCGCCTATATACTCGACATAAGATGATATGACGCCGCCAGCATTCGCTACAATATCAGGCACGATAAGAATATCTTTCTTGTTCAGGAGCTCCTCAGCGTTCGGCTCTATAGGTATGTTTGCCCCTTCAACGATGAGCTTTGCCCGCACGCTGTCGACGTCGCTTGCGATGATAAGGTTCGGGACAGCTGCCGGAATGAGTATATCGGCATCGATCTTTATTATGTCTTTATTCGGCAAAACAGTACCTTTGTATGACGTCACAGATCCAGTCTCTTCCTTTACTTTCATAAGGCTGTTGTAATCAATCCCGTTCTTGTTGTACAAGCAGCCCTTTGAGTCAGACACGCCGACCAGCTTTGCGCCTGCCTCTGTCAGATACTTTGCGGCAAACGCCCCGACATTGCCAAAGCCCTCGACCGCAAACGTCGACTTCCTTATATCCAGGCCTATGTGCTCGGCTGCGACAACCGTTGCATGAAAAATGCCAAAGCCCGTCGACCCGAGCTCGTGGGGTATGCCGCCCATATCAGCCGGTTTGCCTGTCGCCGACTTCTTGCTACCGTTTGCATTGACAAAAATTCGCATCTCGTCTTCGGCCATGTACATATCAGGCGCAGCCACATACTGCGACGGGCACAACGGTTTGAGCGCCTCTGAGAACGCCTCGATTATTTCTTTTTTCTGGATGGACGATAGCTTTTTGGAATCAGCTATAATGCCGGATTTTGCGCCACCGAACGGAAGGTCCGCTACCGCGCATTTCCATGTCATTCCCCTGGCAAGCTTTGCGACCTCCTCTACGCTTACTGTCGGCGTCATCCTTATACCACCCTTTCCAGGACCCAGTGCTGTATTGTCAATGACCAGCACGCCGTGCATGCCTGTTTTTGGGTGATAGACGTTCACTATCTTTTCAGGCCCGAATTCGTCAAGCATGTCCATAAATATCAGATTCATATTGCATCGATGTGTTTAAATGTTTGACTCATAAAAATCTTATTATGTCATTCCTAAAGATGAATTTCAACGGCGACCCGAACCTTGGATTATACGGTTTCGCGACCGATAGATACTGCCTGCTGGGGTTTAACAACAAGAAAATAAAATCTGCGCTGGGAGTTCCGGTCTATGCGTGCAACATCCTGAACATGGACATGGCCGGCATCTTTGTCGCAGGGAATTCTCATGGCATCATCATCAATGACCTTGTCGAGGAATACGACGTCAAAAGGCTCAGCTTGCATTTCAAGAACATACTTGTGCTGAAGACAAATTACACAGCCATCGGGAATCTTGTCATGATGAACGACAAAGGCATAATCATATCCCCGCTCATAAAGAAGCACAAGAAGAAAATCTCAGAGTTTTTTGGCCTGCCCTGCGAGGCACTGACGATTGCAAAGCAGAAGATTGTCGGGAACCTGGGCATCGCGACAAACAACGGCTGCCTGCTGCACCCAAAGGTCAGAAAGAGCGAGAAAGAAGACATAGAAAGAGTTCTCGGCGTAGTTTCGGACATAGGCACGGCAAGCTTTGGCTCGCCTTACCCGGGCGCAGGCGTGCTCGCAAACAGCCACGGCTTTGTGACGTCCGAGCAGACGTCAGGGCCCGAGCTCGGAAGGATAACAGAGGCGCTGGGATTTCTGTAAGATTATAGAATAGAAAAGATTTGAATTGATTTTCATGGACGTACATCAAATTGAAAAGCGAAAAGGAGAAGCGCTCTATATTGTTGATCTCCTTACCGAGCAGGAAGCAAGTTACTTTTTTGGCAAGCCCACAGATCGTGAATGGGCTTTTGAGAAGGCGCTGGAAATCGCAGAAGGGCGCATTGATGAATTGAAGAAAGATTACCCGCGCGCTACGTTCGTTTCTCACAGGGGCAGGAAAGAAAAAGAAGACAGCAAGTTTGTGGCTGATGCATTTCTTACGACCGAAGAGGCGCAGAAAATATTACTTGAGTACGGACTTAACATCTGCAAAATCAAGGATAGTGACGATTATGAACGAGTTTGAAAAAAGCGAACGGTTCGAGCGTCGCAAGAAACGCTACAAGAAATACAAGAAAGGCTACGAGCGCAGGTTCAAGAAGAGGGTATTATGAAGCAAGTAAATAATCTGGATATTATAACTTGCTTCATATACATGGAGAATCGAAGATTCTCCTGTACAATTTCGAATTCCAGGAATTCGAATTGTAATTGAAAATCTGAAGGATTTTCAAATTACAGGTGAAGCGTAGCTTCACCATGTATAGCAAACAAGAAATATAATATCTGATTCTTTTCTTGTTTAGCTATAACTGCAACCCAATAAGACAGTCCTATAGCGAGTGACAGAAATATTCATACAAAATTCTGTCCTTGCTATAAGGAGCTGACGTAAGTTTTGATTAGGTTTTTCACCCTAAGAAAATCATTATATTTAAATAGTGACCTCGTGCAATTAGTTACTATGCCATCCGAAGAGAAAATAAAAAAGACCGTCAAAGAGGCTTACTATGAAAGGCATTCAAAGAAGTATTTTGTCATTCTTGGCGCGATCCTGATCGCTGCTGTAGTGATCGGCGGCTTGCTCCAGAAACAGCCTGTTGTGACAACAGATGAAAACCTCAAGAAATTTGCTTCTTACGACGAACTGAAAAATTTCATAACAACAAACGCCCAGGAATTCTCAGGCTATTACGGCGGCTTTGCATCGATGGAGACGGGTCAGCAGACAGCCAGCACGCAAAAAGCCGCTGATTACTCGGCAACAAACATACAGGTTGCAGGCGTCGACGAGGCTGATATCGTAAAAAATGACGGAAAGTACATATACGTCGTCTCAGGCACAAAAGTTCTGATCATCGATGCCTACCCTGCAGAGAGCGCAAAGATCCTTTCTGAAATAGAGCTCAATGCGACACCGCAGGAACTCTTTGTGAACGGCGACAGGCTTGTTGTTTTCGGAAATGACTATCAGTATTATCCTTATGCTGTAGAATCAGTTGCACCAGGAATGTCAATACGTGAAAGCATGATTGCAAAAGCGCCTTTTTACGGTTACAGTTCGCAGTCGACATACATAAAGATATATGACATTTCAGACCGCGAAAATCCTGTGCTTTCAAAGAATCTTTCAGCAGACGGCTACTACTTCAGCTCAAGGATGATCGGCGATTATGTTTATGCGGTTGTCAATCAGCCTGTTTATTCCTATGGTGACGTTATACCTCTTCCTGCTGTACGCCCGATGAAAGCAGAAGCGTTTCCTGATATTTATTATTTCGACGTGCCGGACAGGTCGTACAGCTTTGTCAATATTATAGCAATAAACACCCAGAACGATGAAGAAGATCCGGCAAGCAAGACCTACATGCTGCCATCCACGCAGGCGATGTTTGTCTCCACAAACAATATCTACCTGACATACATGCGATGGCTCGACGTGTCTCATTTCTTTGACAAGATTATCGATGACGCTGTCCTGCCTGCCACGCCTTCAGAGGTAGACAGCAAAATAACCGAAATACGGAATGCAAACATGAGCAGGAATGAAAAAATGGCAAAGATAGGCGAGCTGATTGAGGACCACATGAAAAGCCTTGGCCCGGAAGAAGCAGCAAACTTCATGAAGGCAGTTGAGGAGAGGATGATCAAAGTCCAGAACGAGATTGCGCAGCAGCAGGAGCGGACAATCATTCAAAAGATCTCAATCGATGGAAATGAAATAAAATACGAGGGCCACGGCGACGTGCCTGGTCGTGTTCTCAATCAGTTCTCGATGGATGAATACAATAATAATTTCAGGATAGCCACAACGACTACCGGCGGCGGTGGCTTTGGCGGCGGTGGCTTTGCTCGACCTGCTGTCGAAGTGTCAGCAGCAGTAAGCGGACAAGTAAGCGGACAAGTAGTAGCAGTCGAGGAGCCGCCAGAACCTCGTGTCTCAGGCCCGGCAAACAATCTCTACGTGCTTAATAGTGATTTGAAAATTATAGGCAAAGTCGAAGGGCTTGCACCGGGCGAGAGGATTTATTCAGCGCGATTCATGGGTGATCGCGCGTATATGGTAACATTCCGCCAGGTCGACCCGCTATTTGTGATTGATTTGAAGAACCCGGCAAACCCTGCTGTTCTTGGATACCTGAAGGTCACTGGATTTTCTGATTACATACATCCAGTGGACGAGAATCATATTATTGGCATAGGCAAGGAAGCAACCGAGCAGGGATTGTTCCAGGGATTAAAGATGTCCTTGTTCGACGTTAGTGACGTCACGGATCCGAAAGAAATCTCAAAAATTGTGATAGGCGACCGTGGCACAGATTCCTACGTCCTGCGCGACCACAAGGCATTCCTGTTCAATAAAGAGAAAAGGCTGCTCGTGCTGCCAGTGCTTCTTGCAGAAATAGACAGAGACCAGTATCCGCCAAGCCAGTACCCGCAGCTACCGTCGTGGGCTTATGGAACGCCCAAGTGGCAGGGCGCATACGTGTTTGACTTCACCACAGACAATGGGTTTACACTGCGTGGAAAAATAGGCCACGCATCCGGCGAGACCCAGGATTACGACACGTACTACGGCCAGTATTCTGTGAAGCGCTCGCTATACATGGACGACGTGCTCTACACCATATCAGACCGGACGATAAAGATGAATGATATAGCGAGCTTGGACGAGTTGAACAAGATCGAGATGCCTGGGTTCGGGTTGCAAAAAGTTTACTGAGAAGAAAAACAAATCAGAACGCTTTATCGTCTCACTCGATTTTTCTGACGCGATTGACGAAGATTGTATCATTCCTGACAGTCCCGCTGATTTCAAGACGCTTAGTGCGATTTTGGCGAATTAATGTTCTGTCTTTATGATTGCCTATTACAAGCTTATAGTAAGACGATTTTTTGCCTGCTACGTCTGACAAAAACATATATGTGAGAGAACTTTTTAGGCGGGAGAAATCGTCTCCTATTAATAGCGATACGCGGCCTGTAAAAGTCTGGCTGCTTTCCTTTTGTGCAGACGAGTCAATCCCACAAGAATATTTATCTTGCTCTTGTGCACTTAATTGTTCGTATGCACCAAGGGCTATGCCTGTCACAAGCACTATCGGAAAGATCCCGCTTCTGTATTGCATATTGCATCACAACTCTCAACAGGTATTTTGTTGGTTTACTTCTATGGTAGACCGCAGATATTTAAGGTTTATGTCTTGACAGTGACTACAAGAGAAAGAGCTTTTATGAAATATAGACATACAGATACTCGTTCGTCGCGGCCACAACTTCAATAGTGTGTCCTCCTGCTATTGGATCTGTAAATCTTTTACCTACTTTCAAGACCGCACTAGCGGCATCTGTTGCTTGCTCTTTCCAGCATGTGGTTTCAAAAAAATCGATATTCTTATCACAATTTATAGGATTTGTATGTGGCGAGCCGTCAAGAAGTAGTGAATTCATATATACTGGACCAAGTTGATAATGCTCGATTTGTATCGCGTCATAGATATTATTTTTTCCAAGATACATAAGGGCTCCATCTATGTCATATCCTTTTTCAGCGAAATTTTTATCATAATCTAAAGGTCTTCTGTATTCTATGTATATGTATGTTGGATGTGTATCTGCTGGGTTGATTCCGCCTGTTTCAGTTCGCAAGAATCTTATTGCCCGTGGTTTGGTTTTGTCCTGGGATTCAATAGGATAAATTCTATAAACGTTGCCAAAAGGGTAATCTGCAGTGCCAACAGTTATCAGGCTGGTTTCATCCGTAAAAGTGTCATTTACAAACCATTTTGCAATGTTTTTTTGTGGCGCATTAAAATGAGGTGTCATATAAAGTCTAACGTCTTCTGTAGGATTGAAATTTCTGCCAATGCCCATAACATTGTATCCATCTGCATAGTAAGCTAGTTCACAGAAGTCCATTGTACCTTGAATCGACTCTGACCCGCATTCCAACGCCGGAGATTCCATAAAACCAATGTTGTGAGCTAATTCATGAGCAACAGTCAAGGGCACTATTTTACCGGTTTCGTAATCAGTCATGATCCACGCAACAGATATATTATATTGTTCTTTAATTTTTTCAAAGTAAAATGCAGCCTTTCCACCTGATGCAATACCTTCAGCCCATTTACATGGCGGATTGGTATTACCTGAAACCAAAATGATCCGATCTGTCTTATCGATTAAAGGATCAAGATTGAAACTCTTTAGAACTTCTTCAATTGCTTCTGACATTGCAAGAAACACCTTACCAACATCATCACACGTAATGTCAACTTCGACCTGTTGTGGTAAAATATAAATATCATTTATTGTTCCAGCCTTTGGCATAGAAAGAAAATCGCCTGGACCTGTGATCCATGATTTTCCGTAAGAAACAGTTTTGAAGAACTCATTTTGCTGATCAAAAAACATTGTTTTTAACTCTTCTTTTGTGTAAGTAAGCTCAGGAACGTTATTAAAAAATACGCTGAGCACAATTGTTCTCTGCGGTCCCAGTGTAAACGGCTGTTCATCTTCAGGGTTTGTCCACTTTACGTCCAAGCATTCGCCATTGTAAGGGCTGCATACTTGATCCAAACCACAGAAACCGCATCTTGTGCAGTCATCAACAAGTTGGGCTTTTGCATCACAATACTGGTTATTCAAATTACACGAACCGGGTGTTGTGCCGTCAGAGCACTTAATAACATCAAATGTGATCGATTGGGTATAAGAATTTCCGTTTGTGTCGTAGACTTTACTTTCCAGTGTGTTTGATCCGGCCAGCGTATTAGTGCTTGTAAATGTCGTGAAATCAGACGTTCCTGTAATTCTCTTTATTGATGCAGGATTGTTGTTTAGTTTGAATTCGACTTTTCTCAATCTTTTGTTGTCGTCTAAAATGGGGGATATTTGTACCGGTCCGTTGAATTTCTCATTGTTTCCTGGTAAAGAAACAAACGTGGGTTTTGTTCTATCATTTGGGTCGTAGCAAAGGCCTTTTTTGTCTCCCGTTAGCCCACACGTCAATCCGCTCGAACACCGGTTGCCACACTCATCACAGGTGTCTAGGAGCTTTGGTGAATTGTCCTCAACGACACATTTGGTTCCAACATAACGAGGGTCTGTGGAACACTGGCCGATAGGAGTATCAGGATTGCCCTCACGGCATATATTTCTAAGATAATTGCACGCTGCATTGTCTCTCAATGGGACGTATACTGCATAATTCTGCCCTTTGTTATAATAATAGCGGTAATGAAGATAATCCTCATAGTTCGTTGTGACTGCAGCCTTATCGCAAATCTTTCCTCCATTTATTCGAGAGCACTCTTCAGGGAGAGTTCCATCATTACAAAGTTTGTAATAAACATCCTTATGGTCTGAACAGAAAAGCCCGTCACATTCCTCATATTTTTTAACGCAAATATCTCCCTCTCCACTAAAAAATGTGTTTGGCACGGACGGAGAAGGACAACCGCATACGCTTGCTTTTTTTGCTTGATAACTGCCAGAAGAGCAATATCTTGGTTTAACTACTGCGCAACTATTTTCAGGGGTTATAAATGATGTTCCTATTGAATCCGGTCCTGGATCTGCAGGCTCGGCTTCCCAACCCGTGCAATAATTTCCGGCAAGTGGACGGCACGATTTGTCAGCAGCGTAACAGCCCTGTGTAGCAGTGTTAGAACAACCGCACTTAGTGCAGTCATCAACTAATACCATATTTTCACCTACTTTGGTACAGTACTTTGGCTTTGTTGTTGAACAGCTGGACGGCGCTGTGCCATCACTGCATCTATACATAAATTCTCCATTCACGCACACCTGATTTGATGCGCCCGACGTTGTTTCCCAATAATTCTGACCCAACTGAGAATTAAATTTGCACTCTCTTCGAGTATTAGAATTAACACACTCTTTCTTCCCAACGGGCGTGCATTCGTTGCGTCTCTCAACATCGCACGTATTCGGAGCAGGCGTATCATAGCAGTATGGCGTGGTGCTTGGACACCATACAGAATTTCCAGAACTATCGCATTTTTTATTCTGATTGTAGCATTTGTTTGGGGTACATTCAACACACGCGCTTGTAGTTGAAGGTTTATTCCCGACCCTATCGCAATCATTTTGCAACGTTACTGTCCTTGTTCTTATTCCATTCACACACTCGCCCCAAGGCCCTGTTTTATAAATTGGATCACAACTATAGCCTCCTGGCGGAACATCACCACTTGCCACGGCACCAGTTATAGTGTTTGATGACTCGAAACGTTTTTCAATCTTGCCACTTTTAATTGCTGATTTTGCAAAAATTATGTCTTCGCCGACCTTAGCACCACTAACAACCATTTCTGCACCGCTGATAGCAGGAAGGCTTGACTTCGAGATAAGTCTGTAATTTTTCAGCTTGCCGTTTTCATATGTCTGCAGATAATAGAAATTTTTTGACTTACCCTCTGTGAATGAATCAACAACAAATACAGCTAACCGCCCTTCAATTGTCCGCACATTCTGTGACTGTATTTTGCTCTCTATATATTTCATATCGTCTTGTGTGAGCGGTGCCATTCTCTTGTCAGCGGATGAAATCATTTCTTTTATTTCGTCTGAGGGCACCTGCTGCACCACTTTTTGCGATAGTTTGTTTTTTACTGTTATTATATTCGCCTTTACAATTTTTAATTCTGAAATAAGATCAGATCTAGTATTGATAAAATCCTCTGATGTTGCTGCTGTGTCCTTAATCCTGTCTATTTGTGTCTTTACGCTGTCAAGGTCGTTGTAACTATCTCGATATATTTCCGCTCTTTCATCGCCCTGCTTCTCGTAAAAATCAGCCACAGCGCTTATGCTGATCTGCGCCTTCGTGATCTCCATCTTCGCGCTTTCGAGGTCGAGAATAAATGCAAGCGCGTCTGTCTTGTCGGCTGCTGTCGTGAGGTCGTCTTGCGCAAACACAACGAACGAGAAAATCAATAGAACAGAAAGAAATGCGGCTGCCAGAAGCCTACCAGAGCGAAAAGGCGCGGTTTTTTCCGCTGCTTTGCTTCTTGCCCTATTACCAAATCGACTCGTCTTTCTGCTTCCATCGATTTTATTATTTTCCATCGTCATCCGCCCTCACCGAATATATTGTCAAGGCTCGTCACGACGCTGTCCAGAGAACGAGCGGCATCGCCCGTGACAAGCTGCGCGTCTTCGTCATTCGTCACGACAGGCGCCTTGAATGCCACGATTTCGATGCTTTCAGGCAGCTTTTCAAACAGGTAAGCCGTGTACAAAGCCGCGACAGTGAAAAGAACAAGAACGCCTACAACAATGGCGTATTTCTTCCTCTGTGAACCCTCGTAGTACGCTTCGCGGATCATCTTCCTTAGATCCTTTTCCGATGGCATATTATCTATAGAAGATATGTGTCAAAGCCATTATTATAGTTTTGCAGGCAATCGAAAGAGCGCCTGATGCTTCAGCGAGCGGATGAATAAATGCGGCTGTTATTCATTTCAGCACAATCCTCGCGTCAGTAACCTTACCAATCTTGCTGCTGATGATGAACGGATTGATGTCCAGCTCTTCGATGCCCTTTATCTTTTCAGGCAAGTGAGAAACAGCTATGAGCGTTTTTTTGAGTAATTTTATGTTGACGGCTTTCTTTCCCCTGACGCCGTAAAGCACTTTACCGAACTTCAGCTCGTCTATCATCGACTGCGCGTCTTTCTCCGTTATAGGACAAGCGCGGAACGAGACGTCTTTCACGAGCTCGACAAATTTTCCGCCTATTCCAAACGCAATTATGTGGCCGAATGTGCCGTCGTGCTTTATGCCGATTATTACCTCTTCACCCCGGATGAATTCCTGGACAAGTATGCTGAACGGCTTGATGCGCTTTTTCATGGCTGTTTTATAGAGGCTAACAAATTCTTTCCTCAAATCTTCAATATTGCCGACAATCCTTACGCCATTTATCTCTGTCTTGTGCAAAGCCTTCGGCGAGATGAGCTTCAGGACAAGGGGAAATTTTATCTTGTTCGAGAGCGCTATGGCGTGTATTGGGTTCTTTGCTATTTCGCTCTTAGCCACGGGCACGTATTTGGCTATCAGTGTCTCGGCTTTTTCTTCTGTAAGAATCTTTGTTGTCATGTTTCTATAATTGCATAAGTTTATTTTTATAGGTTGCGGGAGTCAAAGCTGTTTTAACCTACATATGTGCGGGCAGTGTTGGAAGGCATATTATTTTAAATCGTATCAAAACAAAAATGAATTATGTTGAATCTCGACAATTTCTTTTCGGCGCCGAACATCGCTGTCATAGGCGTTTCCCGCGATACGCGCAAGGTCGGGCACGTGATTTTCAGGAACTTTATCGACGGCGAGTACAAAGGCAATGTCTATCCCGTCAACCCGAACGCCGAGATGATCCTGAACAAGAAAGCGTACAGGTCTGTTTTGTCTATTCACGAAAAAATTGATTTGGCAATCATTGCTGTTCCTGCAGGGTTCGTGCCCAAGGTCCTGGACGAGTGCGGAAAGAAAGGCGTAAAGGACATAATAATCGTTTCTTCCGGCTTCAAGGAAGTCGGAAACATGGCCCTGGACAAGAAGGTCGAGCAGATGCTAAAGAAGTACAAGATGCACATGCTTGGGCCGAACTGCTTAGGCACTTTTGACGCCTACACAAAGCTGGATTCGTTGTTTTTGCCTCGTTACAGACTTCAGCGCCCGAAGGAAGGCGGAATTTCATTCGTGTGCCAGTCAGGCGCCGTGGGATCTTCTATACTTGATCTAGCCACAAAGGACGGCTACGGATTTTCAAAGTTTGTGAGCTATGGAAACGCCATGATAATCGATGAATCGGATTTACTGGAATATCTTGGCAACGATGAAAAGACAAAGGTCATCTGCCTTTATGTTGAAGGCATTATTGACGGCAGAAAGTTTCTAGAGACGGCAAAAAAGGTTTCAAGGAAGAAGCCCATAATTGTCATAAAGGGCGGCAAGACAGAGGAGGGCAGCAAGGCAACGCTTTCTCATACAGGTGCTCTTGCAGGCTCTGCTGAGGTATATTCGGGCATTTTCAGACAGGCCGGCGTTATAGAGGTCAATTCCTTGCAGGACATGTTTGAAACGGCAAAGATACTGGAGAAGTGCATCCAGCCAAATGGCGACAGGATAATTGTAATAACCAATGGCGGCGGGTACGGGATATTGAGCACGGACGCTATAATCAAAAATAACCTCAGGCTTGCGCAAATATCAAAGGAAACAAAACGGGCAATGAAAAAGCTCCTGCCGCATATAACAATCCAGAACCCGATCGACCTGCTGGGAGACGCAAATACAGAAGGCTATAAGGTCGCGCTGGACTTTGCCATGAAGGACAAAAACATGGATATTATTCTCATGATAATCCTGTATCAGACCCCGCTTGTGACAACCGATATAGTTGACATTGTTATAGAGGCGAACGACATGAAGAAAAAACCGATAATCGTTGTCTCAGCCGGCGGCGAGTTCACTGACGTACTCAAGAGCAACCTGGAGCAGAACGGCGTACCTAACTATACATTCCCCGAAAACGCGGTGCAGGCCATAAAGAATTTAGTAAGATATAGTAAAGGATCGTGATCAATTCTTTATAGCACCGTATTTAAACATACAAATGTTTAAATAACTAAACATACATAAACATAGTATGGTCACGAAAACAATTACCGTAACAGAAGGCGCTTATGACGCGCTTAAGGCCCTGAAAGGGTCGAACGAAAGCTTTAGCGAAACGATTATTCGCATTGCGAAACGAAAGCCGCTTTCTTATTTCTATGGGGCACTGAGCAAAGAGGGTGGAGAACGCCTTGAAAAGACTATCAAAGAGATGCGAAAGACCCGCAACAAGGCGCACCACAGGCGTCTGAAGCAAATTGTAGAAGAGTTGAGAAAATAGATGGCGTGCCTGGAAACAACCTTCCTTGTGGATCTGCTGCAGGGAAAGAAAGACGTCAAAGAGCTAAAAGAAGAGATCGACAGAACAGAAAATGCAGTTAGTGTAGCGGCTCCGTCTGTTATGGAACTCTGGACTGGTACACTGCTGAGCAAGATCCCGGCAGGTGAAAAGGAGAAAATAAATGAGCTGCTTTTGTCCCTTACGATTCTTCCGTTGGATGAAAAGAGTGCAAAAGAATCAGGTGAAATAGAGGCAGAACTTATAAAAACCGGAATGACAATCGAAACAGAAGATATAATGATAGCCGGCATAGCCCGCGCGAACGGCGAGACGGTAGTTACCCGCGACCCGCACTACGCAAGAATCCGAGGATTGAAGGTATTAAAGTACTGAAATCTTGGATAATACTGGGTTGAAGTGAAGTATATAAAAAGTATATAAAGTTTGCGTGATTTATTCTGAACATGGATTCACGAGATTTATATCAGGACATTGAACGAACATACGAATCAGCGCTTGCAGGGGAAAGAGGATTTGCGATTGGAGCAGGTTATTTTGATTTTGAAAAAAATAAAATACTACACTCAGAACAAGGTAGAAAAGTAAGTAATGAATCACTAACAATAGCCTTTGACAATCTTCTGGAAGGCTATAAGCACGCCGTCGCGCTAGAATCCATGTGTATATTATATCAGCAACATTTTTCTGGTGCAGACAAAGTAGACAAATATTTAGCTGAGGCGAGACGCATTATTAAACTAGGAAATCATTCAATAGATTTATTTCGAGATGAACGTCGTCCTCAAAAAGGTAAAAAGTTGTGGTCAAAAATTTTTGGTGAAATATAACTAGTATTTCTTCAAAAACTTCTCTATCCGACCCATGGCTTTTTCTATGAGCTCATATTTCGTTGCGTAAGAGCAGCGGATAAAGCCTTCGCCGTAGTTTCCAAACTCGATGCCAGGCACGACGGCGACTTTGCCTTTCTTCAGCAGGTCCTGCGCGAACTTCCTGCTGCTGTTTGAGAAGTTCTGAATATTTGAGAATGTGTAAAAAGCGCCCTGCGGCGTGTGTGTCACAAATCCCAGTTCATTGAGTCGTTTTACAATTAGATTTCGACGGCGCTTGTATTCTTTCACCATATCTTGCGTGTACTTCTTTGACACGCTCAGCGCTTTTGTTGCGAGCATTTGCGAGATCGTCGGCGTGCTCAGTGTCGTGTAGGTGTGCGCGTGCTCGATTGCCTTTATCAGCTCCGGCGGGCCGGTTGCGTAGCCGACACGGAAGCCGCACATGGCATAGCTCTTTGAGAATGAGAACAGGCTTAGCACGTAGTCGCGCATTCCATTCAGGCTGCCTATCGAAACGTGCTTCGCCTTGTCATAAATGATGTGCTCATAAGCCTCGTCGCTGAATATGTAAATGTCGTGCTCCACGGCGAGATCGGCAATTTCCTCAAGCGTTGACTTCCTTATCACGTTGCCCGTGGGATTTGCAGGCGTGTTTATAAGCAGCGCGACCGTCTTGCTGTTTATCAGCTTTTCAATATCATCAGGGATCGGTTCGAATTTATTCTCTTCCAGCAGTTGCAATGGCATAGGAACAGCATCAACCAGCTCTGCGCAGGGCACGTAACCCATGTAGCCGGGGTTCGGTATGATTATCTGCTCCGTGGCGTCCATGGCGCACATCATCGAAAGCAGCAGCCCTTCCATGGCGCCCGTTGTAACGGCAACACTATCAATGCCAGCTTTGATTCGGTTTTCTTTCTTCAGCTTTTTTATTATCGCTTCCTTCAGCTCGTGCCTCCCGCCTGTCGGCGAATAGTGATTGACAAGATGGGCAATCCTTTTCACCTCTTTAACAAGCGGCTTCGGAAGCGGGAAGTCAGGCTCGCCCGGACCAAGAGAAATAACATCCTTGTGCTCGACAGCTATCTCGATCAGCTTGTCTATGATGCCGTATGGAAGCTCTTCCTCACGCTCGGATATCTGTCGCATAAATAAATTATCTTCAGGCGTGATATTTATAGTTAAACAACAAAAGAGAAAGTATGCACGGAATTCAATTACCCGCTGGTAAAGGTCTTGTGACAGGTGTGCTCAATCAGACAGCAACAAAAAGAGAGAATTTGATAGCAAAGGTAAAGGTTACCCTTGCATATGCAGTAGCTTCTCCGGAAGAGGGACGTAACAGGCTGGAGGCGTACAAATGCTTTATCGGCAGATTTACTTCTCAATATGGACCAGACAAAGAGCTCGAAGATTACAAAAGATCAATAGATTTCATTCTTGACGCAATCTCAACCAGATGATTTCATGGAACTGATCTGCCCGTTCTGCAAGAAGAAAGTAAATAGTGAGCACGAGGCAGTCATGGGTTGTGATTCCTGCGCGAAGGACTGGGCGGTAAACGAAGAAGTGGATCATCCTGTCGGATAAAGCCCGAAGATATTTATATCGGTTCAGTACAATATTCTTTTGATGCTTATGTCCGACCTCATCGAGTTCTACGGCACCGAGTGCGTGCACTGCCATGAAATGGATCCGCTTATTGAGAAGCTGGAGAAAGAGACCGACCTGAAGATAGAGCGCCTCGAGGTGTGGCACAACGCGAAGAATGCCGAGCTCATGCAGAAATTCGACAAGGGCTTCTGCGGCGGCGTGCCTTTTTTCTACAACAAGAAGACAGGAAAGTGGATATGCGGCTCTACTGATTATGATTCTTTCAAGAAATGGGCAACGGGAAAATAAGCTTTTATTGTTTGTTTTTATTCTAACTGTATGCGGTTCTCTCAATTGACGATGGAATTTGATATTGTTTATCAGATAGAAGAAAAGTATGGTGATACGCAAGCAGCAAAACATCTTCTTGCCTTTGGAGAGTCCTGGGTTATCAGCGATCTGAAGGGTTTCAATTGTATTGAGGAAAAAAATGGGCAGTTTCGCTTTGTTGTCGGAGTAGAACCTTATAGCCATGACCTTATTCGAAATGAAGTTGCAAGAACTTATATGACTATAATTAGCACACAAACAAAAGAAAGGCTAAAAAAGAAGTTGGATGGTGACTAATTATGAGCATCAAAAATTATAGGGTTTTGCTATTGGCAGGATTTTTTGGGCCGATTGTATTCGCGTTAGTGATATTTCTTTCCGGGCTTATGTACCCGGGATACGATCACGTAAATCAGGTTATCAGCGACCTTGGCGCCGTCGGCAGCCCTGTTAAGGATTTCATGAACCTTTCCGGATTTATGTTATTCGGAATTTTTATTTTGGCATTCTCTATCGGCGTTTATGGAACAAGAGATAGTCGCGTGGGAAAAATCATATCGGCATTGTTTGCCGTCGCAGGCATCGGGATATTTCTGATCGGAATATTTCCCAGCGACCCGCCCTGTATGCAAGGCCCAAGATTCTGCCCGCCCCCAACTTTCATAGGGGAGATCCACAGCGTTGCCAGCTTTGCTCCGTACTTCTTTTTCTTTCCGGCATTTATTTTGCTCATTATTGATGTAAACTTACTCAGAAGAGAAGAGTCCATGAAATATTACTTTATACCAGCGGCTATGCTGGGATTGATAACTGCGTATTTCGCATTCAGCTGGGCTAATTATCAGAGCCCTGTTCTAGCGGGACTGACTCAAAGAATTGCCATCGGAACTCCATTCCTGCTGCTGATGTACACGTCAATGAAGCTCTATAGAATCAAGCCAAAATAAACCACTGATTTAAAACCTTTATTTATCGATCCTTCTAATTAGTAAGTATGCCGAAAAAAGTTCTTGAGAAATTTTCAGTCGAATGGCTACAGGTTCTTGACGAAAGAGGCAAAGCAGACAGAAAATTGATGCCAAAACTGAAGAAGCAGGACATCGTGAAGATGTACAAACTGATGGTTCTTACGCGTGTGTTTGACGACAAGGCATTCAAGCTCCAGAGGCAGGGAAGATTAGGGACATACGGCCAGTCTGTCGGTCAGGAAGCTTCAGCTGTTGGCAGTGCCTATGCGCTTTCGCCAAGGGACTGGGTATTTCCTTCTTTTCGCGAGCACGGTGTTTTTATAACAAGAGATATGCCGCTTCACCAGTATCTCCAGTTCTGGGGCGGTGACGAACAAGGCGGCCATATGCCCACTAATATTAATATCATGAACGTAACCGTGCCCGTCGCAACGCAGATACCTCACGCCGTCGGCAGGGCGTGGGCAATGAAGATGAAGAAAGAGAAAACGGTTTCTGCTGCATTTTTCGGCGACGGTGCCACATCACGGGGGGACTTTCATGAGGCTATGAATTTCGCAGGCGTTTTTCATGTTCCGTGCGTTTTCATCTGTCAGAACAACCAATGGGCTATCTCTGTGCCTTTCAGAAAGCAGACAGCTGCTAAAACAGTTGCGCAAAAGGCCATTGCCTACGGCTTCTCAGGCATACGTGTCGATGGCAATGATATCTTCGCCGTCTACCGTGCTGTCAAAGAGGCAGTTGAAAAAGCGAGAAAAGGCGGCGGGCCTTCGCTTGTCGAATGCTTAACATACCGAATGGGCGATCATACGACATCTGACGACGCAAAGCGATACCGAACGATGCAGGACGTCGATGTCTGGAGAAAGAAAGACCCTATCGTGCGCCTGGAGAAATATATGATGAAAAAGAAAATTTTGACAAAAGCGAGCAAGCTTAGGGTATGGGAAGAAGCGAATGCGAAAGTCGATAAAGCAGTTAAAGACTACGAAGCGCTCCCAAAACCAGACCCGCGCGACATGTTCAAGTACGTCTACAAGGAGATGCCGCAAGAGCTGCAGGAAGAACTGAAGGAATTTGAGGAGATCGAGAAGGAAAAATCAGAAAGCAAGCAAGAAGGCGAAAAAGAAAATAAATAAAGGGGATTTCATTTATGGCAAATCTTACGATTGTCGAGGCTGTCAATGCTGCGCTGAAGCAGGAGATGGAGAGGGACAAATCCGTCATAGTGCTGGGCGAAGACGTCGGCAAGGACGGCGGCGTTTTCCGCGCGACAGAAGGGCTTTACAGATTATACGGCGAAAATCGCGTTATCGATACGCCATTATCTGAAGTGGGCATTGTCGGAACGTCCATCGGCTTAGCGCTTGGAGGTATGAAGCCGGTCGCTGAAATCCAGTTTGACGGCTTTATTTATTCCGCCTTTGACCAGGTTGTTTCGCACCTGAGCAGAATAAGAAACCGCTCGCGCGGTCGTTACAGTTGTTCGCTCGTCATTCGCGCCCCCTACGGCGGCGGGATAAAGGCTTTGGAGCACCACAGCGAGACGCCGGAAGCGTACTTCGCGCACGTGCCCGGCATAAAGGTTGTTATACCCTCAAATCCATACGACGCAAAGGGACTCCTCGCATCAGCAATACGCGACCCGGATCCTGTAATATTTTTCGAGCCGAAAAAGGTATACCGAGCAATCCGTGACGAGGTGCCCGACGAGAGCTATACCGTGCCAATAGGTCAGGCCGCTGTAAAGAAAGAGGGCAGCGACGTCACGATCATAACGTGGGGCTCCATGGTAAGGACGTGCATCGACACTGCAAATAATTCTGATGCAAGCGTGGAGATTATCGATGTCCGCACCATATCACCGCTTGATACCGATGCAATACTTAATTCTGTGAAGAAGACTAAGCGCGCCATCATTGTGCACGAAGCCCCAAGAAGCTTCGGCGTTGGCGCAGAGATATCAGCACGCATCAACGAGCGCGCTATTCTTAATCTGGAGGCACCCATACTGCGTGTCACTGGCTACGACGTGACCGTGCCGTACCCAAAGACAGAAGACTATTACCTGCCTGACGCATTTAGAATACAGAGAGCTATCAAGCAGATCATGGAGTTCTGATATACTTCAAATTATTTAACCTATGAGCAATAATCTTATACTATGCTGACAAGGCGCATCACGATTGCATTGCTTCTGATAGCTGTTGTTGTTATAGCCGGCTGTACGAGCCCCTGCACGCCAGAGAACCCCAGGTCAAACGTTACCACAAAGGCCCCGAGCGTGCAGGACTGCATAAATCTGTGCCGCAGCTACGGGTTTGAATGGAAAACGCAAGTAACCGGACAGGACCCTGATAAAGGCCTTCTGCACTGCAACTGCTATGTGTGCTGATTGATTAATAATAAATAGTTGAGAAAAATAAACAGTATCATATGAGTCATATTTCATATCTTACAGAAGATTTATACAGCGACAGGTCTATTTCTGAAAAAGTTAAAAAGAGCAGGATGCATACTAATGGCATGTTTAATTATGATTACTGGGGAAACCAAACCTTTGGCAGCCATCTAAACATGGCCCTTGAGGAGTATCTTCTTCGCCGGGCAGCAAACGGAAATGCATCTATCAGGTTTTTCAGTTTTCCTAACGATTCAATAATTATTGGATACGCGCAGGCGACTGATGTCATAAAGAAAAAAGACAAGAGTTTTAATGTAGCCCGAAGGCTCACAGGAGGTTCGCACGTGCAGGTCGGTTCCAACGTGCTTGCTTACACGTTTGCCGTGCCAAGAAACGGAGAATTCAATCACTACGAAGATATGCGCGCTTATTATGCGCAGCACGTGGCAAACGCGCTGGAAAGCCTGGGCGTTGAAGGTGTGGAAATTAATAACAGGGCTTCCACTATCAATGTCAATGGAAAAATAGTTGCAAGCCACGCAATGATCTGGGGCGTAAAAGGCGCGCTCCTTCATGGTCTGATTGTCCTCGATCCGTACGACGTCGACATAGTAAATGAAAGGGTGCATCTAGGCGAAAGAAAAATAGGAAATGACGTTTATACTGAATATTCGGCTCTCAAAAAAATACCTGCCATTTCCCAGCTTCTTGAGAATGTGGCACCCAATCTTCAAGGTCAGGCACGGCTACGTGTAATGAAAGACCTCCTGGGCAAAACTATTCTGTATCACGTTACAAACGGAGAATATAAGAATTGCCTTGTGGATCGCAAAGTAGCGTCAGAAGCCTTTGACATTGTGATGCAAAAATACGGGACTGATTTTTGGATCAATCGCCGCGATCCTGTTTTTACAAAAGAAGAGATCGAAGAAATACCTGGTGAAGAGCTTGCAGGATCGCTCAGAAAAAATCTTGGATATTGCCTTTTTCTTCAGGTCGAAGATCGTGATTTCAAAAAAATGGCCGAGCCACAGAATTAGCTTTTTATAGATTTGTTTCGTTATTGTAATATGCTTCTCCTAGATTCTCGTAAAAAGAAAGGGTATTTTGAGATTGATGAAAAGGACATAGAAAAACTAAAGCTAGAACTATATACTTATAGCCATCCTCATAATCTGGTGCTATTCGTAAAAGCGCCTGACAACTCTCATTACAAAATAAATCTTATCGAAATTAACAACTCGATTAAATCAGATGTTTTCTATATAGATGATTTTAAAATAGCCAGTACTAAGGAGCCCGCAATTTCACCATCTGACTTGAATTGCAAAATAAAAAATATTGTCAAAAAGTCAGAATCGTATAGAGACACTCACGGTGTACTGCCGGCAGCTGTTGGTGTTTCCAATTATGAAGGCACAAAACAACTTTCGATAGAACGAATTGCTCTTTTGTCTGCTCTAAAATATCAGGAAATGCGATACCAAATGAGTACTGTATTAAACTAGTTCTTAATTCTCCATCAATAACAGTTCCGGATCTTCTAAATGTTCCTTAAGATCGTTCGCAAAGCGCGCGCACTCGGCGCCGTCAAGCACGCGGTGATCGAACGCCACCGAGAACGGAAGCATTTTTCTTACGATGATCTTGTCATCCTTATACACAACCTTGTCATAGATCTTGCCCGTCGCAAGTATCGCCACGTCAGGCCAGTTTATGACAGGCGTCGCGTACAAGCCGCCTATAACGCCGACATTTGTTATTGTGAATGACGAGCCCTTCAAATCAGCGAGGTCAAGCTTTCTTGTATCTGCCCTGTTAGCGAGGTCGGCAATTTCTTTCGCAAGCGCTATTATTGATTTGTCCTGCGCGTTCTTGATAACCGGTACTATCAGTCCATCAGGCGTGTCAACAGCTACGCCGATATTATAATATTTTTTGACTATTATCTCTTCGTGTTCGTCGTCCAGCGAGGCATTTAGCGTTGGATGATTACGCAAAGCAGCTATCACAGCCTTGATTACGAAGGGCAGGTAAGTCAGGTGCGCGCCTTCCTTTTCCGCTTTCGCCTTTTCTTTTTCCCTTAATTGCACAAGTTCTGTTACGTCAGCTTCATCCATATGCGTGACATGAACGGCTGTTGTGGCAGACTTTATCATGTGGTCGGCAATCGATTTTCGCACCCCTTTGAGCGGTATTCTTTCAACGTAGCCGTAGAAATCGTATTTCTTTGATATATGAACCGCAGGCTGCACTTCCTCTATGCCCTTTGATTCAGCCGCCTTTCGCACGTCTTCTTCGGTTATTCTTCCCTCGTGTCCTGTGCCTGTTACATTTTCTAAATTGGCGTGCAAATCCCGCGCAAGCCGCCTTACAGCAGGCGTGGCAAGCACGTGCGCCTCTGATTGTGGCGGCGTGGATTGGTGGATTGTTTCAGCTCTTTTTGTTTCTCCTACATTTTTTTCTTCGCTTTCTGCTGGCGCCTCTTCCAACTGGCCGACAACAGATGCGGTGTACTTCTCCTCTTTTTCTTTTGCTGGTCTTTTTTCTGCTTTCTTGACTTGTATCTTATTTACATCTTCGCCAGCTTCAGCAATAACAACCAAGACTTCACCAACCTTGACACGGTCGCCGGCTTTGTGGTATATCTTTGCGACCTTTCCGGACTTAGGTGATGGAATCTCAACAATGGCTTTGTCGGTCTCCATCTCAAGAAGTACCTGGTCTTCCCTTACTGTGTCGCCTTCCTTAACGTGCCACTTTACTATCTCGCCTTCGTTTATGCCCTCACCAACGTCAGGGAACTTGAACTCGATTGCCATAGTAATCACATTACTTGAACATTACAGTTAATTATTATGCAATGGCATTTAAAACCTGCTGCTATAATTATTAGCATGAAAGCCGAGACATTAGAAAAACAATTCCAAAATCACCCAAACTTAAAAGTATATACAATAAGGTCTGACCAATCAGAATTTATTACCGGCTATATCGATGAAATGACGAGAAGAAACAAAATACTCCATGTCATACTTTCACCGTTAGTATATTTTGACCTGTATCGTGGATGGACAAACGAACTGAGCATGCTGAAAATAGAAATTGAGGATAATACACATTTCAATTTGAGATACGGTACAGTAACTACCAATTACGATACGCATAAAAGACAAGCTGTACCAATTGCACGCAAAGCAAAAAAGGAAGTATATCTGCAGTGGCGACTTAAAAAAAACGACAAAAATTTCGCGAAATACCTCAAAGCCGCCAAAAAATTATAGAATTCATTCCCTTTCTACAATCTCTATATCGTACGGTGAATTTATGCGGTACGTTACGCCTCGCCACGTGAGCGTCTTCTTTTTCCAAGCACGCAGGATGTTGTAAGCCATCAGAACGCCGGCGCAGAAATCAGCAGCAATGTATAGTGTTCTGGATCTGATTTGTGCATTGATCAAGTTCTTCAGATTTGCATAATCAATTGAAGCGCGCAAGAAACCAAAAAATATTGTCAGCAGCATCAGCGACGATTCAATAAGAAATAGATGCTGTTCTGTGGCAAAATACATGAACAGCGTTGCAAAGCCCATGATTATTGCCAGAAGATTTCCGATATAAAAAATTACGCCAGCCCTCCAGACGTTTTTAAAATAAAGCCGCACAGTAACCACCTGACGCGTTGTAAATTTAGAGAGCCTGAAGAATTCGTCCATCTCGGAGTTTATTATGCAGGAAGGGACAAATTTTATTTTGAGTCCAGCCTTCTTAACAGCCTGTGTTATCTGCGTATCGTCGCTGAAAGTTTTTTTTATCAATTCCTGAACTTTGAGTTTCTTCAGCAGCTGCTTTGATATGGCGGAAGAGCCGCCCCACATAAATGCGTAGCGGCCGAACATCTGCAGCAGGCTTATGTTGTTCCACGCACACAAGATGTAGGACAAAAATCCTTTGTTAGGCATATAAAACCTGTGGCCCGTTGTTGCTCCAATCTCCTTCTTCTTCAGCGGCCCGATGAGGTCGCAAAGCCAGTTCTTGCGAGGAACAGCGTCTGAATCAAGAAAAACAATATAGTCATTCTTCGCATTCTTCATGCCTGCAAGGAGCGCCGAATTCTTGTGCGCGCAGTTAGGCAGGATAGTGGAATTTATGACCCGCACCCTTTTGCGACCTTTTACCAGCCTGCGGATCTCTTGCTCTGTGTTTTTGTCGCCCTTGTCAACAATGAATATTATCTCATACCTGCTTCGTGGATAATTCTGATGGATAAGCGCTTTTATTGTGTCTTTCAGGTTTGTGTCGATGCCCTTCAGCGGAAGCAGTATAGAAACCGTCGGCTTGAAGTTATATTTTTCTTTCAGGTCTTTTCCGAATTTTCTGTACAGGCTGGATTTGAAGGTAACAGAAAGGAGGGCAACTATAAACGCAGCCAGCCCGAATGTCAGCAGCATCACGTGGGCTGCAATGAAAAATGTCATACAATTATTGTGGGTGCAAGGAATAAAAGCATGAGGCCGGCCATTTTTATCATCATACTTCGATCATCACATCGTTGCCTTGGACGACCACATTGTGCGTTTCGATCTTGACGGTCGGCATCGTTACCATAGTGCCTGTTTTGACGTCAAACTTCCACCCATGGAGAGGGCACGTTATGACTTCTCCTTCCAGATACCCTTCGCCCAATGACCCGCCACGGTGAGGGCACGTACCTGTCGTGGCGTAAAATTTGCCATTTACATTGTACAAAGCAATGGCTTGCCCGTTTGCGATAACTGCTTTTGCCTGCCCGTCCTTCAAATCACTTACATTTGCGACCTTCACAAGAGGCATAAAATCACCAGCAGCTTACTTTCTTCTTAATGCAAGATTTTATATTTGTATCATTTAAGGTTTATTGCATGACTGACGCTGGTCTGGAAGGGCAGCGCATCTTGCGCGCAGCAAGAAAACAATCATGTCTACCGGATGTAAGGCGCATTATATGGCAAATCAAGAATTGGAAGATATCAAAAGGAAAAGCACTGGAATCATGCAAAAGAATGTCGAATTATTGAAAGAAAGGCTTGATAAAATCCAACACAAGATTGGTGTCTACAGCGGCAAGGGTGGCGTGGGAAAGACGACCGTAGCTGTCAATCTTGCCGTTGCACTTGCAGAACAGGGGTATAGCGTAGGATTTCTTGACGCTGACATCGATTGCCCAAATGCGCATATCATCTTTGGAATCAACGAAAAAACAGCGATGTCCGACGGCATGCTTGTTCCTGTGGAAAGGTATGGCGTAAAATTTGTTTCTATGGCGTTGCTCGCCGAAAACGACGAAGCGATAATGTGGCGCGGCCCTATGCTGACAAAGGCCATAAATGATTTTCTTTCCCTCACAGACTGGGGCGAACTCGATTACCTCATCATTGATATGCCGCCCGGCACAAGCGACGCACCAATTACTATAATGCAGCTTCTTACCGACCTGGACGGTTTTGTAGTTGTTACAACACCGCAATTGCTCGCGACAACAGATATGAACCGCTCAATAAACATGATTAAAAATTTGGGCAAACACGTCTTAGGAGTGGTGGAGAACATGTGCGGGCCCGTATTCGGCTGCTCAAAAAACGTGAATTACATTGCACACATACCGATGGAGAAAGAAATATCAGAGAGCAGCGACGCCGGCAGGCCAATCGTATTGCAGAACAATGATATAAAAAATATATTTGAAAGAATCATCGAGAAGATAGAATAGTTAGACTATGAAAATTTGTCGTGCCTTAGTCACCTTCTAGTATTCTCATTGCATTGTCCAAAGAGCCGCTAAATTCGCCTTTATCTTGCGGTTCAGATTGAATAGAATAAATAATTCACCATTCTTCGATCTTCAGGTCTGGTATATTCTGGAAATCTTTTTTGTTACGCGTTACAAGAATAAAATTATAGGACTTGACTATACTGGCTATAAGCAGATCAAATTCTTGTGTCAGTTTTCCATGCTCACGTAAAAATTTAAAGTCCCTGCCAAATATTTCACAGCTTTTTTCATCGAGCGTAATAATGTCAACCTGCTTCATAAATTCGTAAATTAGTTTTAGCGATTTTTCAGGATTATTTGCTATATAAGCGCCTTGAAAAAGCTCGCATAAGGTTATTGTAGTTATTGATATGTCAGACTCGGAAAGTTTATTTTTTAATGCCTTATCACCACGAAATGTGCTTATAACTACGTCGGTGTCGACACAATACATTATAATTTAGCACCCCTGAATCTAACGCGTTTTCTCTGTTCGTAAATCATCTTTTCTATCTTATCCAGTTCTTCCTTTGGTCCTGGCCACGCACCAAAGAATTTCATCAAATTCTTTTTTTTCCCTTCTCTAGTAATTTTAAGGACTACATCTGAGAAGGATTCATTTTCCTCTTTCAGCCTTTTCAGCTCGTTATAGGCCACGTCAGACAGGGAAATTACGCGTGTCATATATATACATGCATGCATGTATATTTAAAGATTGTCAAGTTAAATACGCTTCCCGTTCTTTTAGACTAAGCGTGGTTTTGATGAAAAAACAAATAAAATACCCATACAAGTATGATCCAAAGAGGCGAAAGCTCGCCAAGATCTACACACGCGGCAGGATGTGGGCGTATTTGATTAATGGAATAATTATACCCATAGCCTTCCTATACATATTCTTATCAACGGGTTCGGCCGCTGTGATGCGCGACGCGCTTTTCGGTTATGATTGGGCACAGGTTCCTGCCTATGCATTCATGCTGCTCTGGTTTCTGACTATTGTAACATTCCCGCTGCGTTTCTATTTTTCATACGTGCGCGAACACACCTACAAATTGTCAAATTATACGCTGGGCGGGTGGTTCAGGGATTTTCTGAAGGTGCTAATCCTGACGTTCATAGTGTCACTGACACTGATAACAGGGCTCTACTATCTGTTGCAGTTCGGTTTCTGGTGGGTCTATGCGTCCATGGCGTTCATTGTCCTCAGCGTTGTCTTCACGTACATTGTTCCTGTAATAATATTGCCGTTTTTCTACAAGCTTAAGCCCTACAACGATGTCGCACACAAAAAACGCCTGCTTGAAATTGTAAGAAAAGCAGGCGTCGAAAACGTAAAGCACGTCCTTGTCGCCGACGAGAGCTCGAAGTCAAAGAAGGCAAATGCCATGTTTTCAGGTTTCGGCCGGACAAAACGCATTGTATTATTTGATACGTTGATCAATAATTTCACAAAGGACGAAGTGGAGACGGTTATCGGTCACGAGGCTGGCCATTATGTGAACAAGGATGAGATGCGCGGATTGATATTAAAGTCAGTACTGATATTCCCTGTACTGTTCATAATTGATATTATATTACAATCAAATATAGGCAGCTTTGGCATAGCATCCATAGCCGATATCGCGGGGTTGCCACTCATCATGCTTTCCTTTTCGATAATAGAGCTGATTTTAATGCCTTTAGAAAATGCGTACTCTCGAAAAATGGAGGCAGAAGCTGATTTGTTCGCGCTGAATGCATGCCGCAAGCCTGATGCGCAGATATCGACAGAAAAGCGCCTGACAGACATGGCGCTGCACAACGATAAAGACCACGCGCTCATAGAATTCCTGCTGCACTCACACCCGAGCACCGTCGAGAGGATAAAAATGTGCGAAGAATGGAAAAGACGAAATATTCCTTCAAGAAATCAGTGGTAGCTCTTTCCGCATCCGCACGTGGCCTTGGCGTTTATACGCGCATATAAATATTGCATTTCTCAATTATATCTATGATACTTGTAGATACATCAGTTTACATAAATGCATTGGCCGATAGTGAAGTAGAGACAATGATAAAAACGGCTGGACAGAAATCATTTATAATTTCTTCTGAAGTTATTGAACGGGAAATACAACTCGCATCGGATTTCTTAAGAAAAAGAGGTAGAAAAAATGAAGCCCAGCGCTTAAAGGACTTATACAATAGCACTGTAAGCGGTACAATAAAACTTACAAGCAGGATTCTCGATCTATCGGACAAATATGCGTTTGAAGTGAAGAACAGAATAAGCAAAGCACGATCTAGTGAAATGAAAGACGATTTTAGAATTGTGTCATCGGCTACTATAGGCAGCTTGAAAGCCATTGCGACATTCAATAGAAAAACTATGTCAAACCCAGAAATAGTGTCACTCTATATTGAAATAAATAAGAAGAATAAACTGAAGACTCCAAAATTCATAAAAACAAAAGAAGAATTTTCAGGGTTTCTTTCTAGTTTGTAGCCTCTTGTCTATATCCTTTGTAGCTTTTTCTCGGACGAATCTTGCGAACTCAATTGTGTTCATGCCTGTTATTTTCTCGAAATCTTTTTCGTTTCTGAACATAGTAGACACCTAATCAGTGGTAGCTCTTGCCGCATCCGCACGTGGCCTTGGCGTTTGGGTTGTTGAACTTGAAGCCCGCGCCTTGCAGTGTTTCCACGTAGTCTATCGTAATACCATTGAGCATCTCAAGGCTTTCATTGTCAACAACTATAGCTGTGCCGTGAGAACTTATGATTGTGTCGTTTTCTGAAGGCGCTTTTGCAAAATCCATGTTATAAGTATAGCCGGCGCATCCGCCTTTCATGACCTGTACGCGAATGTAATGATCAATTTTTCCCTGTTTTTCCAGTATCTCCCTGAGCTTTGACGCAGCAAGTTCTGTTAGCCCTACGGCAGGTTTTTCAATTTCGTGTTCTTCACCCACTTTCTGGATGTCGACATCTCCGGAAAGGGCCAGTTTGTTAAGCTCTTCCAGCATGCTGCCCATCTGGTCTTCTGACATGCCGTGGCCCATGCATCCCTGCTCTAGTGTTTCAAAGAGGTTCACGTGGCATCCGAAGCAGTGCAATCCGTAGTTCTGCATGACGTTCGCTGCCAGCGGGTACTTCTGAATGATCTCGCCCATGGTCATGTCCTTTGTAACGTGCTGTTCAATTTGTGCTTCCATAAATTTCACTCATAATTAATTATATGCCATAGTTTAAATCGTTTTGCTTTCTATGGCATCCGGATAGAATTCCATATTCGTATGATGATGGTCGACGTAGCAGTATACGTCTTTTGACGTATACTGCAGCTAGAGGCATCGTCGATAGACGATGCCTCTCACGTCGACCATCATACTTTAATGGAATTCTATCATGCATCCGCCTTTTAGTCCGGGTATCTCTTCGGGCCACCCATGCACCAATAACACGTTTTATTTGGTGTCATGCTGACACCCTGCAGCATGCCTTGTTCAGAAATATAATAAAGTTCGTCGACACCAAGATGATTCTTGATACCTTCTATGTCCCCGAATTTTCTTATGGCATAAGTCCATTCTTCTGGTGGTGAGGGTGGCATATCAACACCCCATTCACAGCCATATTTTACTCCGTTCAATTCTGCCCCAATAGGCATGGTGTATACAAGAAAATGAATACGGTCTGCACCCGCTTCTCTGGCCAGCTTTGCAGCCCTGCGCGATTCTGTTCCGCGTATTATGCTGTCATCAATTATGACAACATTCTTTCCTTTCAGATCTACGTAAGGGAACATGAGAATCTCGTCGTCTGCAGCATTGTCCCGCTGTGATTGTGTCGATTCTATAAAAATTCTCTTGTATTTGCTCTTGTAAAATACATCCGTAAAATTATTCTCCAACCCTAATGTTCTCGCGTAGCCCAGCGCTGCAGGCTTAGGTGCTCTAGGAACGTATGTGATTATATCAGCATCTCTCACTGGATGCTCTTCGGCTAGTACCTGGCCAAGCCTTTCCCTCATTGTCGATATTAAAATTCCATCATGGGTGGAGTCGGGGCTCTCGACATAAGTTCTCTGAAAAATGCAGTGGAATGGTTTTTGTTCAGCTATCTGTTCAGAATGAAAATCGCCAGCGCGGGATATACGTATAAGCTCGCCAGGCTTGACTTCTCGTATTGGAGTCCAGTAATTTTTTCGCATAGCGCTGTCTTCGGATGCAATTATGTATTTGCCTGAACTGTCCTTTCCCAGCCAGCATGGCATTCTTCCATGACGGTCGCGAAAAGCATAGGCAACGAAAGAAGTTCTGTCAAAAATTACTGCCGAATAAGAGTCAGGAACAGTTCTTATAAGATTCTCTATGCCTTTTTTCTTGTACAGATGCAGAAAAGCCTCTGTATCACAATCTGTTTTTAGTTGGGTTTCGTCTATTTCAGGAAGTATGGCGGTTGTGTCGACCTGGCCATTATGAATAATGGATGCGTCAGCACCATGAACAAAGATATGGTCGCTTCTCTCTATCGTTTTGCCGCCAATCACATGCGGATGCGCATCAAAAAGTATTTTTTCTTTTCTTCCCTTTGTGGCATACCTTACATGGCCTGCAAAAAGAGAGTACTTGTGACTTGGAAACATGTATTGTAAAGCATCCAGTGAAAAATCTTTCACACGTCCTTTCCATTTTACTGTGTCTATTCCGTTGTCATTTAATGCCGCTATGCCAGCTGCTTCCTGGCCCCGATGCTGCTCGCTGTCTATTCCATCATAAGCGTCTTTTAGAGAATGAGCAAGAAAAATACCGCAATTATCCCTGACAAAATCGGACATACTAACTAAATTGTACAAAAAGATAAAAAGGCAGCTCTGTTGAAATGCTCAATAAAAGCATCGACGTGAGAGCTATTGTCTTTTGACAATAGCTCTAGCTGACCCTTACGTCGATAAGACGTAAGGGTCTACGTCGATGCTTTTTCATAGGTTTTCAACAGAGCCAAAAAGGCATCTGAATTATCATATCATCTTTTCGCCTGTTTCTTTGTTGGTGATATGTATGCAGTTTGGAGGGCATCCCTCTGCGGCTGTACGGTTGTCAACAAGTTGCGTCTCGTCGACAAGCTTTTCAAACATCTGCGTCTGCTCGTTGAAGACCGACCCGATCAGCTTCGCCTTGCCGTCCTCCTCCATCTTCCAGTGGCTCGGGCAGATAGCTGCGCACGTGCCTGAGCCGATGCATACCTTGCGGTCGTATTGTACAAGGAATTTTTTAACAACGCTCGGGTCGTCTGGCACGTGGCCTATTTCCTGCTTTTCTTCATTCTTCTTCCTTAAAAATCCGAATACCATAAAAATCAATCCTTCAAAAGATCTTTCGCCTTAAAATCCTCCGGTTTAAATTCTTCTATCATAAATTCTTCTATCATAAATTCTTCCGTGTCCTTTGACAACGAATCAAACATACGCTCGGCATCAGATATTCTTAGATTGCAGAGATAATCAAGTTCTTCTTCCTTGCTTGTATACTGCCGTATCGTATCAACGTATTTTTTCTTGTGTGCATTAAGTATGTCTTTTGACAATGTTCCATTCATGGATGCCGGAACAGAGATTATTACGCCCTTCGCCTCCGGAAGGCTTTTGACGTATTTTGCGCCCTTCAAAAACAGCCCCAATGATATCAAGTAATCAAACGGGGCATTTACATAAGTTAATTCTACACCTTGTGTCTCAGGGTCGTATATGCCATCCCACGACGGCAAATACCTGACAATTTTTTCAACGTTATGTATATCACGATTGACTGCATTATATTCAACTACTTTAATCACGAGCTCCTTGAATAGTACAGAAGTATTATCGTCTAAAGTATTATCGTCTGTCATGCGGTTCACTATGGTGCAATTCTCTTTCCCGTTTCCAAATCAACAATTCCGATGACTTTAGGCGTGCACGTCTTTGCGGCATTTATCGGCAGATGCGGGCTGTCAGTTTCAATATCCTTGTACCAGACGTTTTCCATGTTTGGCATTGGCTTGCCATCCCGCAATATAGCCTTGAATTCATCGTCAAGCATAAAATTGAACGGGTCAGAAAGTACGCAATGCCCTGAAGAAATGCAGCCTTTCTTGTTATAAATTATGCGCAGCTTGAAAATCTTCTTTTCTTTCCTTTCGTGTTCGTATACTGTCTTTTCGCCTGTTGTCATGAAAATCAGCTAATTAAATGGATACGGTACTGTAGGTCCTCTTTCTTTTACAGTTTCAACTCTTACTCCAACTCTTTCTAAATTCTTTTGAGCAAATTGTGGTATATCGCCATATACTAGTAATCCGCCACCCATTTCAATATGCCATGTACTGCTAGACGTTTCGTAACCTAGACTAGCCCATGTATGCATTTCTTGCATCATATCGCAGTTTACTGGATATCTAACACGAAATACAGGGCCTTTGTACCCAACTTTCTTCTCGCCTTCCATAACAAAGTCATCTTGCTGATAAGGCTGCACTGCTGTTGTCATATTCATCACCATTAAAACTAAAACAAAAAAGTATTAAAACAAATTATGAAACGCGAAAAATGAAAAGAATTAATTAACATCCGCACGAGCCTGAACCACAGCCACCACCAGCTGGATTCTCCATCGTGGATTTTTTCTTTATCATCGGATTATGGGCAACACCTGTTTTTCCCGCGCCGGCCGGCATTCCGCCCAGTGAGTTGACAAGGTTTGCAATTGGCACAAATGCCTCTTCGGTAGTTTCTGTTGTTACAACATTGGGTTCATCTGCGTCTGCACCCCAATCCGACTCAATTTCAATCTTCTCCTTGTATTTTCTATACTTGTCAAATTCAGCCTTTATTACCATCTGCTCTTCTTTTGTCAGCGACCTGTGGTGCTTATCAGCTTGAAGCTTCTTTCCTGTTCTTTTCTCCCATTCCTGATAAGGAACAGAGAATTTTCTCTGTATTCGGTCCCTGTATAATTCAGGAATGACATTAAACGTGCAGAACGGAAGTATCCTGCCGTCTGGTGTTGCGTAGTGAATATCACATTTGTGTATTCTGTCAATGTCCCAGTTGTGCGGGTCCTGGAAGTGCATCATACCCAAGAACAAAGATTTTCCATGGAAATCTGCCAGCCCGTGATAGTTTGCGCCGCTTATTGTTCCGGCCATCATTTTAACAAAGTTAAGATCTTTTGGTGTTTTTTCACTGTTGATATACTTTTTTATATTCAACAACAGTTTTGCAATGACCCACGGCTTCTTAAATGACTTGTACCTGCTGTTGTTTATATCCCTTGTAAGCTCACCTAAATACTCGAAAAAGCCCTCTATGTCAAAAAATTCAGGCAGGGCAACAAGCTTTCCGTCTGTGCCGTCCTGAAATGCGTATGTGGCCATTCCGCATTGGAAATGTATGGATAAACGATACTTAGGCTCTTGCTTGATAGCCTCTATAAAGTCTGTTATCTGTTTTGCGCACGGCACAGGGAACCAGTGCTCCCTGCCAATTTGACCGTCCGTCTGTGCGTCAATTCGCTTTATTGCGCCAGGTATTGTGATTCTTTGCCTTTTTCTCAGCGATTCAGGCATTCTTCCTACCAAAGATACAGGCTGAAAGTTAACAGAGCGTACAACATTGATATGGCCATTTGCAAATCGTATGAGATCGCCAAGCTCATGATCGTTGACGCCACCTATGACTGTTGGAACAAGCACAACGCCTATACCGGCCTTTCTGCAGTTTTCAATTGCTGTTTGCGCTTCCCAGTAATTCTTCGGGTTTGTCTGCGGAGTCACGCCATCAAAACTCATATACAGGTTTGAAATACCAGCTTCCCTAAGTTTAGGAGCAAGCTGCGGATCACGGGCAAGATTTATGCCGTTTGTATTGAGCTGGACGTGACCATATCCGATTTCCTTAGCAGCTCTTACCATATCTGGCAGGTCTTCCCTTAACGTCGGTTCCCCGCCTGTAAACTGGACAGAGTTGGCGCCCACTGGCTTTTCATTTTTCATCCTCTTTAACATGAATTTAATCTGATCCATGGTCGGCTCATAAATTGGCTCCCCTTCCTTCGCATAGAAAAAGCAGTACCAGCACGTGAGGTCGCAGCGGTTTGTAACAACAATATTGCCCAGGCCCGTGTGGCTTTCGTGTTCTGCGCACAGTCCGCAATCAGTCGGGCAGTCTATTTCAAACGCGCTCTTGTCGACGTTTGGATTCAGTATTTTTATTCCAGGATCCTGAAACCTCTCTGCTTTCTTGTACATCTCGTAGTCTGACCATGAAATCTCTTTTGTCACGCCGTGTTCTTCGCACTGCTTGATTTGCCAGACCTTGTCATGACGTGCATATGTGATTGCGTCGATTTTCATTTTGTTAAATTTCTCTTCGTCAACGCAACCAGGGCACAGTGACTGGTGAAATTTCAGCAACTCCGCATCCTTTGGAAGCAGCCTTACGAGCCGTTCTTTCCTCTCGGCTGTGAAATTCTTGACGTACGGAGAAGTTGCAACGGCTTGCCACTGTTCAACAGTTTTGGCAACGGCCTGCGGATATGCATTTACCATGATATCATCTCAAAAATTATTAATTTACAGCTTTATGATTTCACAACTTTTAGAATTCTCTGAAAGTTATAAACTATATATACCAACATTAATATATAAAGTTTATCCAGCAAGAAATTAAGCTAGTATGATCTTATGGTGGTGACATTCCTATGCTGGATACCGACTATACGCTTATCACAAGGAAGAACGGCGGGCTTGATTCGGTAATTTACTTCATGAAAACGCCGGAAACGTCTGAAACGTCTGAAACAGACGTGTACTTTGTTGGTGAGTTAGAGCACAATAGATTGGTTGCGGAGCACAGTAAGAATCAGTCGGATACGCCCCTTGTATTTACTGAAGTAAAGATATTTGAGGAAGTGGATGGCGTCGTAGTATCAAGCGACAAAAGTGTGAGATATCATATGAACAGTGATTTAAATGAAGGACCATAAGCTAAGAATCCTGGCTGCAAGCGACTTCCACGGAAGCGAGCTTGTGTCAAAGGACCTCGCCAAAAAAGCCGAAAAAGAGAAGGCAGACGTCGTTGTTATAGCCGGGGATATCCTGGATTTCGGAAAATACGCAAAAAATGTTATCAGACCGTTTGTAGAGAAGAACGAAAAGGTCGTGTTCGTGCCCGGTAATCACGACACAGAAGACGCAGTCGAAGAGTTTGTGAAAAACTACCACATAAAAAATATTCATGGAAATTACGCTGTTTTTGGTGACGTCGGGTTTTTTGGCTGCGGCGGGTCTCTCATGCCGCTATTTCCTTACATGATGACAGAGGAAGAAATATACGACAAGTTGAAAAAGGGCTATGGGAAGATAAAAAATAAGCCAAAAAAGGTCATGATAACTCACGTGCACCCATCCGGCGGGCTAGTCGAAAAATTCTCATTCCCCGGCAGCAAGTCTGTAAGGAGGGCAATCGACAGGTTCAAGCCCGATGTGCATATATGCGGTCATATACACGAGCTAGAAGGCGTAGAGGAAAAGATCGGAAAAACTGTCTCTGTTTCTGTCGGCAAGCGCGGAAAGATCATTGAAGTGTAATTATTTGGCTCTGCAGAAAACCTATGCAAGAGTATCGACGTAGACCTATACGTCTCTTGACGTATAGGTCAGCTAGAGCTATTATTTTAATTGGCCTGTATTTTTTTCTTTACTTAATTTCAGGTATCTTTCTACTGCTATCGCGTACTGTGCAGCATGAACGCCCAATTTCTTGTACGACAAAACAAAATCCTGAAGAACTTCTTTTGCTATGTGCAGGTAAGATTCGTTGCCTGTTATTTTATACAGGTTCAGGAGTGCAATAGCAGCGAGCGAGTTTTCAACGAGCGGTTTTTGTTGAACCACCAGTAGTCCGATGTCTTCACCATTCTTTGTCTTGTCAAAAAACCCGCCATTCTCGCTCTTCATGTTTTTCATGAGAAATGTTGCTAACCATTCGGCGTTTGTAAGGTAAAATTTGTTGTTTGTAGCCAAATACGCCTTTGAGAGTACCCACATCATGCTGGCGTTGTCATAGAGAAACCCCAAAATATTAGGCTCGTAGTTTTCAAGATAATGCCCAAACCCGGCGTTGTGAACATATCCACGCTGAACGAAAAAGTCTATGACCCCAAGTGCAAACTCCTTATATTTTAGATTTTCAAAAATTCTCCCAGCATCCAGAAATGCTCCGGCCGCAAGGCCATTCCAGCTTGTATATGCAATTCTATCTATGCTCGGCATTTTTATGGTTTGTCTTTCATTTTTCGTCTTTCCATAATATTCCTCTTCACCGTCGGCATCCTGACTGCCATAGAAATAGTTCTTAGTATTTGACAGGACGTTGAGTAAATAATCGGCTGTCTGACTAGCGGCGTGCATATAGTCCTCATTATTTGTCAGAGCGAATCCTAGTGCATACACACGTAACAGTTTTGAATTTGTTTCTAGCATCTTCTCGTAATGCGGCTGCGACCACTCGCGCGTGACAGAGTAGCGAAAAAATCCACCTTCTTCCTTGTCAAGCAATCCAAGCATACCATCGAGTGTCTTTGTTATCATGCTTAGAAGTTTATTATCGCCCGTTTTTTTATAGCGTCTGATAAGAAATTCAACTGCATCCGGCAACGGAAATTTTGGCTGTCCACCAAAACCGCCAAAATCGACGTCAAAATGGGCTATAATATCATCAAGTACGTCTGAAATGACATTGTCCGTTATATCTTTGGGCGATGAAGCGGTCATCGTATTTTCTTCATAGAAATTTTCTTTTGAAGTTTCAGCAATTTTGTTATGTCGATAGAAATCGTCTACTTCTGCCAGTAGGTTTATCATCTGCTGGGCAGGCACATAAGTTGCACCCATAATCAATTCACCGTCCGGCGTTAAAAACGCGGTTGTGGGCCACCCGCCCTGGTTGTAGCGCTCATTTATATCTGGCCTTTTGTCTGTGTCGACGCGTATTGCAACAAATTTGTCATTTATGATTTTTATGATATCTTCGCTTTCGTATGTATCCTTGTCCATACGGTGACACCAATGGCACCACGAGCCAAATATGTCCAAGATTATCGGCTTGTTTTCGTTTTTAGCCCTTTGAAAAGCGGTCCTTGACCACTCCGACCAAATTATTTTTAACATAATTATATTTATCAAGAGAAAGAGATTAGTAGGCTTATATCAACTGTTCGCCTGTTTCTTTGTTGAATATATGAATAACAATAACCGGGCATCCCTTGGCAGCGTTCAGCATTGCCTCCAGTTCGCTTTCGTCTATCTCCTTTTCCCACCAGCCATTTTCCATCGGCTTGCCCTCTATGAGGTTGGCCTTCCCGTCCTTTGCGTCAATAATCCAGTTCTTGGCGTCCATGCCAACGCACGCGCCCGCGCCTATGCACGCCTCACGATCGTATTTTACTATGAAATTTGCCATTTTCAATCACTATATTTTGTTGTTTAGCTATAACACGTAAAATATTTAAGCGCAAAATAACACGGTATAAACACAATCCACCATGTAGAAAGAGAGAAATCCTTTATGTCGTAGTTCATTTTCTGATCCTTTCTGTGCTGCCAAGAGGCAGGCGGCCAGTAAAGCCACTATCTATCGTGTGCCAGTATTTTATTTCTTTTTCACCGTATTGCCAGCAGAGGAATACATTCTGTTTTTTTATCGAAGAATAGAAATCGACGAGACCCGTGTTGACATCTTTTACGATGCAGCCAAATGACTGTATCTGGTTAGCGCTCTTCATAATCTGTTTGTGCATAAATTCAATCTCAGTCACAAACGAATCGTAGAGGTCGCCGTCTGGATTATCGGAGTCACGCATGTCATTTCTCCAGAATTCCTTTATCCAATTCATCTCGTTCTGTGCAAATGCGATTTTCTTCCTGAGGACAAATATTCCATCAAATATTTCTTCAATTTTCGGGATGATTTTGTTCGCTTCCTTCAGCGTGAACATTCTCGGCGCCATAAAATTCTAAATATAATATGTGGTGCCAGCATTAAAATAGATTTTTTCTGAAAATTTTTTGAGGGTTGCTGCACAAATATAAATATCTTTGCCTTTTATTTTATCCGCCGCCCACATTGCTCTGCTGCGTAAGAAATAGTATCGAAAGCCGCTCGATTAGGTGCTCTTCATATTTCATCAGGTCTGTGGCTGTAACAATTCCAACGCACTTCCCCTTGCGCCTGTCGACTACAGGAAGGCGCTTTATATGATGCCTGACCATCTTTTTTGCCGCGGCTTCAAGGTTATCCTTTGTATATATTGTAAGAAGACGCTTTGTCATAACTTTTGTGACGGGTGCATCAGAATTTGTGCCTTTTGCGAACGCCTGCAATATATCGCCCTGTGTGATAATCCCTTTTAATTCGAATCCGGCTGTCGTGACAAGCAGGCCGCTTATTTTATGCTTCACCATCTTCTGCGCAGCCTGTTTAATGCTGGCGTCAGGCCTGATCGTTATGAGACGCGTGCTCATCGCTTCTTGAACTTCCATGAGTTACTATTCTACTGACGGAATATAAATAATAGTTTTATAAATTTTTCGTGCGTGTTATTCAGATGCAAGCACTCTATATGGATGATTCGTACCTGAGGGAATTTGGCGCGGAAATAACCGAGATCAGAGAAAACTTCGTCGTTCTTGACAGGACGACGTTCTACCCGACTGGCGGCGGACAGCCGCACGACACGGGAAAAATAATATTCAGCGGTAAGGAATTTGATGTTGTCAATGTCATCAAGCAGGAAGGGAAAATCCTGCACCAGTTAAATTCTATCGATAGTTTGTTGGTTGGTGATAAAATAAATGGTGTTATTGACTGGAACCGAAGATACGTTTTGATGCGACATCACACGGCTGCGCATATCATCGATGCTGTTTTGTACCAGGAAGCCGGTGCTCTGGCGACAGGCAACCAGCTGGGCACAGAAAAATCGCGCATAGATTTCTCGCTTGAGACTTTCAGTCCTGGCCAGATGAACGGTTTTATTAATAAGGCAGATGAAATTGCAAGAAAAGGCATTGAAGTAAAGACGTATTATCTCGGGCGGGAGGACGCTTTTAAGATACCCGGCATCGTAAAGCTGGCAAAGGCTATGCCACCGAATATCGAAACGCTGAGGATCGTCGAGATACCGGGCGTCGACATACAGGCGGACGGCGGAACCCAGGTCAGGAATACGTCAGAAATAGGCGAAATCACGCTGCTCTCGGTCGAGAACCGCGGCAAAAACAACAGGCGCGTTTATTACACGGTAAAATGAGATGTCCTTTTTTGAAATGATCAAATGGTGCAAAACAATGCCATTTACATATACCAGTGAGCAACGTCACAAAATGCTGAAGATATACGAAAAATGCGGCTACAACGCAGCAGAGACCAGCCGTCAAATGGGAGAAGAATTGGGTTATACAATGAACGTATGCACAATACTAAAATACGCAAAAGAGCATGACTATCATACCAATCAGCATGGTGGCAGAAGATACGGGTTGCATAAAGGAAAGGGTGCGATTAAGCCCGAAGAAGAAGCAAGAATAATAGAGATCTATAAAAAATCGAGCGGAAAGAAAAGCAAGGCAAAAATAGCACGGCAAACGAACCGAAGCGCTCCACTTGTTGCGCGTGTCTTAAAGGAGCACATACCAGTGACATAGAATAGCATGTCGTATCGCATTAATAAACTTTTCTTATTGATAGTCTATGAGATGATTTCATGGGAAAAAAATCTAGTCACAGGCAGATGTCGATCGTCATGCTAATTGTCATAGCTGCATTTGCGCTCGGGTTTGCAGTAAACGCCTTCTATTCCAAGGAGCCTTCAATAGCTAAAATCAACCGTATAATAGCGCCAACAGAATTCGAGCCGTTTGAAATCTCAAGTGAAGGCTTTGTTCCTGTCAACGTCAGCATATTCGGGCCCCGTATTACGTTGCAATCAGGTTGTCACGCAATAAGTTTTGACGTCACGAGCGACCAGGCATTCTCGATACAGCACGGAATAGCTGGCACGACAAGCGTGAGGCCGCTCACCCACGACGTTCTGCGGGATCTCATCGAAAACTTTAACATAACAATACTGAGCATGCGCATAGAGAGATTCGGTGACGATATATATTATGCGCGCATGTTTGTTCAGAACGCTGACCGCGTGCTTGATATCGACATGAGGCCGAGCGACGCGATCGCGCTGTCGCTGAGAACAAAAACCAAGCTGCAGATCAATGAAACCATGCTTGAGGAAAAAGGCACAAATATATGCTAATGCTGAAAGGCGGTTTTTATGAAAAGGACGTACAAGATTTCACGCGGCGATATAACGTTCATAGTTCTCTTCATATTCTTAATGGGATTCATAGCAGGTACCATCCTTGCGCCTGAGCGCACGATTTTCAGGGAATCACCAAAACAAACTGTCTCGGTGGATGGCGCAAAGGTAGTTGAGATGGGGCTGCCCGCTGTCGATTCGGAAGGAAACGGCGTTTTGGGGACATTGGTGACAACGATACGCCCCGGGAGCGGTCAGGTGCTTGTGAATGTCAATGACGTGCTTGCGCAGTTTGACACACAGTTCTCTGGAAGAATTGCAGCCAAGGTCGCTTCAAACTATACAGGAATCTATCTGGGCAATCTCGACATCGTTTACGACATCAGGGCAAACGCGACTGTTATTGAAGGCCCGTCGGCAGGTGCTGCGATGACTGCATCAATCATACTCGCCCTGAAAAATATAGAGTCGACAAACAAAATTATGATGACCGGCACCATACAGGAAGACGGCGGGGTTGACAAGGTCGGCTCAATCCTTGAGAAGGCAACGGTTGCAAAATCTGTAGGCGTACAGATTTTTCTTGTTCCAGAAGGCCAGGCTTTGCAAACGACTGCAACAAGAATCAGGAGCTGCAGAAACTACGGACGTCTTGAGGTGTGCACCGTGCGGTACAAGTACGGTGAAACAAACATCGGGGAGAGCCTCAACATAACGGTCACAGAGGTCAAAACTATAGGAGACATCATAGACGTCTACCAGCGTCAGAACGAGCCCAAAAATGTAACACAAGTGTAACACTATATACATTGTGGATTGTGTCTATGCCAATTTTACCTGAGAATTCAGAAGAAGCGAGATGCCCACCTGCATTTTATTTCTCATATCAGCAATCTGCCTTTCAATCATCTGCCTTTCAACTGTTTTGGCAGTAATTCTATTCTTTATGCCGCCGAGCTCTTTTTCGAGGTCAGCAATTTCCGTGTGTGATACCTTAAGGGATTGTACAATCGGCTCGATGAACTCATTGAATTGGTCTTCAGACTCATGAACTTTTTGTCTCACCTGCCTGTGGTGCTCTTTCAGCTCACGGAGGAGGTCAAAATGACGGATAACGTCATGCAGTTTTTCCAGCTTTCTTTCGTCAAGTTCGATCATAACCCTGTCGTGATAGCTTTCCATTGCATCAAAAATTTGCCGTATCACCATCCTTTCATCGCCCCCAAGAAACGCTGTGCCGGGATCAGAAATATATTGCTTAAGGATGTTTGTCTCCTCTTTTGTGAGCTCACCGTAATAGACAAACTTTTTCATGCAGCGGTCAAGGCCGGCAAATTCATTGGTTATTTTTTGCCTGATGTCGTCAGAAGTTTTTTCCAGATTTCTTATTTCTATCCTCTTGCCGGCGTAGCGGGAAAGGTCTTCGTTTTTCAGTTCGACATTTTTTTGTTCAGTCAAAATTCTTGTTTCGAGCGGCTCGACACTCTTCTTCAGGTCTTCAATTTCATTAGATATTGACGTGACTGAATTCTGAAGGCTAAAAATCTTTGAAACGTCGCCTTTGATCTCCTCGACACCGCGAACTGGTGATGCGTCGAGTATTTTGCGGGACGCTTTTATCTTTTCCTCCATCACGCGTATCTTCTCAGCTACCTTCTGCATGTCACCCTTGAATTCGGCAAGATGCCTGAATTCTTTGATATTGATATCGTTTACCGACTGTACAACACTGTCAGACAGCATCAGAAATTCCTTTCTGTCGCTTGCGCCGTAGGATAAGAGATCGCTAATTTTCTGCAGCAGTTTTTCGCAAAACTTGTCCTTTACAATGTTTGCGTACCTTTTCGGCGAGGACTTCTGGATCATCTGGTTTGCCACATTCTTTAATTCCTCAGCGCATGCTTTCACGTACTGAAAATTTCCCGACAGCCGGGCGTCTAATTCCATGCCCTCGCGTTCAAACCTGCCTGAAAGAAACTGCGGAACCTCGTCTAGTTTTATCTCTATGGGTTTTTGCCTGAATACGCTGAAGCGCTCAAACATGAATGTACTAATAACACACAATTATTAAAGTTCACGGTTTAGAATAGAGATACTGCTAACTTAAGGGTGATTAACTATCGTTAAGTTAGCAGCATCATAGGTTAGGTGGTCAAGTGAAACGCAGGAGCCAGCTCATAATCGCAATAATCATTGTAGCCGCCATCGCTGTTGTAAATTCATTGGTTCTTCAGGCCGCAGGTATCACTGGCAAAGCTGTTGCACAAAAAGAAGACAAAATCGTGACACGCGTCGTGGACGGCGACACTATTGTCGTGGAAGGAGGAGACCGCATAAGGCTTCTGGACATCGACACCCCAGAGCGCGGCGAAGCATGCTACAAGGAAGCAAAAGACCGACTTACAAAAATGATAGACGGCAAATCTGTTACGCTCGAGAGAACAGGCGAAAATAAAGACAGCTACGACAGGCTTCTGAGGTACATCTTCTATAACAATACAAACATCAACTTATTGCTTGTGCGCGAAGGTCTTGCCACGCTTTATTTCTACAATAAGAACACTCCATACTACGAGCAGTTAATACGGGCCGAGCAATCCGCAAAGAAAGAAGGGCTTTGTGTGTGGAAAAGCATATAAACATCAAGTCCTGATTTACATCCATTCGTCTTCCCATTCACCAAATTCTTCATCTTTTACCATTTTTTCCTCTTTGATCTTATTTTCAGCTTCTGATTTTGTATATTGTTTTCTCATAATCGTTCCAGCAAGAGCACCAAATATCAACCCGGCGATATGCGCCACGTTTGCGACGTTTGTCGGGTAGAATGCGCCTGCGATGTCCAGAATCAGCCAGAGACCTGCAGCAACGACCATAGGCATGGGCACACCAAGCGCAAAAACAATCATCCTTGGCTCCAGCACCGCCAGCGTGCCGAGCACGGCGAATATCGCGCCGCTTGCGCCAAGTGACGATTCGTAGAATGGTATAGAAACAATGTTTGCAACTACGCCGCCGATAAAATAGACTGCAATGAACTTTTTGCTGCCGATCTTATTCTCAAGGACCAGGCCAAAAACGCCGAGCGCAAACATATTCCCAAGAAGATGGGCTGTGCCGCCGTGCAAAAACATCGATGTTACCAGGATCCACGGCCTTGCTATTGCATCAGGCGAAAAAAGCACGAACGATTCTGTAAAGTTTTGTATTGTTACTTGCAGAATAAATGTTATAATGGCTGCGGTAGCAATTATAAGCGATACGTACCTCATAGGATTATTTCTTATAAAACAATTTTAAGAAGATAGGAGTTATGAGTATCGTCACGATCATTGCAAATATCAGCGACGTGTATACGCTGAACGTGATCACCCCAAGGAAAAAAACAATCTGGACGATGGCTATGTTCTCGTTGCCGCGTGGTATCATTGAAATCGCGACAAGCTTTATGTTGTCACGGCGCACGCCGAAGAAGCGCGACATCAGGCCTACGCCAACCACCTTTCCTACAACCGCAACAGCAGTAATCGCTAATATGAGAAAAACGTTCAGGTCCGACAGCACAAGAAGGCTTCCTACGGTTCCGTAGAGAAGCGGTATAAGAAACCCGTTTCCGATTATTTTTGCCTTTGGCGATACAACTGATTCTGAGTAGTGGCTGTTTGCCACTACCATGCCCGTCAGAAACGAACCCGCCGCGATTGTAAGCCCGATATTTTCCGTGAAATAAGCGAGGAAGAACGCAATCCCCAGGGGCACCACAAAAATGACGTCTTCGGTGATAAACTTGCCCACAAAATTGAGTATGTAATTCATAATCCGCGATCCGACGGTAAACATAACAAAATAAAATCCTATGCTTATGAAGAAGAGCTGCAGAATATCGCCGAAGGCGATTATGTGTAGCCGTGTAAAAACGGAAAAGAACGACAAAAATAATATGCCAACTATGTCATCGGCTATGCTTATTGCGACAATGAATTTTCCTATCTTTGAGTCAAATTCCCCTGATTTCTTGAGGAACAAAAAGAGTGTTCCGTTGCTCGTCGATACAAGGACAACGCCAATGGCGAATGCAATGATAACGTTGTCGAAGAATATCATGCCCACAGCGGCGCCGAGGATAAATGACGCGATGCCGCCAAACGTCGCCAGAATGCTTGCCGGATAGATATACTGTTTGATGTCGCTGAATCTTATCTCCAGGCCCGCCATAAACAGCAGGAATATGACCGGAATAGTTATGAAATCCTGGACAAAGCCCTGTGTTGATATCAGCCCTAGTATAGGCCCTACAATTACGCCGCCGACGAGCTCACCGACAAGCGAGGCCACGCCCAGTCGCTCGGCTATCTCGCCAAAGATTTTTGCGGCAAGAAGGAGCACGCCTATTACCAGCAGTATGTTTTCGATTGGCATGATTATAGTTAAACAACAAAGGATTTAGGTATTACTTTTGTTGTTTAACTATATCTTAGAATACTATAAGGGCAGTCTAAATAAAGATATTTAGAATAGTATCTCCGAAAGTGAGGTATACGCCTCTTGGCGTATACCTCGGTAGAGGATTACTGTCAACAGGCAGTAATCCAACTTTCGGAGATACTGTAGAAGATTCAAAAATAATGCTCTGCATACTTCAACAAACGCATATCAGTACATCGATGCTTTTTAATTTTCACAACTTTTAGAAAATATTGAAAGTTCATTCTGCGGGTGTAATCTTTATATATGTGTCGGTGCTAATACATAGTTATGTCAACAGATATGTCTGAAGACCGACATAGTTCAATAATCCCTGTCCTTCCACACAGAACAGCACCACCCATGGAAGAGGAGATATTCGGTGCTCGTCGGCCGGTGAGCGAGATGGAATTAGGATTATTACAGATGCAGATTCTCTGGCTCTTGAACAGGCGGTCAACACACGGCTATGACATAATGGCTACACTAAACAAGATAAAAACTACAAAAATCACCCAGGGAACTCTTTATCCAACGCTTCAGAGACTGGAAGAGCTTAAGCTTGTGAAGCCGGAAGTGCAGGACAGGAGAAAGATCTATCACGTTACAGCCGAAGGCAGAAAAACCATGAATGAAGTATGCCTTGACTTTACGCACACATTTTTCGGCATATTCAAGGACTTCGTATGCAACAAGTGCCTTGATCATAATCATGAACACGGTGAAAAAAGGTGAAGAGATGAAAGCAAAAAATATAATTAACACAACGGAAGAAAGTTAGCTGCAGAAGACTATTTGGGTGATTAAAAATGACAAGCCAGCTTGAAATTAAGGATTTGCACGTTTCTGTAGACGGCAAACCCATACTGAAAGGCGTCAGCCTTGTTGTCAGGCAGGGCGAAATTCACGCCATGATGGGTCCTAACGGCTCAGGCAAATCGACCCTTGCATTGACGCTCATGGGCCACCCAAAATACAAGATTGAGAAAGGCGACATAATTTTTAATGGCCAGAGCATTCTTGGTATGCAGGCAGACGCACGCGCGCGTTTGGGTCTCTTCCTCGCGTTCCAGTACCCATTTGAGATATCGGGGGTCAGCCTGTCTAATTTCTTGAGAACAGCACACAATTCTGTATACCATGATCAACAGAATAAGATGTCCATAGTACAATTCAGGAACTTTGTGAAGGAGAAACTCGCACTCCTGAAGATGAATGAAGATTTTACCAGCCGTTATCTTAACGAAGGGTTTTCCGGCGGCGAGAAGAAGCGGTGTGAGATTCTTCAGATGGCTGTTCTGCAGCCGCAGATAGTCGTTCTTGACGAGACAGACTCAGGGCTTGATATAGATTCTGTGAGGGTTGTCGCGGACGGCATAACCAAACTTGCCGGGCCGGAATTAGGTATTTTGGTGATTACTCATTACCAGAGAATTCTGAAATACGTAAAGCCTCATTTTGTCCACGTCCTTGTCGACGGCAGAATTGCTGAATCTGGCACAGAGGATCTTGCACTGAAGCTGGAAGAGAAAGGCTACGACTGGGTAAAGGAAAAAATATTTAATGTGGTGGAATAACATGACAACAAATATTCTTGACTTGAGAAGCACCTACAAGGAAAAATACGGCTTCTCTACAAATACAAAATCATCGTTCGAGATGGAAAAAGGACTCTCCGAGAAGGTTGTAAAAGATATATCCGACATGAAAGGCGAACCCGACTGGCTGAAAATATTCAGGCTCAAGGCGTTGGCACATTACATGAAAAGGCCCATGCCAAAATGGGGGGCCGACCTTAGCGAGATAAATTTCGATGATATTACATACTACGTTCGCTCTACTGACCAACCACAGGCAAAAAACTGGGAAGAACTTCCAGCCGAGATAAGAAACACATTTGACAAATTAGGCATACCGGAAGCAGAGAAAAAGTTCCTTGCAGGCGTGGGCGCACAGTTTGAATCAGAAAATGTATACCACAGCCTGCAAAAAACCATTGCAGAGCAGGGCGTGGTTTTTGTGGACCCTGATACAGGATTGAATCCTACAGATGAAAGGATAAAGCAGCTTGGCCTGAGCCGTGCTTCGATTGAAAATGCAAACAAAAAATTCAAGGAGTGGTTCGGAAAGGTCATACCAATAGAAGACAACAAATTCGCAGCCCTGAACAGCGCTGTCTTCAGCGGCGGGTCATTCATCTACATTCCACCGCACGTTGAAGTCGCTTTGCCGCTTCAGGCTTACTTCAGGATAAACAAGGAAAATGTCGGCCAGTTCGAAAGAACGCTTATAATTGCTGACGAAGGAAGCAAGGTCCATTATGTTGAGGGATGCTCGGCGCCTATGTACAGCAATGAAAAGCACTCGCTGCACTCAGCGGTAGTTGAAATAGTTGCGCTGCCAGGATCAACGGTGCGATATACAACCTTGCAGAACTGGTCCAATAATGTTTATAACCTCGTTACAAAACGTGCCTTTGCGTATGACCATGCAACGGTTGAGTGGCTGGACGCAAATATTGGGTCGCGCATCACCATGAAGTATCCCAGCGTGTATATGCTCGGTCCTCATGCAAAAGCCGATATTCTATCGGTGGCTTACGCGGGCAAAGGTCAGTATCAGGATACAGGCGGCAAGGCCGTTCATATGGCGCCGTTCACCACATCAAAAATAATCTCAAAGTCAGTAAGCAAAGACGGCGGGCGCTCTTCTTATCGCGGGCTATTGCACATAGCAAAAGGCGCTACAAATGCAAAATCCACAGTGCGCTGCGATGCCCTGCTTCTTGATGAAGATTCAAGAACCGACACGTATCCCTACAATGAAATAAAGGAGGACACGGCTACGGTCACCCATGAGGCAAGCGTTGGAAAAATCGGGGAAGACCTGATATTTTATCTTATGTCCCGTGGTCTCACTGAGCAGCAGGCGTTAAGCATCATTGTCAACGGATTTCTTGAAGTTTTTACCAAAGAGCTGCCTATGGAGTACGCTGTAGAATTCAACAGGCTGATACAATTAGAAATGACAGGGTCTGTGGGGTGAGTACTGTGGATGCATTGCTGAAAACCCTTGGCTCTGATACCATAGACAGTCTTGCAAGAGATAATTCAGAGCCCGGGTGGCTGAAGGAATCCAGACATTCATGGCTTGACAGGTCTGAAAAGCTTCCTGTAGAGGCGTCTGAACTGTTTAAAAAATATATCGAGCTGGACGGCATAGACTGGAACCAGTTTACGTTCTCTGGTCCTGGGACAGTACCAGAAGAGCTTGGGTTTTTCCTTTCTGAGAGCAATTGCATAGTTTGCTGCGATAATGACATAGTAAAACTGCCGCCCTCAATGGAAAACAGCGGCATCGAATTTCTTGACATAAGGTCGGCAATAAAAAAATACCCGGAAATCTGTCGGGAACATCTGGAGGACGAAGTTCAGGATGCAAACAAACTTGTAGCGCTCAATAATGCATTTTTTAATTCCGGCTTCTTTTTGCACGTTCCTGACGACACAGACGCAGGCATTATAAGGGTCGTTAACCTGCTCACCCACGACAACCGCTTGACGATAGGAAGAAATATAATTGTATTGGGAAAAACCAGCAAAACAACTATTACAGAGGAATACTACTCGGCAAGAAGCGAAAAGCAATCCTTGATTAACAACATCACAAGCATTCATGTAAAAGAAGGCGGACAAATGCATTTCGGCACGATTAACGCGCTTGGTGAAAATGTGATTGCAATATTCAATAAGACCGCGCTTCTGAAAAAAGACGCGCAGTTTTATTCAGCCTCAGGCTTCTTTGGTGGAATGCTCACGCTATCAAATATCAACACTATACTGCAGGGCAACGGCTCGTCGTCAGAAGACTACGAAGTGATGTTTGGCAATGGCTCACAAAACTTCGGCGTAGCTTCAAATCTTTTTCACGAGGGCATTGGAACACGGGGAAAGGTCATGACAAAGGGCATTTTTGACGGCAGGTCAAAAGGCCTGTTTCGTGGAATGATTAACATAGGCAAGGGTGCTAAAGGTTCAAGTTCATATCTTTCTGGGCACTCAATACTTCTGAGCAAAGACGCAAGCGCAGACGCCATACCAGGCCTGCAGATCGAAAACAACGACGTAAAGGCCACACATTCAGCCTCGGTCGCGCAGATAAGCGAAGAACAGGTATTCTATCTTATGGCGCGCGGCTTCAGTGCGAACGATGCACGAAAGCTGATCGCATCAGGATTCCTCGAGCCGCTGATACGGCAAATCCCACTGAAAGATGTCGCTCTTGTGATAAAGGGTCTGTTCGAATTAAAATGGAATAACAAAAACATGGCAGATCTGAAAGATGTGCTTGATGTGGTTGCCGAAGAAACATATGTCGTGCATGATCATAACATTTTCGAGGGCCATTACAAATACAGGTGAGACAATGCTGCAATCTGAAATTAAAGATAATAGATTTGATGTGAATCAAATACGGCAAGATTTTCCAATCCTGCAACAGAAAGTTCATGGAAAGCCGTTGATATATCTAGACAACGCCGCAACAACGCAAAAGCCAAAAAAAGTAATCAACGCGCTTGTCGAATACTATGAAAATTATAATTCAAATGTCCACAGGGGTGTGCACACACTTAGTCAGACGGCTACAGAGCACTACGAGTCTGTCCGCACACGAACAGCACAGTTCATAAATGCAAAATCCCCGAAGGAAATAGTATTCACCCGTAATGCGACAGAGGCAATAAATATTGTTGCTTACTCGCTTGGCACCACGCTCAAGAAAGGCGACAACGTTGTTTCTACAGTTATGGAGCACCACAGCAACATCGTGCCATGGCAGATGCTGAAAAATCGTGGGGTAGAATTAAGATTTGTTGACATCGATGAAGAAGGAAAGCTTGAGATGGGACAATACGGCGACCTGATAGATGAGAACACAAAAATTGTGGCAGTCACACAGGCGTCCAACGTTCTGGGCACAATAAACGACATTAAAAAAATATCCAAGATAGCCCACGACAGTGGCGCATTGATTGTTGTCGATGGCGCCCAGGGCACGCCCCACATGCCTGTCGACGTGCAGGACACGGGCGCAGACTTTTTTGCATTCTCAAGCCACAAGATGCTTGGCCCCACAGGGATAGGTGTGCTCTATGGAAAAAAACAAATTTTAGAAAACCTTCAGCCATTTCTGCGCGGGGGCGACATGATAAAGGAGGTCACCATTGAAGAAACAACATTTAATGACCTTCCTTACAGGTTCGAAGCCGGAACGCCCAATATCGCAGACACGATTGCCTTTGGCGCAGCAATTGATTACCTAGAAGGATTGGGTATGAAAAATGTGAGAAGGCATGAAACCGAGCTGACAAAATATGCACTGAATGTACTGTCAGAGATAAAGAATATGAAAATATACGGCCCGTCAGATCCAGGTAAGAAAGCTGGAATAATATCATTCAACCTCGCCGGCATTCATCCGCACGATGTCGCCACGATCGTGGATGAAGAAGGAATCGCTGTCCGGTCCGGCCATAGCTGTGCAATGCCCCTTATGAAACGGTTGGGGTGTGAGAGCGTCGCGCGCGCCTCATTTTACGTCTACAACACGGAAGACGAGATCGATAGGCTTAAATTGGCTTTGGAGAAAGCTAAAAAGATATTCAAGATATAGGTTTGTGAATGTTATGATAAATTCTCAGATGAAAACGTACCTTGTATTTCGTGAAGCAGACGATTCAAAGCCATCGAAACATGATTTGGTACTCGAATGAGCAAGCTGATTCTTATGCTCGACATTTACGCCGATATAATTCTTGATCATTATAAAAACCCGCATAATTTTGGGACGATAAAAGAGCCGGACGCATCGGCGATAGACGTCAATCCATTATGCGGTGACGAAATCGAGATGCATCTGAAAGTCGGCGACAGCAAAATTTTTGACATCAAGTTTACCGGCCGCGGCTGCGCCATAAGCCAGGCAAGCGCAAGCATGCTTACAGAACTGGCAATAGGAAAGACACTAGAGGAAATCAAGCGCATGGAAAGAAAAGACATCATTGATCTGCTAGGCATAGAACTGAGCCACGCCAGGATAAAATGCGCCATGCTCAGCCTCAAGGTACTGAAGCTCGCTGTTTATAAATATTTGGGTGGAAAAATGAGCGAAGAGGAAGAAAGTCTATGAGCATACCTGACAAAAATTTGCCATTAAGAGGCAGGATAGAGATTCTTAAGGCTTACAAGGATGCAGACGGCGATATAGAGCTTGCTTCACAAATTTGCTCTTACCCTTCGAAAACGGTCGAGTACTGCTGCAGACTGAATAAGGTTTTTGCTGAGCCAAAAGGAAAGCGCGGCGGAAGGAGATATTCGCTCACAGGACGAAAAGGCGCCTCCACGATTGATGAAGTAATTCGGGTGCTTGAAATCTATGAAAGCGGCGAAAGGAACACCACAAAAATTGCAAAAAAGACAAAGCGGTCACGCGTTACTATTGCCACGATTCTGAAGACTAACGACTTAAGATTAGAAGGAAAAAGAGGACCAGCTACTTCATACAAGACTATTCAGTTTAATTATTACTGCTGAAGAATACCTTTTCTGAAGATGGGTGTTCACCAAATGCCCATGGGGATGTTTTCCAGATCCCAGTGATCGCATTCTCAATTTTTATGTCTATTGTGATGCAGCATATGTATGGCGTCTTCTAGTATGTCTAACCCGTGATCTGCCTGCGCCTTTGTGATGATGAGCGGCGGAGCGATGCGAATAACATTCTCGCCAGCTCCTAAGAGTATAAGTCCTTTTTCGTAAGCTCTGCAAAGCACGAATTGACGTTCAGCTATAGCAGGCTTTCTGCTGCGCTTGTCATGAACGAATTCAACGCCTATCATAAGACCTATACCACGCACATCACCTACGCATTCGTAATGTTCCTTCATTTCCTCAAGGCGCTTCATAATAAAATTCCCAATCTTGACAGCATTTTGCCCCAGCTTTCTGCTTTTCATATAATTAAGCGTTGCTGTACCTGCGGCGCAAGCGAGCAGGTTACCACCAAATGTGTTCGAGTGGCTGCCTTGCGACCATTTCATCAATCCCGCAATTGAAATGGTAGCGCCTAGAGGAAGACCGCCGCCAATTGCCTTTGCCATGCATACAATATCAGGCATCACGCTGAAATTCTCAATTGAAAGAAATTTTCCTGTTCTCCAGCACCCTGCCTGAACCTCGTCTGCACACATAAGAATGTTGTAGTCATTGCATAGCTTCCTTACATCTTTTACGAATCCAGCCGGCGGAACAACCAGACCGCCCTCTCCCTGAATCGGCTCAATGAAAAGAGCGGAGCAAGTAGAACCAAGTTTTTCCATCGCCCTCTCAAGAGCATTGAGACAAAAATCACTGCATTCACTAGGCCCCATTTTCATTCTATAATAATAAGGATAAGGAACGTGCTTGACAGGCAAAAATGGCTTGAAACCTTCGCGCTGCACTGGCTTTGAGTTTGTCATTGAAAGCGAGCCCATGGTACGCCCATGAAAGCAGTGATCAAATGCTATGACATATTTGCCATGCTTGTTCCATTTTGCCAGCTTCAGTGCGCATTCTACTGACTCAGTACCAGAATTTGATAAAAATACTTTGCCATTTCTGAACCTGAGTGGCATTTGCTTGAGCAGTGTCTCTACAAACGTCACAGGCGTTTCCGAGTAAAAATCAGGGAACGCACAGTGTGTGCCATAATTGAGCTGTTTTTTTATCGCGCTGATAACATGGGGAATACTATAACCTGCATTCATGACCGCAATACTTGCAGCAAAATCCAGATATTTTCGTCCATCTTCATCCCAGATATTGCAGCCCCTGGCCTTTTTGTAGGCAAATGGATATTCACGAGTCATAGAAGGAGAAATAACGTTAGAGTCGCGCTCCAAAACCTTTAACGATTTTGGTCCAGGCTTCTTGCATATGAACTTCATAGAACAAAATTGGCTGTGGCGGAATATAAAGATTATGGGTATATTTTCATGTCAGCCGGTATCTTCTTGCCAGCGCCAACATTGCCGGCTGCGTCCATGCCGATTTTGGTGTTTGTTTTTATTGTGCCACCCGTGATTTCTACATTATCAAGCCCGGTTTCTACGTCGGCGCCTTCCCTTATCTCCAGGCGGATCACAGGCGCCATGATGTATTTGCCGCCGCCTGTTATGTGCAGTGATTCATTCGCAATAAAATCAAATGTAACAGTTGATGTTGAATTTGCTTCGACCAGCAGGTTTGCAACAATCTTCAATTCGCTCGAAGGAAGCTTGGCGTCGTGTGCGCCTTTGTCATCGACGACCGTAACATTAGAAATCTGCAGCCTGATCTGCTGGTATTGGCCTTCATTGAGCTGCACATCCGCCAGCAGCTCGTTGCGGCCCTTTGCATTCAGTTCGAGCAGATCATACGTACCTGGCAAAAAGGTGACATTGATCCATCCCGCATCAGACCTATGGACGCTGACACTGTCGATTGTTACCAGAACGCTGCTTACTGTACCCATATCAGCAGCCACATCAGTTATTGTAAAAACAACCCTGCCTGTTGGTATTACAGCAGGCGTAGTTACAGTCTGCGTGCAACCCAAAATAGCGATAACAAGAATAAGGCTGAAGATTAATATTACATTTTTCTTCCGCATCAAAACGCCTCTTATAATTCTACTGTGCTGAAAGATATTTATAGGTAAAAGCAATTTCATTTTTCTTTCGTGTCGATCTGAGCTTTCTGCAGTTTTCCGGAATAATCAACATAGACCGTCTTTATTTCTGAAAATTCGTCTATGCCGTGTATTCCGCCCTCGCGTGCTGTGCCCGACTGCTTCACGCCACCAAACGGCAGATGAACCTCGCTGCCGATGGTCGAGGAATTCACATACGTCAGGCCTGCATCTATCTTCTCGATTGCCAGCATAGCGTTGCTGATGTTTTTTGTATATATCGAAGAGCTTAGTCCATATTCAACAGAATTCATTATTTCAATTGCCTCATCCAACGTATCAAATTCAATAACTGATAAGACAGGCCCGAATATCTCTTCCTGTGCAATTCTCATGTCAATGACCACGTCTTCGAATATTGTCGGCTTAAAGAAGTAGCCTTTGCCACCAAGGCGCTTTCCGCCACAAACAAGCTTTGCGCCCTCCTTTATACCGATATTTGTGTATCTCTCGCATTTTTCCAGCGCAGCCCTGTTTACAAGCGGACCCACGTCGGTTGTTCGCTTTAGTCCATTACCCATTTTTAGTCGGTTCGCCCTTACGCACAGCTCACGTATGAATCTCTCCTTGATGCTTTTGTGGATAATCACGCGCGAAGCAGCTGTGCACCTCTGGCCGGTTGTGCCGAAAGCGCCCCAGACCGCGCCGTCCAAAGCCAGCTTAAGATTTGCGTCGTCCATCACAATTATCGCGTTTTTCCCGCCAAGCTCCAGCCCGACCCGCTTGACGCCTGCGTTCTTCGTTATCCACTCGCCCGTATCGCGGTTGCCTGTAAAAGAGACAGCACGAATCTTCTTGTTTGTAACAATCTCTTTACCGGCTGTCTCTCCAGAACCTGTTATCATATTCAAGACGCCTTTTGGCAGCCCTGATTTTTCTAATATCTTCACGAACTCCATTGCGCACAGCGGCGTATCAGACGAGGGCTTGAATACAATTGTGTTGCCACAGATGAGCGCTGCCATGATCTTCCACGCGGGTATTGCTATGGGGAAGTTCCATGGAGTAATCAGTCCAACGATGCCCACAGGCCTTCGTATTGTCATTGCAAACTTGCTTCTGAGTTCGGACGGTGTCGTGTGCCCAAACAATCTTCTTCCTTCGCCAGCCATGTATTCTGTGACGTCTATGGCCTCCTGCACATCACCCCTTGCTTCTGCTAAAATCTTTCCCATTTCTATTGTCTCTGTTTTTGCCAATCTTTCCTTATTTTGTCTCAATAGCCGCGCTGCTTTCAGGAGTATCTCGCCACGCTTCGGCGCAGGCGTTTCAGACCATTTCTCAAAAGCGTCTTCCGCAGCGCCTATCGCCTTTTTCACATCTTTCTCATTGCCCGACTGGAATTTGCCTATGCTCTTCTCAGTCGCTGGATTAATACTATCAAAAACCTTTCCAGAAGAAGATTTTACCCAACGTCCATTAACATACAAGTAATGCATATGTAATTATTGTACCAGCCAATATAAAAAATAAAATTTGATTTTTATATCCACTAAATATACTATATATATGTCAAAAAATGGTAATCTTACCGACCACGATTATTTGAATAATTATCTAAAAGCTATTGATCATCCATTACCGCAACTTAAGAAAACATTTGATTCGGAAATTGGTTTTCTGAAGAAACATGTCAAAAAAGATTTTATTGTTTTGGATGTTGGCTGCGGAGTAGGAAGGCCAACTATAAATCTATCTCGCTTTGTAGAAAAAATAATAGGCATTGATAATAAACAAGAAATGCTAAGCATCGCTATTAAAAGATCCATAAAATCAGGTAAAATAAAGTTCGAAAAATGTGACGCATTTAAAATGAATTTTTTTGATGAGGCTTTTGATTTAACTTACGCCACTTACAATTTAGTTGGTGGATTCACAAAAAAACATGTCCAAAATTTTATCAACGAAATGACAAGAGTTACAAAGAAAAATCATGAAGTAATAAATATATGTTGGAAAAATGATAGAAAAACTACTGAGTTTCTAAAATTATACTACCCATATATATCTGTCAAAATAATTGACATAAACATGGCAAGAATAATAACAAATAAAGGTACATTTAGAAGACCCTATAAAAAAGAGCTAAAATCGCTCTACAAAAATGCCAAATTAAAAAACATAAGATTCTTTGATGTTAATCCTTTATGGAAGGCTGTTATTGGTACAAAATAATTTTTTATTTCATCAGCCACAGCATTATAGCTTTCTGGATGTGCATGCGGTTTTCAGCCTGATCAAATATGATGCTTTGTTTGCTGTCTATCACATCGTCTGTCACCTCATGCCCCCGCTTCGCAGGCAGGCAGTGCATGAAGACTGCATTCTTATGTGCATGACTCATGATTTTTTTGTTGACCTGATAAGCGCCGAAAACCCTTATTCTTTTTTGTTCCTGATTTTGTGGTATCCTGTAGCTCATCCACGAATCTGTGTAAACAACATCTGCATTCTTCACAGCTTCTAATGGACTTTGAGCAATAATAACAGACGAATTACTTTTAGACGCGAATTTTTCAGCAGTTTTGAGAACATTCTTATCAGGTTCATACTCTTTTCCTTTTGGCGATGCAACTGCTATATCCATTCCGGAAATGGCGCACCCGTAAAGAAGTGAGTTCGTAACATTATTGAAGCCGTCGCCAAGGTACGCGAGCTTCAGCCCTTTCAGTTTCCCAAATTTTTCTTGTATCGTCATGAGGTCGCCGAGAATCTGGCACGGGTGCTCGCAGTTTGTCATGGCATTTATCACAGGTACGTCTGAATATTTTGCAAGCCCTTGAAGGTCTGCGTGCTCAAACAAACGCGCAGCGATCATGTCTGCATACCGTGCTATGCAACCGGCAAACTCTTTCATCGATTCTTTCTTGCCAAGCGTGGATTCTCCTGTGCTGTAATATATTGCATGTCCGCCCATTTGCGTAGCTGCAGCTTCGAACGACAGGCGCGTGCGGAGAGAAGGAGCCTCAAATACCGTAAGAAGCGTTTTCTGAAAGAATTTCTTGTGGTATCTCTCAGGGTTCTTCTTTATTCTGATGCCTTCTTTTATCAAATTCATAAGTTCATTCTTGCTTAATTGCGCGACTGATAAAAAATGTTTGATAAAATCACCAAATTTTCTATTTTGCTTATTTCTTACTCAAAAATTTTCTTTCAAAATTCATTAAAACTTTTGTCAAGCCTTTATTGAGTTCTCTGAATTCGTAATCAACCTCAGCCATCGGTTTGTTGATTTTCAGCAGCTGCTTGAGGTCGGCAGGCGTTCCGTCTATGACAATGTCGCATTTTGAATGGTTTATTGTGTCCTGCAGCTCTTTCATTTGTCTCTCGCCGTAGCCCATTGCAGGAAGTATTCTGTCAAGATGGGGGTATTTTTTGTATATTTTTTTGATAGAGCCGACGGCGTGCTTTTTTGGATCAATAGGAACCGCACCATATTTTTTTGCTACAAGCATGCCTGCACCGAATTTCATACCGCCATGCGTGAGCGTAGGGCCGTCTTCGATTATTATTGCCCGCTTCCCCTTGATATTCATAGGCGTTGTTACAATCATCTCGAGGTCTGCCTTGATTATCATGGCACGTGGATTGTATGTCTTTGCATGATTTTCAACTATCCGGACGTTTTCTTTTTTTGCTGTGTTGACCTTGCTTATCACGATTGCGTCAGCCATGATGAAGTTTGACTCACCGGGGTAGTAAGATATCTCATGCCCTGGCCGATGAGGGTCGGCAATCGTTATCATAAGATCTGGCCTGTAAAAAGAAAAATCATTGTTGCCACCGTCCCACAGCACAACATCACATTCTTTTTCTGCACGCCTCAATATTTTTTCATAATCCACGCCGGCGTAGACAACCGCACCATTTCTTATGTGTGGCTCATACTCTTCCCTTTCCTCGATTGTGCAGTTGTGTTTTGCGAGGTCCTTGAATGTTGAAAACCGCTGGACAGTTTGTTTTGACAAGTCACCGTAAGGCATCGGGTGTCTTATGACAGCGACGCGATACCCTCTTGCACGAAAGAAATCCACTACAAACCGTGATGTCGGGCTCTTGCCCGCGCCTGTCCGCACGGCACAAACAGCAACAACGGGCTTTTTTGATTTCAGCTGTGTGTCCCCAGGACCCAGCAATGAGAATGTGGCACCGTTTGCAATTACAAGCGCGGCTTTTTGCATGACTTCTTCGTTCGAAAGGTCTGAATAGGAAAGAAAGACTTCCTCAACATCGAATTTTTTAATTAATGCTGCAAGCACAGATTCAGAATAAATCGGAATACCTTTTGAATAGCGTCGCCCGCTTAGTTTTGGCGGATACTTTCTTCCCTCTATATCAGGTATCTGCGCGGCTGTGAACGCGACAACATTGTACGCCGGATTTCTTCGGAAGTAAACGTTGAAATTATGAAAATCGCGCCCAGCAGCGCCCATGATTATTGCATTTCTCGACATTGATTATTACCTCTTGATAATCCATGTTCCAGCCTGCCCTTTCAAAGCCTTTTTTAGTGTGGATGGCGATGTTATAACGCACGCCCCGTCGGATTCCACGAATTCGACAGCAGCCCTTACTTTAGGCTTCATGCTTCCTTCGGCAAAGTGAGCCATATATTTTTTCGCCTGATGCGCCGTCATTTTCCTTATCGCCTTCTGGCCTCTTTTTCTGTAACTAAGGTATACATTGTCGACATCGGTTAAAATAATAAGCAAATCAGCGCCTATACTTCTTGCCAAACACGACGAGGCCAGGTCCTTGTCGATAACAGCGTCGATGCCAACAAGCCTTTTGCCAGATCTGTAGACAGGTATACCGCCGCCGCCAGCCGCGATGACAACAACATCCTGTCTCAGTATTTTCTTTATTATTTCTGCCTCGATTATCTTCTTCGGATAGGGCGAAGGCACAACGCGTCGCCAGCCGCGGCCTGCATCATTCATAACGCGCATTCCTTTATTTCTCAAAAGCATGGCGTGCTTTTTTGTGTAGAACGGCCCTATCGGCTTAGTAGGCCTCCTAAACGCGGGATCGTTTTTATCAACCAAAACCTCGGTCAGCACGCTTATCACAGGCGTGCCCCTTAGCTCGTTTTGTATGGCCTGCTCGATCATGTAGCCCATTTGTCCCTGCGATTCAGCCACAGCTACCGAGAGCGGTACAGGATAGGCCTTGCCAATTGCAGATTCAATTTGTATCAGTATGTTTCCGACCTGCGGCCCGTTGCCGTGCGTTATTACAGTGTGGTATTTCTTGACCAGAAAAAGAATGTCCCTTATTGTTTTTCTTGTGTTTGAGAACTGCTTTTCAATTGTCTTGTCACCCTTTCTCATTATTGCATTCCCGCCAAGCGCAACGACAACGGTTTTCATCGACACCACAAAATTCATCCTTCTCTTTCTTCTTTGTTTTTTCTTTTTGGTTTGTATACAAAATCGTACCATGGCTTTCTCTGCATTTCTGTAAGGTCCACGTATACGTGCTTTATCTGCGTGAATTCGTCCAGCGCGTACACGGACAGGTCTTTCCCGAAACCGCTCTGCTTGTATCCACCGTGCGGCATTTCTGAAGCCATGACACCGTGCTCATTTATCCATACCGTACCGAACCTCAGCTTGTTTGCGGCCTTTAGCGCCTTTGCTATATTTTTTGTCCATACAGACGCAGCCAAACCATATATTACATCGTTTGCCCTTTCGATGACCTCGTCAAACGTCGAGAAGCCTTGCACGGTGAGGACAGGCCCGAATACCTCCTCTTTGCAGATTTTCATGTCGTCTTTCACGTTTGTTATGATGGTGGGCTCAATGAAAAATCCTTTCGCAAACTCCTTGCCCTGCGGCCGCTTTCCGCCTGCAAGAATTTTTACGCCCTGCTCTTTTGAACTTACTATATACGCAAAAACCCTTTCCCAGTGCTTCAGCGATACAAGGGGCCCCATGTCTATAGCAGGGTCAAGAGGATCGCCAACCCTGATTTTCTTTGCCTCTTCAACGAGCCGCTTCATAAAAGTGTGGTAAATGTTGTCGTGAACATAGATGCGCGCAGCGGCCGTGCAGTCCTGTCCTGCGTTTAGAAATCCGCCCGCGATCGCGCCCTGCACAGTTGCCTCAAGGTCGGCGTCTTCAAAAACTATGAACGGCGCCTTTCCACCAAGCTCCAGATGAACCTTTTTGACGTTTTCTGAAGCGAGGCTCATTATCTTTTTTCCTGTCGCAGTATCGCCGGTAAATGCTATCATATCAACCCTGCTGCTTTTTGCGAGCGCAGCACCGACCGTCTCGCCTGTTCCTGTGACTACGTTAAATACGCCTTGCGGTACATCTGTGCGCTGAACGAGCTTTGCGAGCTCCAGCGTTGTCAATGGCGTCAGGCTTGAGGGTTTTATGACTATGGTATTTCCAGCCGCCAGAGCAGGCCCGATCTTCGACGCCGCTATAGAGAGCGGGTAGTTCCATGGAATAATTGCACCCACAACGCCTATTGGTTCTCTCCTGATGATGCTCGTTCCCATGCCCTCGTGCCGTTTGTATGTGTGCTGATCCACGTATTCGCCTGAAGATAATCCCTGTAAATTTCTTGCAGCGCCGGCAAAGAACCTCAGATTATCCACGACAAAAGGCACGTCGTTTTCTTTTGCGTATCTTATCGTCTTGCCCTGATTTATCGACTCCAGTTCTGCAAGTTTATCAATACTATGCTCGACAAGATCAGCAAGCTTCAGCAGAACTAATGATCGCTCACCCGGACTCATCCTTGGCCAGTCGCCTTTGTCGAACGCCTCCCTGGCAGCAGAAACAGCCTTTTCAACGTCCTGTTCGTTGCCATTCGGTACCAGAGCGATGGTCTCTTCGGTAGCAGGATTTATCACCTTGTAAAAATCATTGCTGTCAGAATTAACAAATTCACCGTTTATGTACATCTTGTAAGTCGGAAACATACAATCATCTCAGTAAAACAACAATTACAAAAGCATTACTTATCTATTGTCAGAGGCAATTTTAAAGATTAATTTAGAATCAAAAACTATATATTTAGGGCACTACAAATCTAAGGAATATGAAACTGCTAACATCATTAAAAAAACCCTCTCTTGACATACGCCAGGCTGCAAAATATTCAATACGCCAGAATATCGATATACCAGAAAAATACATCACACGTAGCGATAAATATAATTCATCAATAAATAAGGATGCGCTGAAAAGAGATGTCGACGGGATAATACAATACATACCGTTTTCTATACTGCTTCTGGGTTTTGATGACCATGAAGATTCGGCAATAGAACAGGCTGAGGTCACTGATTTTTGGCATGAAAACCAGTCGATTTACAGCATTTTCTTATATCCGTCACGATACGTCAGCATGATAGAATTTATCCCGAACGGCCTTCCGGTGCGGCGAGAAGCAACATATGAATGTGAGTCGATGATAACGCTCGGAGACTACTATGGACATGATATAAATGTCACAATGAAAAGAGACACGCATATTCGGTTGGTCACTAGGGATTTTAAGTCTAAAGATTTCAGGTCGGTGTAATTATCATGGCAAACGTAAAACAGCTGATAAAAAAGGTAAAGGAAAACAAGGCCAAGGCTCAAAAAACGCAACACGAGCAGTTCGACCTGATAATTATAGGCGCTGGTGTCGCAGGCCTATCCGGCGCCATGTACGCAGGCCGCATGAACATGAAGACGCTCATAATTGGCGACGTTCCTGTCGGCGGCGTAATAACAACTACCGATGTCGTGGAGAATTATCCGGGATTCAAACGCCTTACAGGTCTGGAACTCGCCGAAAAAATAAAAGAGCACGCACTGGAGTACAACGTAAAGCTGGAAGAGGATAAAGTAGTGAAGATAGAGAAATGCGTGCCCGCATGCTTTACTGTCTTCACTGAGACAGGCAAAATCTTTCACGCAAAGACATTATTGTTTGCAACCGGAACCAGACATAAGGATCTGGGCGTGCCTGGCGAGAAGGAGTTTGCAAACCGTGGTGTTCATACGTGCGCGCTCTGCGACGGCGCATTTTACAAGGATAAATTTGTTGGTGTGGCTGGCGGCTCTGATTCCGCCGGCAAAGAAGCGCTTGTCCTGACGCAATGGGCAAAAAAGGTGTACATAATTTATCGGAAGGAAAAAATCCGCCCGGAGCCGGTGAATATGAAGAGAATCGAGGAAAAAATCAGGCAGGGCAAGATCGAAATAATCAGCAATACAAACGTAAAAGAAATAAAGGGCGACAAGAAGGTAACATCTGTCATTTTTGATAAACCACACAATGGAAAGACCGAATTCAAACTTGATGGACTGTTTGTAGAAATAGGTGCAATACCCCTTTCTGACCTGGCAAAGCACATTGCCGTGAACACAAATGAAAAGGGTGAGATCGCAATCAACAGGAACGCAGAAACCAATGTGCCTGGCGTGTACGCCGCCGGCGACGTTGCTGACACACGCTTCAAGCAGGCCATCACAGGCGTTGCAGAAGCCGTGCTTGCCGTCTATTCTGCATATACGTACCTAGGCGAGCACAACATAGTGTGCACGTGCAATGACGAGGAAATATAATTATTTTCTCAATGAAGGGTGTGCAAGCATTCTGAGGATAAGCTCTGTGGCAACTGTTCCCTCTATCGTGTTCACGCCGTCAGAAGAGACTTCCATCATGTCCATGCCGATTATCTTTGCATCAGGTGAAATGGCATCTATCAGCTCATAAGCCTGATATGGTGTCATGCCAGACGGCTCTGGCGTCCCTGTAAATGGTGTATAACAGGAATCAAGCGCATCTATGTCAAATGTTATATAGACTTTTCTCTGTTTTGTATGTTTGAAAATATCATTCTTGATCATATCAAATGTTTCAGGTTTATGTAGTGCTTCATAAAAATAAACGACCACGCCCGCTTTTCTTGCATTTTCAAGTTCATCTCTTGATCCTTGTCTTATTCCTATCTGGATGAAATCATTGCCTTTTACTGGTTCGTAAAATCGTGAGCCATCATGAAACAACGCATAATACATAGGGGTTGTGTGTGAATATCGAACTCCTAGGTATTCTTCTTTCATATCCATATGGGCATCAAAATGAAGTACAACAGGCTTTTCTCTTCCAACGCAATTTAAAGGCCATAGTGAAATAAGGTGCTCGCCGCCGAGCATTAACGGAACTTTGTCAGCATTTCTTAATGTCTGTGTAACATACTGAAGTTCCTTTAATTTCGCTACAACTTTGTGCACCCGTTTTTTTGCTTCAGTTATTTCTTTCTTGGTTGCGCTTTTCAGTGGCGGGTCGTATATCAATTTTCTGTCGTCGTGATGGACAGGCGGAAGTTTGTAATCACCAAGATCAAATACGCCAACATCAGAATAAGGATCATAGTTTACGTCAATTACATAGGTTTCGATCTGCTCGCCGGACGTCTTTCTTATCGCCCAAGGCCCGTAAACAGAAGAAGCCTTATCATTCCCATAAGTCGCTGTTCCTTCAAAAGGTACGCCGTAAACTACAACTTTAGCGTCTTCAAAGCTTGTCTGCGGTGCATCCCAGCCGCCGAAAGGCAAGCCTGCTCGGGTTTTCTTAGGTGGTATGAAATATGAAGAAAGCTCTTTTAACAATATATCTAAGCCTGGCATGACTTATCTTTTGAAAGCAATCTTTTTAACCATAAAGACTAATTTTGTATAATCACATTAAAAACACGGAAGAATTACAGTGATATAATGCCCAACAAAAAAATTATACTGACGTCCTTTCTGATAGTCATATTCATAGGTTTCTTCTTGGCGTACGTTTTGTCGACAAATCAGTCCGCAACAGTAGAAATAATCACATCAGAAAAAACTGTAAAAATATACGCAGAAATAGCCAATTCGCCTGAGAAATGGCAGCGAGGTCTGATGTCCAGGGAAAAATTAAGCGAATACGGCGGGATGCTTTTCATATTTCCTGATGAGCAGCCGCGGAGCTTCTGGATGAAAAACACGCTGATCCCGCTGGACATAATATTTGTTGCGTCAAACTTCACGATTGTGGACATAAGAGCGAGCTTCCAGCCGTGCAAAAGCGATCCCTGCGAATCGTATAGATCAGTGCCGGCCAAATACGTCATAGAAGTAAACGGGGGTTTTATTGAAAGGAATAACATCGAGGTTGCTGACAAAATGGCAATAGCAAAATGAGATGCCTTGTGTAACTATGGGCTACTAGAATCAGCTTTTGACCACTCTTCATTTATATTTTTTAGGTCCTCGTACATTTCTTTATAGCCTTCGATCATCAGCTTCTTTTTCTTTATGCTTGTCATAGGAAATCAACTGTATTCCCGCCACGTGTATTTGCACTTGTCATTTGTACAGCGAAAAAAGCGGGTCGGCGGCTCGTCGCTGCTTCTTGTCTGTATAACCCACCAGTACGCGCACTTGTTATCGCACTTTGGGCACGTCTTGTCCATAACAGGCAGCCTGTCGGGCTTGTCGTTCTCAATAACAACAACCTCTTCTCTTCTCGCAGCAGTTGTAAACTTGCCTTCGGCCCTCTTTTCTATTTCTCTTCCACAGCTGCGGCACTTCATGCTATTCCTACCGAATGGCGCAAGAACCCCGCCGCACTCGCAAAAATTTATCTCCATATACATCCCTTCTACATTAAGGGAAACCTAAGGTTTCCCTTATAATCTAGACTTAATCCCTTCCTAATAGAACCCCAAAAGAAACACGGGATCTTCCAGACCTTGTCTTCAAATATTACTTTGGTTTTGTATGTATCTTCCCTTAAGATGAAAATATTACTTTTCACGCAAAACATCTTCTTCTTTTCTTGGTTAGTCTTCTGTCTTACTTTTATCTATTTATTTTTGAATCTTCTGAAAACCTACGACTTCAGTCGTAGGATGCATAGGGAAGATTCGGAAAGAAATCCTCGCAGGTTATATAAGGGATTTCATTTCGTCTTCATTGTGAATACGCCGTCCCATCCTTTTGGCGCGTGACTTCTAAGAATTTTGCACCGCTCAATAAATATTTGCGACGCCTTGTCGTCCTTGACCTTTGAAGCTTTTATGAACTCGCTTATGGCATAGCTCCATTTCTTCTTGCGGTAATGATCAAGGCCTGCGTGGAAGTGCTCGATCATCTTCACGGTCTTTGAATCGGCTTCTCCTTTCTTGCCGATTAATTCATAAATCCTTATCGGCTTTTCCTTTCCTTTTACTTTTATAAGATCCAGTTCGCGGCAGACAAAGTCGGCTTTTATCACGGCGTATGTCTGTTCCCCGATGATTATGCCTGTTCCGTACGCTTTGTTTAAGCCTTCAAGTCTAGACGCGGCGTTGACGCTGTCGCCGATCGCAGTATAATTGACTCTCTGGCTGGAGCCCATGTTGCCTACGACCGCCTCCCCTGTGTTGATGCCTATTCCTATCGCAAGGTTCGGGATCTTCATGTCGCGCAGCCTGTTTTTCATGCCAAGAGCCGCGACACACGCCAGCTTCGCATGATTTTCTTCCTTGAGCGGGGCACCCCAGAACGCCATGATCGCATCGCCGATGTATTTATCAACGACCCCTTTCTCCTGCATTATTACATCCGTCATTTCAGACAGGTATTTGTTGAGGAAAGAGACGAGCTCTTCCGGCTTCATCCTCTCGGAAATAGACGTGAAGCCCCTTATATCGGAAAACATTATTGTTATGGTGCGCTTCACGCCCTTCAGGTGCAGGTCTTCTGTACCGTGCCTGAGTATTTCATCGGCCACCTCCCTGGACACGTACTTGCCGAAGATATTTGTGACGACTTTTCGCTGCTTTTTCTCCGTGACGTAGAAGACGGCGACGTGCCCTATATAATTTGAGGCCAAAACGAGTATGGGATAAATAATATTCATTATTACCCCGCTGTCAAATACAGTGATTACGATAAGAATGTACACGATGGCAAGGGCAAAAGCCACGCCGGTTGAAATGCTTATCCTGAATCTGTAGAGAACAATTCCCAGAAGGATGCTGAGAATGAAAATTATAGCAATGACAAATACATTATCTTGATACTCCAGAAAATCGCCTGTAAGGATCGTCTGAATGGCATTAGCGTGCACCTCAACCCCGGGCATCTCCACGTTTGACACAGGCGTCAGGTGCGTGTCCCTAAGGTCAGGCGCGGTTGCCCCTATGAGAACAATTTTTCCATCAAATACTGACAAATCTGTCCTGTCGTTGAGTACGTCTGAATAAGAATAATAGGCAAATGAGCCTGGGGGTCCGGCATAATTTATCAGGACCTTATCGGCCTGAATTCCAGTATCCGTACCCAGGAATTTTTCCGATACAGCGACGCTAAAAGAATCGTAGTTCTCAATTCCGCTAATGTGCGGTGGAAACGAACGAACAATGCCATCGTCATCTGTGAAGATATTTGCAAAGCCTGCATAATAGCTTGCCTTGACAACAGGCTTCAGGATTTCATCGCCATACAATTGCCCGTCTGCGAAAGAGAATGACGTATACTCAACAACCAGTATAGTATTATCTGTTTCGTCTATTGCTGCCCTAAACTCTGTGTCGTCTGGCGAAGGCTCGAAGAATGATATGTCAAATGCCACTATTTTTGCATGGTTTCTCAGCTTTTGCAGGAGCTGCGCGTGCACGCTCCTGTCCCACGGCCATCTGCCTATCTCCTGCAGGCTCTTGTCGTCAACGCCAATGATCGCAATATCTTCCAGCGCTTCTTTCCCGCCGTACAGGCTGTCAGAAAGGGCAATATTATAGGTCTCAAGAAACCCGACCAGGAAAAGCGCAGACAGGACGACGCTGATAATCACAGAAATAAAAAGAGACAGCGCCAGCTTGTTCCTGACTAATCCAGATGACTTTTTCGTCATGTTTAACAACACAAAATTAAGGCTTTATCTCTATGCCCAGGTTATCAAGCCCTGCCTGTATTTGCTCCTGGGTGTAAGCGCCGCGAAGCGCGCCATCTATGTACTCGTCGATCTGTTCGTCGGTCAGACCGTATGCGGTTTTTGCGATGAGCAGATACATCCAGTACTTGGCCTTGAGGCGCTCGCGAAGTTCAATCAGGAACTGCTCGTCTCTCTGTACGTTATCACGGATCCAGCCGTCTTCTATAAGCGCCCTGACGGCAAGAGGCAGGCCGGCTGATACATCAGTTGACTGGTTTTCCTTGATATCTATTGACTGGCCCGTGAGCTTGGATTCGATATTTACGATACCTTCGACAACGCTTATGCTTGTTGCATTGCCAGCGACCAGGCTGTCGAATGCAGTTCCCCGCAATGTTGCAACCGAGCTTGGTGTTTCAACCTGATAATTACTAAATCCACTGAGCTTGATGACCTTTGACCACATTCGTCCAGAATCTTGCTTGATCTTAACGCCGCGGCTGCCTTTCTCGGTGTTGAGCTCTGAAAGCTTGACTGAAGTATTTTCCTCCAGTCTCACAACGCTCGACCCGAAGAAAACTACAGACGCGCGCCCTTGTCCTGTGACAACCTCATCGCCTGATTTCAGCTGCACCCCGCTTGATGCAGGCCTGAGCGGACTTTGCGCCACCTGCACGCTGCCCGATTCAACAAGCAAAACAGCCGGAGGGCTCTCGGTTATCAGGGGCAGAACAAACGCCCAGAAAAGGAATCCAAGAATTATAACTATAACTACAATTGCGATCTTAGTAATTTTCCCGAGTCCTTTCAGAATGACCACACCTGTAATTCTATTTTGGAAACTAATCTTTTTAAATAAAGAAATAGGTGTACGTGTAGCACAAATAGTCCGGATTGCAAGTGGGTATTGATGTAATTGTTCGCAAAGCTTCCTGCGTCTGAGTTACTGGGTTGCTGGTAGTCCTTTGTGATTCCGCCTGTCGTAATTCTCTTCTTCTCTGCTCGGCGCGCTCCAATGCCTCGTGATATAACCTGTGCAATTTATCCTTGTCGCTTTCCTCTTTTACAAATATCTGCAAGCTTGTCGAATCGGCATAGCCATAGATGTCCTTGACCCTGAAGGAGATATCGTAGGTACCGGGCTCCTTTGCATACCACTTAAAGGCTCTTGTGTCAGGATCAAACTTGGCGTTGGAGGGCAACTGGGTTGCCTCGTATGACAGTGCATCACTATCTGGATCGGACGCATGGACAGTTATCGTGATGTTGGCCCCTTCCTTTACGGTCCTGTCAGAAATATCAGAAATCCTGGGCTCCCTGTTTACGTTGTTTACCGTTATGTTCCACATAAATCTCTGCAAAAAGTCGCCGTCTTTCACGCGGGCGATAAGCAGATGATTTCCAGCGTCATCAAAATCGGTTTTGTATAAGAAAATGCTGCCAGAAGATACCGTCCTTCCGTCTAATACCCATTCAACCACTGGTTTTGTAGTATCCGGGTCGGTTACGTTAAGAATAAATCTCGTGCTCGAGTCCTCGTTCATCATAAAGTTTGTCTGTGTTGGGTCGACTACGCTAGCGCTGAACATTCTATTGACATTTCTGACAGAAATAACCATGTTCTTTGAAGACGTTTGGTTCCTGATGTCTTTTGCGGTAAACGTCAATGTATAAGACCCCGCCTGCCCGAAACCGGGTATCCATTTCAGGACATTATTGATGAACGTCGCGCCATTTGGCAATCCAGATACAGCTATATTTGGAATGCCATTATGATTGAAGTCTTCAGCAAGAACATTGCGCTCTAGCAGCTTTCCCTCTTCTGCATAAGGCCTTTCATCGAATACAAAAACAGGCGGCGGCGTAGCCCCTATGAATTTCACAAAAACGCTGGCAGATTTGACATTGCCGCCACGGTCGCGGACATAGGCAGCATAATTATGGCTGCCTTTTTCCCTGTGCTCCACAGAAAAATCAAACCAGCACTGTGGCAGGTTGCAGTCTTTTGTGGCTATGATCTTTCCGTCCTCCCTGAGCGTTATCGATACGATGCCGTCGTAGAACCCGCTGTCTTCGGCAAACATGTATATCGTGACCGCTGTAGCCACTTCTTTTCCCGGCACGGCATTGATCGTGACTACCGGCGCCGGGTCTGTGTGCGCATACGCTACGCTGGATAAGGCTATCAAAATCAGTACAGTTAGAAGTGCGTTTTTCATTCAAATCACTTTTTCCTGAAAGCGATATTTTTTTCCAATTTTTCGTCTATAAAGAAAAACTCATATGGCACCTTTAAAACCTCATCAAGTTTTATATAATATCCTATAAGTGTTCCTTCACCATATTTGTACGCTGGTTCAATACCACGAACTGTATAACTATGCCCATTTTCTAAATGTCTTGACTTTATAAAAATGTTAGCGAGACGATCAAAATAATGATCCATGCCTCTTGAATCAAAGACCAACGAGTCGCCGCGCTCAACGTATTTCAAGTCTCCTTTTGCTAATCTCTTCATTATATTCACTATATAGTAATTACATGAAGAAAAGCTTAAAAAGACTGCGTTGTCGCGCAGCAATGGCATGATTTAAATCCATCGTACCAAGGTAATGTAATGAAATTCTCACAGCTCAACATCGACAAAAGAATACTCAGCGCCCTCTCAGAGATGGGCTTTGTCGATATGACCGACATACAGGAAAAATCTCTGCCTCCTGCCCTTGAGCGCAAGGACGTCATAGCACAGGCCATGACGGGTTCGGGAAAAACAGCCGCTTTCGGCATTCCTATCGCGCAGAATATCGTGCACAAAAAAGGCGTCCAGTCTCTTGTGCTTACACCAACGCGCGAGCTCGCGATCCAGGTCGCGAACGAGATGAAGAAGTTCTCAAAACACTGTATGCTTCACGTTGCTACCGTCTACGGCGGCGTTGGAATTGAACCGCAGATATCTGAAGTTCGCCACTCTGAAATCGTGGTTGGCACTCCAGGCCGCATATTAGACCATATGCAGCGCGGCACATTGCAACTGAACAACGTAAAAATCTTTGTACTTGACGAAGCCGACCGCATGCTGGACATGGGGTTCATAGATGACATAAGAAGAATAATATCCCAGCTTCCAGAGAGCAGGCAGACCATGCTCTTCTCGGCTACGATACCGGAAGAGATCGTCTACATAGCCCGCAGGTATATGAAGCATCCTATCAGAATCGAGACCCAGCATCATATCAGCGCCCACCTTCTGAAGCATATCTACTACGACATGAGGCGCGATGAAAAATTATCGGTTTTGTCGTACCTGATAAAAAAGGAAAAACCAAGCCTGGCAATAGTTTTTTGTGGCACGCGTGGAACAACGAATTTTGTTGACAGGCACCTGCAACGGGAAGGCGTGGAATCCAGAGCCATCCACGGCGGCATAAGCCAGTACCAGAGAGAGCACATCCTGGAAGGGTTTCACAGGGGAAAGCCCCACGTTCTTGTCGCTACGGACGTTGCGGCGCGCGGGCTGGACATAAAAAATATTTCCCACATATTCAACTACGACGCACCCAAAACACCAGACGACTACACGCACCGGATAGGGAGGACGGCCAGATTCGGGAAGTCAGGGAAAGCCATAACGCTGCTCAGCCGCGAGGATCATGATTCGTTCAGGAAAATATTGCGCATGACCGACATAGAAAAAGGGCGCCTCGATTTCAAGCCAGTACCCTATAAATCGACCCACGAAGACAGGCGCCCCGAAGGAAGATTTGGAAGAAGAAGGTTCGGCAGGAGCGCATGGGAACGATGAGGGTTATTTGGCATTTCATTTTATAATTCCGCTTCCTATTATTCTTGGCATTGCCTGCTTTGTGCTTGCAACAATGCATTTCTCATTTGAAAAGTAGGCAACTGGTTGTTCCATCAAGATAGAAATTTCTGATCCGCTGATCTGGTTTATTTTTCCGACATTTATCTGTAGTCCTAGTGACATAAATACCTGCATTCCTGTTTCAACAGCGTCTTTTGTGTACTTGCTCTTTCTGAAGTCGATCTTTAAGTCCTTTGAGACAATTCCATCGCTGCACAGCACGTAACCGCGCTTGATCTCATCAGCTTCTAATCCCTTGAGGTTCAATCCCGCTCTCATTCCATTTTCCGTCTCGTTTATGTCTTTGTCCTGTGATTGTATTCCTTTCACAATAACCTCTTTGCCCAGTGGTTGCACAATAAGCTTATCGTATTTTTTAATTGCTGCGCCCTTGCTTACAGAGAGAACAACAGTTCCAACACTCTTTACATTGAAATAATTGTCAATAGGGAACCACGGCTTGCCTGCAATAGGCTTTGCCTGAATCTGTTGCAATTTCTCCCGCAATTCATTTTCATTCTTGAGCCACTCGAATTTTTCAAGCGTCGTGCCTTTGATTATGCTCCCCACATCGTCAGAATTTGATACTATGAAGCCTTTTTCAAAACCGAAAGCGTCTATGGCTATTATCTGTTCAGCCAGTTCTTTTGTCACGGTTTCAGAAACTATAACAGGCACGTCAATCATATTCACAACCTGCAGGAGCGTCTGTATCTTGTTTTCCTGGGAATTGGGCGCAACGTATACAAAAACGCCCTCAGAGCTTGCATGGTTGTACATCATTATGTCATTTACGGTTCCCTGCTTGCCAAGCTTCTTCATGGATTCTTTGTCGCCGAATATCCCTATCGTGAGATGATTCATGGCTTTTCATTGGATGTAAAGAATTAAAAATAAGTTTATTGGGGTTTTGTATCTATTAAGAAATTTGAACATATTATTATGTCATTGTTATATGTGAAAGACATGTAATTTGTTCAAAAACTTATGTCTTTCACTATAGTTCGTCTGTATCGTTTTTGATGCTTCAGCTTAATAGTTACGAGTTTTTATATATATTTATTATCTTTCTTTTTGAATATGTAGTTTTTCTTTCTTTAGAAAGAAAAAATCATTTGTATTCCCGCCACGTGTACTTGCACTTCTCGCAGCGGAAGAACTGCGTTGGAGGTTCGTCTGCGCTTCTTGTCTGCTGCAGCCGCCAGTAGCTTCTCTGGTGTTCACAGCGCGGGCACATTTTTTCTGTCAGTGGCAGCGGCGTCGTGTCTTTCTCCAGAACAGTTACGCCCTTCTTTTTCTTAAGCGCCTCAACTATTTTCATGCTGCGTAGATTCGTTTTTTTCTGGGCCCCGCAACCCCGGCACTTAAGATAAGTATTCTTCCCCTTTTGCAGAGGCACCATTATCGAGCTGCATTTTGGGCAGAATTCAATCGTGACCTTTGACTGCGGCTCGGCTTTTTTTGATCGTCGTACAGCTTTACGCTTTACGTGCCGCGATTTGCGCGGTTTGCGCATTTTATGTTTCTTTTTTTTCACACTTCACACCTGAATTTTCCTTCCGCATACTCTTGCAGCAAAACTTTATAAGGCTATTGCAAAATCAGCGGGTCTGTTTTGTCGCTCTCCTATAATAATGTCTAGATAAAATTTTTCAAAAAAACGGCGCGTAAGAACATTATATCAATTATCAATCATCTAGCATCTGCGGTTTCGGGACCTCGGATTTCTTGACGTAGACGACGTCCCTGCAGTCATTGCACTGGACTTCGAGAAATCTGCCTACATCCATCCGTATCTTCATTTCCCGTCCGCAGCATCGTGGAAGTCTCATCAACATCTCCATCACACCCAAAGCATTCTTTGCTAATGATAGAAGAAACAAAGTATATAATCTGCTTCTAAAAATTCCTTAAAAGTTTCCAGGTCTTATCCAAAAACCATGGATTTGTTTAAGAGCGTTTCTATAAGCAGTTTCATAATATTAAAAACAAAATCGAAAAGCTTTAAGTACTTTATTGCTGTCTTTATTAGAAGGGTACGTGATTAAAGTGAGAACAGGCATAACGTCTACGATCATTAAGTGTACGACAGCAGTCACATACTAATCAGTTTCTTCCTCCTCTTCATTCCTGATCTCAATGGGGTGCCTATCGATATGAAATCCATGCTGGTAGAAAACGGGGAAAACGGACAGCGGGTATACGACTCGCTTCTTGTCGAGCCCAAAAACCTCGGCATATTTGGTAACGACCTTGCCGTAAAGATAATCGGCGAGCTCGCAAGGCAGCCCTTGTGCGCGATGGACATAGGAAAAAAGCTGCGGCAGAACGAGCAGAAAATTTATTATCATCTTCGCAAGATGAGGGACGCCGGCATCGTCCGCCAGGCCGGCACAGAATCGCGCTATGGAATGACTGCAAAATTTTTCGAGCTTGTTTCGCCGGTCATTGCTACGAAACTGCACGAAAACGGCTACAGCACAAAAACCGCACAGAGAATCGTTGATCCTGACGTCGAGGAATTTCTGGACCCCTTTGTGAAGGACGGAAAATTGAATGCGAAAATAATTATAGGTGATCCTTATTCACACGGGAGATTTGACGAAGGCGCTTCAGAAGGGCCCTTTACATTTGATTTTGCAATGCTTCTTGGCAGGTTCACAAACAGCTTTGAATTCCCATGCTACAAACTTGATACCGAAGTAACAGAAAAGGATCTAAAAGAAAATTTAATCTTGATGGGAAATTCCAAAACGAATGTAGTATTAGATAAAGTAAATAAATCTTTGCCATTATATTTTGATGAAACAAAAGATTACAGACTGGTTTCAAAAACTACCAAGCATGAATATTCAGACCCCAGAATCGGACTTGTTATAAAATCTGTCAATCCGTTCAACAAGAATAAAAAACTCCTAATTATAGGCGGTGTAGGCAGCCGCGGTGCACGCGCAGCAATTCTTGCCTGCACAATGTACTTCTCAAAAACATTTATAAACGCTTCAGAAAATAATGGCACGTTTGCCCGGATAGTTAAGGGTTACGATAGAAGCGGCAATAAGGTTATCGATTCGATTGAGACCCTGGAGTGATTAAGATGCCACAATATGAACACGATGTAAAAGTAAAAGGTGAACACGATACAAAAACAGAAGGCTATAATCCACTAAGAATGAGCAACACAGTGAACCCAGACTATGATAGGTTAGCATGGGATATGAAAAACGAATTTGGTAACAACAGGATACTCATACTTCCGGTTGGCTATGGTGGTTCGGAAGATTTTGACGCTTATGTAGAAGGAGCGCTCTCTCACCAGAAATTGAGGTTTCATAGCCAAGAATTGCACCAGAGCGACGAAAGAAATACGGAATACAGGTCTATAATAACTGCTCCATCACTTGGCATGAATAAATATCATGCCGAGATAGCAATTCCTTTTGAAACAGCCATAACACGCCATGGAAAGGGCATAACAGGTGCACTTATATGGACACTCTTGAATAGTGGCGTGCTAGGAATTAAGAAAGTTTATACGGGAACCGTTGTTGATCAGATTGGGTTTGCCAACTTTTGTGCATGGGGCGATTATGAGAAGTATATCGGTATTCAGAATTTTGTTAACAAGAAAGACATGCCAGAAGTATATGAAGTAATCCACCGCCCACAATTTTTTACAATGATATCTGAGCACAAGCCAGAATTCAAAGCAGTATACGTAGGAAGAGATAGGACATATAAACAATCATTCCGCGATCTAGGAAGACGTGCGATAGAAATTGCTAAAACACATAAGTTAGATAAATCAAGCTTAAAATCGCTGAGAAACATGCTGATGCTGTAGGGTGATTTAGATGACCAAAGGTATATTAGAAGAAATATTTTCAAGCACAGACCCTAAATACAAAGAAGCAATGCAATTACAGGGCCGTATACAAGGCTTTTTGGAGGACATGTTCCCGGCTCTGAAAGACTACATTCAGAAATTTGACCGTTTTACTATAATGCCTGTTGATTCGCGGGCTGAGCCCTATGGACACGTCGCATATGGGCGCCTATATACGCTTGCAAAAGACACAAACTACCTTCCCGCCTTTTCAAACAATGGTGATATTAAAATTTGTGAGAGCGACTTAAGCCGATTCGATAAACTTGGAATGGTAATAGGGTTAGACTATACAGAAAGCAGCAAAAATCGCAATTTGCTAAGAAAATTCTACAGCGAGAACAAGGAAAAACTTGGCATAGATTATATAGTTTATGTAACCTCATTCCCGCTTAATGTAGAAGATATAACATTAAACATCGGACAAGATGAACTGCCATTTGAAAAGAAAACAGATTAGTGTGATTCAAAAATAAACAATAGAGATGCTATATCCCCATCACGAATAATAAATGTCTAGGATAGCCGAGCAACGGTATTGCAAACACAGCCTTGCCTTTCATGATATCTTTTTTTATAGGATTATTAGCATTATCAGAAGCGAAGTTGTTGTCGCCCTTTGTGACATATCCGCCGTCCCGCACCTCTACAACGCGGTGGACAATGGTAGATCCCGCGCCGTTTCTCTCATAGATAACAATATCTCCGATCTTTGGCTGCGATTTTATGACAAAAACCAAATCCCCATTCGACAGTCCATTTCTCATGGGAAACTTTTCGAACTGGGACCTTGCGATATCAATATTCTCGTAATACTTGCCCTGTGAGCCCCACCACTCGTCAAAGCTGCTAGTATGGTACATGGAATTACCAACAACCGTCACTATCGGCATGCTAGTGCCCGTCGCCAGAGCAAGCGACTGGTATCCGAGCCATGCTACAACGAACGCAAATGCTATCTCGCCTATCTCACGAGCCCACTTCTTGGATTTTGATGTTTGTTTTTTCTGCTTCATGCCCCGCCCCTCGATTCAAATCCTGCAGAAATATAATTAGGGTTTGTTCTGCTCAATCCAGACGCTATTAGGTGCGCGACTCTTATTGGCTCAGGTATTTTTGATCTTGTGCACGTGAGCTTAAGTATTTCTTCGCATTCTTTTGCTGTTAGCCCGTTTTTTTGATAGCAAATTCCTTTCCACTTGTTAATCTTGCCTGCCGCCTTAACAATTTCTAACCTCTGTTTATATTTATTCACCCTCTTCATGGCTAACAGGAATTTTTTCATGTCTGGCATATCTCTCTGCACGGCAATGACGGGCAGCTTCGTCATTTTTCTTAATTTATTGATGTCCACCAGATTTAAGCCTGCGTATGTTATTCCGTTGAGCATTATAAGCGAGAGCTGGTCATAGTGGCGGGATTTTATAATAGAATTCGCAATTTTATCCGTCGCATCGAGTCCGTCTTTCTTTATTTTTACAGACAGCAGGCCGTCAATAAACTGCCCGCCACGGAAAACAACGCCTACGAGCAGAACGCTTTTTGTCTCGAAGCGAAAAGCGCAGTCGTCCCACGCTATTATGCGGGCCTCTTTCTTGAATGACATTAATAAAACCTTTCACACTTTTTTAAATTTCTTTTTAAGAGAACCAACAATCTCATTCATCTGGTCATTATTCAATTTCTTTCGTTTTCTTTCTTCTCTGTAGAAAAGATTTCTTGGGTCTATTTTCATATCATCCTTCTTGCGTGGTAAGATGTGTATGTGCAAATGCGGGATTCTCTGGCCTGCAACAGCGCCTTCATTAAAAGCAAAATTCATTCCTTCCGCTTTATAGATTTTGTTAAGTTTTTTTGCGACAATCCTAACTGTTTTGAATAAGGTGGCTATATCATTATCGCTAAGTCCTCGAATAGAAATAACATGTTTCTTCGGTATTACTAATGAATGTCCTTCAACAAGAGGAATATTGCTATATATACAGTATTCATTTTTGGTTTCTATGAATGACCTTGATTTCATCTCTTGCCTATTGCAGAAATCACAATTCATACATAAAAATTGAATAGAAAATCATTAAAAGTAAAAACATCACTTCATCGCAGCCTGGAAATGCTTCCTGAATTCCTTGATATCGGCTATGATCTGGTCGGTCGCATCTAATATAGCCTTCTTTGGGTTTTTTGCCCTCACGAGCAGGACGGGTTTCGACAGGTAGGGATGGTCTTTCTTATAGGCTGAGGCATCTACCTTCTGTTGCCAGATATTGTCATTCAGCAGGTTGACAAGCGTGAGGTTTGTGTCGATCTCTACCTTCAGCTTCTCGTCTTCATTCTCAAGGACGTTTATTTTCATTTTTATTCCTTTCCTAATTATACAACAACGCTTTCTGATTTCTGTGGCGTTTCTGCGATCTGCTGCTCTTCTAATCTTTTGTAGTGCAGATTCGTGACATGTCGCCAATTATCCTGTACCTAACGAAATCTGTCATAACTATTCATCCTGTTGTCATTCATCAAAAATCTTTTCGACGTCACTGGCATTTATGAACGGCTTTGACCACGAGTCATCGAGCAGGCGCGGGCAGGCCGTGTTAATGAACGCGTCTGCCTTTACGCCAAGCAGTTTTTTGTCGCTTATTTCATCCATTACTAGGACGAAAGCCTTTTTATCCCTTTCCTCGAGAGATCTTTTAATTTTTTCTGCGTCTCCTATGAGCTGGCTCTGGCCGGCTTTTGACGATACAAGTATGGCAAATGTTTTTGCATCACGGGCGTTGAATATATGCGCGTACCTGCGCTTTTCTATGAGCGTAAGATCAAGCGGTTCGACTCTTTGCCTTTCTAAATCCAGCCCATAGACTTTCTTTTCGGTTTTCAGCGCCAGCGAATGAAATATGCCCGACCCCACAAACAGGAATGCATCGATGTTGTTTTCGATCTTTACAGCATTCGGAGTCCAGCACCCCAATATCTGGCCTCCTATAATCGCTTCTTTGTTTATTGATTTTAATTTTTCCGCTATCTCATCCAACAGATGTAGGTGCTGTATATTTGTAACGAGCCCGATTCTTTTTTCCTTGATTTCTGAAAAATCAATATCATCAACATTTGCATCAAAAATCCACGGATAATACAGCACAGGCACTGCGACATCAAAGTCACGGTAAAACTTGTTGTGACCGACGTGAACAAGCAAATCACAATTCATTTGCCCTGCCTCTTTGTCCCGCAGGTCGCAGGCGCCGTAGCTGGAATCAGCGGCGAAAATGCATTCGATGCCTTGTTTTTTCATATCATCGATTATTTCTGTGGCATTTATCTTCAGGCCTTCCGGCAGCTGTACCATGATTTTCCTTGCATTGTGCTGCCTGACCTCTGAAATGAGATTGTGTATGTTATCTTCCTTTGTCATAAGACCGCCTTTGTGCCAGTCAGCACTATCAACTTATTATGAAGCAAGTAAATAATCTGGATATTATAACTTGCTTCATATATAGCAAACAAGAAATATAATATCTGATTCTTTTCTTGTTTAGCTATAAAGACTGTTGCCTATCGGCAACAGTCTTTTCTGGATGATTAGCAACAGCTAATCACCCTTAAGTTGATAGTGCTGCGCCAACTCAACAATTTTGTCAACGTATTCCTTTAAATTAAATGGTACCGGCAAGAATTCAATTTTTACTGACTTGACAAATTTTTCAGCCTCATTATACTGACCGCACGTCATCAATATTGGGATTTTTGTTGTTGCGAGCACTTCCCTTATATAATCTTCGTCATTTTTTGTTCCTGTATAGTTATCCCTGTAATTTGCGTAGTGCAGGACATCCGGCTCAGATAATTTCATCCGACTGACAGAATCCTTGATATCATTTTCATTCCTGTCTTCCACTATCTCAGTATAGCAATACCTAAACGGCAAATTTTTAATCGAGCCCATCAGGCTAGGTAGCGAGACGACCAAATCTTCCCCGCCGCCCCGCGGAAATTCTCGATAGCCGACAAGCGCAACGTCTATCATAAGTCATCAGTAAGAAGAAAATGTATTAAAAGTGATGAAACCTGTCTTGAGCATGTCTGGAAAGCAAAGCTTTCCGACACACCAAAATGAGAAAAGAAATTTCTGGTTTTACTATAATCAAGAAGTTGTCAGCTTTCTTCTATCAGTTTTCTTACATGGCTACCGAACCTTTCGGCCATCTCGATCATCTTTTCTATTTCCCCTGTTGTCAGTCCGTGGGTTCCGCCTTTTTGCATAGAACAAAGCATAATTCCATTTTCAGTGTTGAACGTCCCCACCGTCAGCCTTGAATCAAGGGCTAATTCTTCAGATAGGCTTGGATCAACAAACAGTTTGCTGCCTATTTTTCCTATTGTCGTTGAAACTGGTACGCCTGTTATCGGCAGCGCCTTCGTTCTGGGCTTTTCATAGTCAATCTTGTTGTTTTCATCCAGTTCAGGCAGCTTCGCATCCAGCAGCGCCGCTATGGCTGCTATAGATGTTGCATCAATAAGATTGCCGTCGTTGTCAAGCACGTCTACATCAACAAAAACCATCCATACCTTTTCCTGGGGTTTTATGCAGAGCTGTTTGAAATCAATGACCTTTGATTCGCGGATGGCGCGGTCAACTACACGTGCGACTTCTACAGCGTTTTCTCCAGGCGGGCCTGACTCAAAATCCGGGCTTGCAAGCGGTATGAATTCAGCAGCAACCATGAGAACGCCTTCGTTCGGCGTGTCCGAGAACGGCTCACCAACACTGAATTTTATGCCTGCTACAACCTCGGTGTCGCCAATGCGCACGCGGGCAGAGCCTTCTGCACTTGAAACAAAACCGCGCTCTATCTTTATAGCTCTGTACTGGTCAAGAGGGCGGTTGTCTATGCGTTTTCCTTTTTCAATCATGTCCTTAATCAGCTGTGGATCAATCGATATCATATTTTTGCCTCTTCAAGTGAGTATCCGGATCTCAACGCCTCTTTCTGCACTTCGTATATCTTCTCTGCTCCTTTCAATGCAAGATCGATTATTCTTTTCACTTCTGCCCTGTTTGTTATGCCGTCCATCTGAAGGAGCGTAACCTGCTTTTTCTTCGGGTAGTACGCTACCGGCAAATCCAGCTCGCCTTCTGTATCTTCTTTCCCTGCAATGTCAAGGACTACCTGTTCCCCAACCTTTCCGGCAGAGCAGCTTGCTACAAGGTCGCGCATCGGCAGGCCGGCGTCCGCCAGCGCCAAAGCGGCTGCATTGATGCCAACGCACCGCGTGGATGCATCGGCCTGCAAAACTTCAATATGAACGTCTATAGCTGTCTTTGGGAACTCGTCAAGGAACAAAATAGGCATGAGCGCGTGCCTTGTGACAAACGATATCTCAGTGCTTCTCCTGCTTACGCCTGGTCGGTTTCGCTCTGTCGTCGCAAAAGCAGCCATGTTATATTTTGTCCTCAGAATCGCCCGCTCAGCTTCTTCCTGGTGTTTTGGAAAAACCTTCCTCGGCCCGTAGACACCAGCTACAGCGACTGTATTGCCCAGGCGGAACATGGCCGACCCGTCCGCCTTGTTTAGCACGCCAACAGCGGCGTATACCGGCCTCAGTTCGTCAGGTTTCCTGCCATCTATTCTTGTAAATTCCATGCTTTTACACCTCGCAAATATCATTGTAACGTTCGTCTCATGCTTTCGTATTGCTCGATTCGTCCATCAGCTGAAGCAGATGGGGTTTCTTGCAGCTTGTGAAAAACCACTGTCTAAAGACAGTGGCATCTTACCAATTTCAAGATGCCACTTAATCTACACAGTGTTTTTTACACCTAACATACCACTTAATACCACCATCTAAAGATAGGTGGTATGTTCAGGTATCAAACAACTTCACTGCTTTCGCTTTTTCCATATCTTTCAGTCATCTTCTCTTCCAGCATCGCCTTTATCCGGTCTGTCAGGCCGTGAACATGCGATTTTTTCTCTATTTCAGTCACAGCCTCTATCGCTATATCCTCATTGTCACCCTTGACCCACACAAGTCCGTTCTGACCAACAACTATCTGTGTCTTTGTAATATCTTTTATCATCTCGACCATGGAACCGGCCTTGCCGATGATGCGCGGCACCTTTGTCGGCGTGACCGATATCAGCCGCCCGCCACGGAGCTTTCTGCACTTTCTGTCCATCATGCTGAGCTGGACGTTTTTTGTCTTGCTCACCGAAGAGATTTCTGCAAAGATGAGGTCGCCATACGTGAAATATTTCGTGAGGTCGGTCTTTGTCATGTCGATGAACTCATCCGTCGCCTCGCTTATTGGCAGGACTGCTTCGTACGGCGAATTTATATCAGCAATCCATTTCGAAAATATAACGTCCTCTATTTTTCCGATAACGCCGTCTCCGCGCTTTGGGCTGTATATGCCGCTCAACGGTATTACAAAACGCATGTCGTTTTTCTCTTCTGCAAGGCCGATAAACTTCGAGAACACCTTGCCGTCCTCTTCGTAAGCGCCGTGTCCGGCCCTACCTTCGCCAATGAAATCACCCGGCAAAACCAATTTTCGATCTGTCATTTTTAAAACACCTCATTTACTTTTATTTTTTTGCCTCTTCTATTCTTGCGTTGCCCTCGGTCACCGCGCCCAGTCTCCTGTAGACATTTTCCCTGACACCGGCTGGTATCGTGATCTTCGCAGCGAGTGACCCGTCCGCAAGCCAGTTTTCCTTCTCGGGATGGAACTCTTTGATCACGCCGTAAGCCCGGCCGCTGTATTTTGCAGGCACCTCGATATTGAGCGTTATCTGCTCGAACGATACAGGGAGTATTTCCTTTATCGCTTTGATCGCGTCGTCCATCTGCTGTTCTGCCGATTTTATGGGGTCGACAGAAAAATGCGCCTGCTCCATGGCGTTTAAAATGCGCTCAGGTGGATGAGGAATCTTTGTCTGCGGATTCACGACATTCTTTGCTATCAGCGTGGCAATCTGTTTTCTTCGTTCCTCGATCTTTTTCCGGCGGAACTCTGTTGTTAATTGAATATCACCGTGTTTCACTATGTGCTCAGCTATTTTTTCAATATCCAGCGTGCCAAAGGCGTGCTCCACGTCTTTGATGGAAGCCTTGTCGCCTTTTTTTGCATCGGCGCACACGACATTTACAGCCAGCATCCTTTGCAGAGAAACAGACTTGCCCTCGCGCAGGTCGTAAGCCAGATCGGGGTCAACAAGAATCTCAAAATGCTTCCCGTCCTTGACTATCTTTGCTATGATCGCCTCATCGACTGTAACCATTCAAACCACGTAAGCAAACCCCTGTATGTATAGTAACCGGCCAAAAGCAGGAATGTAATTTATCCTTACACTTGGCTTGTAACAAAGGGGTTATTGTACTTACTAAATATTCGGAAGAAAAAGTATTTAAACAAGAGTAGAAACTGGAGCAATTTGAATAAGCTTTCTAATCAGCCAAAAAGAGGGAGCCGTTTATTATTTTCACAGAGTACAGTTCAGGATTTATTTCACCATTGCTTTGAATTGCTACGGGACCATTAAGGCTGTCGAAGTTTTTCATATCTATAATCCTGCTTGCCAGTTCTTCTCCTTTCATGGATTTACCACCAGACACACCCACAGCAAGCTTCATCATGTCGTATCCAAAAGCTGCAGCAAAAGACGGCTCGCTGCCGTATTTTTCTTTATATTTAGTCCTGAATTCTTCTCCTGTCTTCTTGAGCGTGAAAGGAAACGCCATCGTGAACACGTTTTCTGTGCTTTCGCCTGCGTCTCTTCTGGCAAGGTCGGAAGAAAGTACAGCAGACGCCTCAAATATATCGGTGTCAAGATTTATCTCCTTTGCCTGTTTCAATATATTTATTATTTCAGCAGGAACGGCCGTGACAACAAGCACAGCGTTTGGGTTCTTGCTCTTTATCTTGATAAGTTGCGTCCTGAAGTCCGTCGACCCCGGATCAAATTTCTCTTCTAGAACGATATTAATCCCACTTTCGCCGGCTTTCTCGGATATCCTTCTGCTGACATCGCTTCCAAATTCGTCGTTTATGCGAAGCACTGCTATGGAAGAGTAGTTTGCCACTCCAAGTCTTTCAAAATGCGGGTCAACGTACTGTCTTTCATTAGAATAAAACCTGAAGGCAAATGGGCTCCTCTCGGCTACGCCCTTTGCAGACACGACAGTCATTATAATTGGTATTTTATCTTCATCGGCCATTGGTATTAACGGCACGCTTACTCTGCTAAACGCTGAAAATACTATGTCGACCTTGTCCACCTCCTTCAGCTTGTTGTAAGCCGAGATACCTTCTGCAGCACTGGCCTTGCTGTCTTCATAGAATACATCCACAGAAATTCCGCTTTTGTTAATTTCATCCTTGACTAGCTCCATGCCGTTTCTTATGGATTCGCCCCATACGGCTGCGGGACCTGACATAGGAAGTATAGCACCTATCCTCAGATTCCCTTTTTCTGCAGGTTGCACGTAAAACAGGCCGATTACTGTGCCAACCAGCAAAACAACGATTACAGACGCAGCCAATACTCTTGCACCTTTCATTTTACCACACCCTAGATGTCACTATCTATAAGTGGTTCGATAGATATAAATATTACCCCACACAAAGTGTAGAGTAATAAGGTAAAGATTGATGTGACCTGCATGGAAATGGAATTCTTGGAAAGAATAGGCATGACAAGGAACGAAAGCATAGTATACATTACGCTGTTGAGGTTTGGAACCACAACAACAGGGGAAATACTGAAGCATGCAGGTTTAAACTCCGGAAAAATATACGAGATACTCGAACGCCTGAAATCAAAGGGCCTGGCAAGCGAATCAGTCATAAACAACGTGAGAAATTTCACAGCAGCAGACCCGAAACAGCTGCTGGACTGGATCGACAGGAAAAAGAGTGACCTGGAAAAAGAAAATGAAATAATAAAATCAAAGCTGCCGGACCTTAATAAAATAAGAGACCACGCACTTGGAAATTATAAGTTCAGAGCCGTAGTTTATACAGGATATGATGGCATAAAGTCAGCCGTTTATGAAGCGCTGAACAGCATGAAGCCTGTGGAGGAGCTGTTAGTAATAGGTGCAACAGCAAAAAAGAGCGAAAGATTCAACAAATTCTGGCTAGACGTGTCTAGGTACCGTATAAAAAGAAAAATAATAGGCAAGCACATATTTTCTGAATCTGGGTCAGATTACATAAACAAATTCAGGAAGATGACTTATACGCAAGTCAGGGTTCTGGAAGAAATAACGCCCTCTGCCATAGATGTGTTCGGGGAGGACAAAGTACTGATTTTCAACTACGAAGAGCCTTCCACATGCATTTTCATATACAACAGGAATATAGCAAAATCATTTACATCGTTCTTTTACAACCTGTGGAAGATCGCAAAGCCCTAACCTTCATACCTCACAAATGTTCCGTTTCTGACCGTCTTCACGATGAACGGCTTTGAGACGTCTCCATTTTCGTCGAACGTTATTGTTCCTGATGCACCAGGGTAGTTCTTCGTATCGTACAAACACTGCTTTACGTTTTCGACGTCTATACCAACTTTTTCAAAGCAGTTGCTCAGTATATAAACTGTATCATAGCCTGTTGCCCCATACATCTCACTTCTGGTGCCATAAATCTGCTGGTATTTTTTCTGGAATTGCTGTTGTACGCTGTCATTGCTTTCTGAATCATAAGGGTAAGGATAGATAAGCCCGTCGGCTGCATTGCCAGCCACATCGGTAAGTTCCTTCCCTTCCGCAGGCGATGATGCAAAGAAAGTGATGTTAAGCCCAAGCTCCTTGGCCTGTTTTAAAATTGTGCCTACATGCTTTCTGTTGCCAACCATCAATAAATTATTTGCATCGCTGTCTTTGATTTTTAAGAGAAATGTCCTAAAATCGGTTTCGGCAGTGTCAAATTTTTGAACTAGACCAATATTGCCACTAAGATTTCGGTAAAATTTTGAATAATCATCTATGTAAGAAATACCGTAATCAGTATTCCAAGCAATCAAGTCCAGTGTTTGATTACTGATTCTGTTAGAAATGAACTTTGAAAAGAACTCGGTTTCCTGTTTTGTATTTATCTGCGTCCTGAAGATATAATCGCCTGCTGTTGTGACTTTTGTGGCTTGTGAGGCAGGCGTTATAAGTATTACTTTGTTCTGCTCAGCTATAGGAGCTATCGCCAATGTCTCTGATGATCCGGCCGCTCCAATAAAAAATTGAACATTATCTAAATTGATAAGTTTCTGAATTGTGCTTACAGCCACGTCGCTCTTGAACTGTGAATCCTCAAAAATCATAGTTATGCTGTATTTCCTTTTTGTGTTATTGATTATTTCATTTTCTGCAAGAAGAAGTCCTGATTTTATATAATTTCCAGCATCCGAGCTCGGTCCTGTCAGCGGTAGTATCACACCGATTTTTACTGTTTGTTTTTCTGTTGTCTGCTGCACGCATCCAGCAGCAAAGACAACCCAGATTAGCATGAAAACAACAAGTATTCTCATGGCGTTTTTTATGATTTGCTGTCTTTAATGTGACGTGTTGTAAATATATTGACAACAAACATTTAGCTTAAAAAGATTGCATAAAAGAAACAATCATGGACATGTCAGCCTTGAGGAATATAGGTCTACACGAAAATGAGATACGTATCTATCTTGCACTGCTGGAACACGACGAGATTTCCGCATCAGAGATAGCACAAAAAACAAACATAAACAGAACATTAGTTTATCACTTCGTAAGCAAGCTCATCAGGAAGGGCCTGGTTTCGCACGTAATAAAGAACAACGTAAAATTCTTCAGGGCAACCGACCCGCGCAAACTTATTGATTTCATGAAAGAAATGGAAGGCGGCGTAAGGTCGGTCATCCCTTACCTAATGAAGATGAAAAAACCAAGGCAGAACACGCCTTATATTGAAGTGTACGAGGGGTTTGAAGGTGTCAAAACCCTGCTGAATGATGTGCTTCATACGCGACCGAAAGAATGGCTTGACATAACGCCTGCGATATCCCATGCCTTTATTCCGGATTTCATGAATAACTGGGAAAAACAACGCGAAAGGCAAGGGATTAAGGGTCGCATATTGATTGACATGACCCCGTTAGGAATGAAAAGAGCGCACTATCTCAAGAGATTCCGCCTGTTAAAAGTCAAATATATGCCAAAAGACACATTCTCCCCGGCAACCATTTGGATATATGCGCACAAGGTTGCAATAACACTGTGGTCAAAAGATTATCCTGTTGGAATACTGGTTGAAAACAAGGAAATTTCAGAACGCTTCAAAGGGTTCTTCAACTGGCTATGGCAAACGGCAAAGCCTTAGCCTTCGTACTTCACAAATGTGCCGTTTCTTACTGTCTTCACGATGAACGGCTTTGAAACATCGCCGTTTTCATCAAATGTTATCTCGCCAGAAGCGCCCTTGTAACCCTTTGTATCGTACAGGCAGTCTTTTACGGCATCAACGCCTGTGCCAATGCTCTCAAAGCATATGCTCAGGATACGCACAGTATCGTAAGCATTCGCAGCTAAGACCTCATTTTTCTTGCCGTACACTGCAAAATATTTTTCCCTGAACGATTTCATCGCGCTGTCTTCGCTTGTTTCGTCGTAAGGATAAGAATAAAGAAGACCATCAACAGCATTGCCGCCTGCTGTCAGAAGTTCCTGACCCTCAACAGCGGTTGTACCAAAGAACGTTATATTTAATCCAAGTTCTTTGGCTTGCTTTAGAATAAGTCCCGTACTTTTCGGTATGGACAACAAAATAACGTATGTAGCATTTGCTTGTTGCAGTTTTAATAATTGTGTTCGGAAATCTGCATCTGTTATCTCGTATTTTTCAACTATTCCCATTTTTCCGCCGCGCTTTTCGTACTCTGTCTTGAACGTAGATAAGAACGACTGTAGCGCGTCTGTGTTTATGCCCATAAGATGCACCGTAACATTCGTACGGTCCGCTAGATAATCAGCAAGAAATGGCGCTTCTTGAGCAGTGTTCATCTGCGTCCTGAAGATATAGTCGCCTGCAGTCGTAATCTTTTCCGACTGAGAGCCTGGCGTAATAAGGATTACTTTATTCTGCTCAGCAATAGGTGCCATAGCTAATGTTACCGTGGAGCTCAATTCGCCTATCACAAATTTGACATTATCGAGATTTATCAATTTCTGTATAGCGGTCACGCCGACATCGGGCTTGTATTGTCCGTCTTCAAAAATGATATTAATAGCATATTTTCTGCTTGAATCATTGTTTATCTCTGCAACTGCCAAATCGATTCCATTTTTAATGAAAGACCCGCCTTCTGCCCTGTTGCCTGTAAGTGGAATAACTGAACCTATTTTTACCGTCTCTTTTTCTTGATATTGCTGCACGCAGCCGGAAATAACTAGGACGAAAACAAGAAGCAATATCGGTACATATCGCATATACAATTTGTCATTTCAATCTTTTTAAGCGTTTACCCGCCCAGATACAATTTCTGCACACTCTTGTTCTTGAGCAATGCCTTTCCTTTTCCGCTCAGCTTTATCCTTCCTGTCTCCACGACATAAGCGCGGTCTGCTATCTCCAAAGCCTTCTTTGCATTTTGTTCCACAAGTAAGATGGTAACGCCATCCTTGTTTATCTGTTTTATTTTTTCAAAAACAAGTTTCACAGTTTTCGGGTCCAATCCAAGAGAAGGCTCGTCCAATAAAAGAAGCTTAGGCTTTAGCATCAGTGCGCGGCCTATTGCTAACTGCTGCTGCTGGCCGCCTGACAAAGTGGATGCTGTTTGATTCTTTTTTGCCTTTAGTATTGGGAACATCCTGTACACAACCTCTTTGTTCTTTTCAGATTTCTTATCGATAAAAGCGCCTAAAACAAGATTCTCTTCGACAGTCATGTTCCTGAAAACCTGCCGGCCCTGATGCACGTAGCAAATGCCGAGCCGCGGCATCTCGTGCGGCTTCTTGCTTGTTATGTCTTTTCCATAGAAGCTTATTTTCCCTGCGCTGTTTTTCAGGAAGCCGAAAACAGTCTTCAATGCAGTCGATTTGCCTGCTCCGTTCGGTCCTATAAGCGAAACTATTTCGCCTTCCTTCACGTTAAAAGATACATCCTGAAGTACGTCGTTCTTGCCGTATCCGCTGTTGATGTTTTTGACTTCTAACAGGTTCATATTTATCACACTACAGTATCATTGCTCTAGTTCTTTTTTAGTTTTAATATTTCATTTTCATCCTCTCTTATTTCCTCCCCAGGTACGCTTCTATAACCTTTCTGTTTTTCCTGATCTTTGACGGCTTCCCGCTGGCTATCTCTTTCCCGTAATCCATTACAACAAGCCTATCGCAGAAGTTCATCATGACATTCATGTTGTGCTCTATTATCACTATCGTCATGCCCTTCCTGTTCAGGTCTTTTATCAGATTTAATATCTGCTTTGTCATCGTCGGGTTCACGCCTGCTATAGGCTCGTCAAGTAAGAGCAATTTAGGTTCTGTTGCAAGTGCCCTTACTATTTCTAACAGCTTCTGCTGCCCGTAGCTGAGATTTTCCGCCAGGTCGTTCTCCTTGTGGCTAATATTTACTATATTCAGAAGCTCTTTCGCTTTCTTTATTTTCTCTTTCTCCTCTTCCTCGACGTGCCTTTTTTTCAGGAGCTGCGGCCATAGTTTTTCGCCATGCACGTACTTCTGCGCAATCAGCATGTTGTCCATTACCGTCAATTTGGGGAACAGGCGTATCAGCTGAAACGTCCGGGAAAGGCCCATGAACGATATTTCGTGCGTCTTTGCATTAGTTATGTCTTCGCCGTCCAGCATGATTTTTCCGCTGTCCGCTTCATAAATATTTGTTACGGCATTGAACATTGTTGTCTTGCCCGAGCCGTTCGGACCAATCAATCCGAGGATTTCGCCTTGCTCGACATCAAAGCTGCATCTGTCCAGTGCCTGTATGCCGTCAAAGTTTTTCGATACACTATGAACTTCCAGTAATTTCATCTCTTCTCCCTCCGGAATACGTATTCGCCAAAAAGACCTTGCGGCCGCTTCAGCAAAATTGCCAGCAATAAGACTGCATAAATTATCTGCCTGCCTGCGCCTACAATATTCGATGGCAATCCTATAAATCTTAACGGTTCTGGCAGCAAAATCAATAAAAATCCGCCAACAACCGCTCCCTTGATCGATGCCATACCGCCGATTATGACGGCTGAAAGCAGCAAGATAAGAACAGGTAATGAGAAGGATGTCGGATCGATGAACGTTATGTAATGTGCATACAATGAGCCTGCTATGCCTGCAAAGAATGCCGAGACCGTAAGAACAATTAATTTATAACGGAATACATTCTTTCCGAGAGTCTGCGCAGCTATCTCGTCCTCGCGTATCGCTTTTAACACACGACCGAAAGGTGAATTGACAATTCTATGGGTGATGACTACCGTAATTGCAAGAAATACAACAGATAAAATAAGATATAGATCAAGAGACAAAAACGATATTCCAAAAAGTTCCGGTCTTGGTATGCCCGGCAATCCTAATGGCCCCCTTGTTACGTCTGTCCAGTTCTTTAATATTGCCTCAACGATGAACGCAAACCCCAATGTACCTAATGCCAGGTAATCGCCGCGCAATCTCAGTGTAGGAAAGCCGAGCAGGAAGCCGAAGAAAGCTGAAAATAAAGCTGCGCATATTATCGCAATCCAGAACGGAAATCCAAGACCTAATGCCAGAAGCGCAGAAACGTAAGCGCCTATGGCAAAAAAAGCAGCATGGCCTAGATTGAATAGTCCTGTGTAGCCCATGGTAAGATTAAGACTTACGCTGAGTATGCTGAATATCGATCCCAATATGATAAGATTCTCAAAGTATGGAATCATTATTCGATCACCACGAATGTTCCGTTAGATACCACTTCAAGCACAGGCTGCTTGTTTTCTGGATAATATTTATCACCGAAATAAATTTGGCCGGATGTCCCTGTGAAGTTTACTTTTGATATACATATTCGTATACTTTCAGAATTATATCCACAATTTTCAATAGCAAATTTAATAAGATAAACAGTATCGTAAGCAATATCGCTGTATATTTCCGGCGGTTTTCCATATTCTTTAGAAAACTCTTCTATAAAATCCTGCGAAGGCTTGCTGAATCTGAATACTACCACGCCTTCGGCCACATCTATTGGCAATCTTCCAGCTTCTATTGTGCTGGCAAAATTTGAATGCGCAAGAATACGGCTTGTTATATTTAATTCAATTCTTTTCCTGCCGAACAATGCCATGTCATTAAAGTTAAGCGTGATAAAGATGGCATCAACATTTAGATCTTTAAAAATAGTTAATTCTGTTGACAGGTCATTGTTATCAAAGTTCTGTACAATTATTTCTTTTACCAAGTTTGCGTTTGTTGCATTGATGGCACTTTTAAACATACTCAGGTGCGCAATACCCCATGGATTATTCACAACTAATACGCCTACTGTTTTGATATTATTGTTTTTGATAAAACCTTCAACCGCATTTTTATTTACCGCTACTGGCGAATGTACTGAGAAAAAATACGGGCTTGTTTGCGTTATTGTGTCAGGCAAAGCAGATGGCGATAAAAGAACGATTTTTTCTTTATCTAATTCAGGTATAACAGCATTTGCAAGTATGTCCCAAGAGCCACCGATGACAACGAGTACGTTATCGATTTCTGCCAATTTTTTGACAGATGTCAGTGTTTTTTGTGGCTGCGTTTCATCATTTTCATAAATGAGTTCTAATTTTTTGCCGTTTATTCCGCCAGCGTCATTTATTTCTTTTACCGCAAGATCAATGCCCTGCCTCTCGTTCTGGCCATGAATGGATGCTATTCCTGTAAGCGGCAGAACTACGCCAATCTTTATGGTTTCCTCTCTTTGTTGCTGTGTCAGAATTAGCGTAGCGATTACTATAACAGCAAACAAAATGCCAGCATAAACCGGATGTCTCATTATTCTTTCCTCCCGAAGATGCCCTGCGGCCTGAATAATAAAAATGTCACAAGCACAACAAACGCAATAGCATCCTTGTAGCCGGAAGGCAGGAACCAGATTCCTATGTTTTCTACAAGTCCCAAAAGAAATGCCCCGGCAACTGCTCCTCGTACAGAGCCAAGTCCGCCAACAACGCCTGCTGTAAAGCCTTTTATTATTGCATTCAACCCCATCGTTGGCTCAAGGTTTTGCTCTATCGCTATGAGAACGCCTGCGCTTGCGGCTAATGCGCCTGCCAATGCGAATGTATATGTTGTTATCTTTTCAATGTTTATACCTATGACTTGCGCGACGTCCTTGTTGTCTGCAGTTGCGCGCATGGCTTTTCCTGTCTTTGTTTTCTGCAGGAACAATTCTACGACAAGCAAAGTTACAAGAGCGACAACAATAATCACAACCTGTGTCTGTGTGATTATGGCACCGAAGAACTCCATACCCTGAACGACAGGCCCTGTTCTTATTGTTTTCACTTCTGCTCCGAAGGCCGCTATTATGAAATTCTCGACAAATATGAAGATGCCCAAGGATGCCAGAAGAAGAATAAGCGAAGAAGATTTTCTGTTCCTCAGCGGTCTGAACACAGAATAGTTCATCGCGACGCCTATCAGGCTGCCGCCTATGACTGCGAGGATGAATGCACCCACAATATGCAGGCCGGCTGAAAAGAAGACGTATGCAAGATAAGCACCTATCACATAGAGCGAGCCATGCGCAAGATTCAGAAATCTCAGCAATCCATAGGTCATACTAAAGCCGATAGCTACAAGGGCGTAAATTCCACCGGCGATGATGCCGTTTAGTATAAGCTGCTCGAGGACCATTTTTACACCAATTTCTTTAATTTATTAAAAATCTCCAGCATCTGTTTTATCATATCATCGTAAATATTTTTATCAAATTTGTTTCCATAGTATATTGTAGAATTTCTTATTGTTCTTGCCCTGTCAAAAATCTCGTATGATTTTTTGTCTTTCAAAACATCCCTCAAGTAATAACCAAGGCAATAATGATTCCTCACCTTATAACCATTGAAATACATTAAAGCGTGCAATAATTCAAGCAATGCATCATAATAATTAGCAAAGAAGACAGAACAATTATTGTCGTCGATTTTTATTTTCTTCAAGACACTCAATGTCTCTTCAGAACGGCTTATAAGAAAATTTGCCCTTTTGTTGTCAGGCGTTATCTTAACAGAATTTCCTTCGTCTATACATGTTTTCCAATCCATTAAACCACTTCCAAGCGTCCCGAGATGACATAACCATTAATAATTCCATTAAATGTGCTTGGGTTGCTTTTTTTCAGCTTATCTAATTCTTGTTTTGTAAGCAGGAATATCTGAATCTGCTTTTTCACTATCCGCTCAAAATCTTTAACATTCATTTCATTTTTTGATTCAGATATTATAGCTATGTCAACATCGCTTTCTTCTATTGCGTCTCCGTTTGCATAAGAACCGAAAAGGACTATTGTAGGGTATCCAAAATGCTTGTTAATGGCGTCTATAAATCCTGATTCGTCCAAGCTCATATTTATCTCGAACGTCTTGCAAAGACGGTATTTTCTACTCTCTCTATTAGCAAAGTAGAGCTTTCGTCCAGCAATTTCTTTCTCTATTAACAGTCCTTCATTTTTCAATAAATCCAGATATTTTTTGGTTGACAGGGGCGCTATTTTGACTTTATCGGAAAGCGGCCTCCATAGGAACCCCTTCGTAGGGTTATCTAAAAATACCTTAAGCACTTTCCATATATTATAATTTTGTAACATAAGTTATAATTATATAACATAAAGTATAAAAAGATAACATTAAACTAAATAGGTTTGTTTGCAACGAGAAAAAGGAAAGCACCAGCAATAATGACAAGAACTATAATGCCTGCCGCGAGTTCGGCGTGCTTCATTTGGATCATATTATCCAGCATACGATACAAACGTTCCATTCTGTGCAATCACTAATGCAAATTCTATGCCAACGACATCGCCTTTGTTGTCAAATTTATATCTCCCTATTGTTCCCGTATACCAGTCCATGTTGTATAAGAAATTCTTTATACAATCTGTGTCATCGCTACATTGGCGAAGCGCATTAGCTGTAATGAACACAGAATCATAGCGTGCACCCGCATCGTAATCATTTACAGGATCAGAGCCATAGATTTTTTTATAGTTATCTAGTAATGCCTTGCCAGATGTCGTTGATAATGTAGGAGCGTCAACAAATATCGTGCCTTCGATGGCATTGCCGGCTATCTCCAATGCATCTTTAGCAGCTATCACCGTGTATATCTGGCTGTTAACAGCAAGCTCTCTCATCTGCTTTATTACAAGACCTTGAGTTGTACCAGACTGAGGAACGAAGAATATTACATCAGGATTAGAATCTTTTATTTTTGTTATTTGTGTCCTGAAATCTCTGTCACCCTGGTTGAATATTTCATCAGCAACTATTGTTCCACCAAGCTTTAAAAAATTTTCCTTGAAAACCTTCCTTACACCCTGCGCGTAATCCGTATTCTCGGTTAGAACCGCGGCCTTTTTGTAATTTTTAATTATATTTTCTGCCAAAAATCTTCCTGTATCCGTATCTGATGGAGAGTTCCTGAATACATATTCGCCAGCGTCGCTTATAGCAGGATTGCTTGAGAACGCTGAAAATAATATAACTCTATTTGGCTCAGTTATAGGCGCAATTGCAAGCGTTTCGCCGCTGCAGGCGCCACCGAGAATAATTTTGACTTTATCGATTTCAACTAATTTCTGAGCAACAATGCTTGCATCTTTGCCGTTGCATTTCCCGTCTTCATAGATAACTTTGATATTCTTACCATTGATGCCACCAGCACTATTTATCTCACTAATAGCTAATTCAACCGCATTTCTTTCAGTTTCGCCAAATGCAGCGGCATCCCCACTTAATGGTCCGATGAAACCGATTCTTATTGTTCCTTCTTGTGGCTGTTTATTCAGAACAAGAAAAGCAAATGCAGTTAGAATGACAATGATAAAAATGATTCCGGCAACAAGGTGGGTGTGCCTGTGCATAGAATCAGCCCTGATAGGGCACGACGGTGCCATTGACTATCTGCCTTACGCTCAGCGTTACGCCAACTACGTCTCCGTTGCTGTCAAATCTGTATTTTCCTGCTGCTCCGTTGTAGTCGTCCATAGCGTACAGCCAGTTCTTGATGCAATCAGTGCCTTCACCGCAGCTTTTTATTGCATCGACAATTATATACGCAGCGTCGTATCCAAGAGCTGCAAACGTAGGATAAACAGGATCTTTTTCGAATTCTGCCTTGTATTTTGAAAGCAGCGAATTTGCCTTAGCGTTCGAAGGTTCAAGAATAGGCAAATCGACATATATCAATCCCTCAGCAGCACCACTAGCCTGTTCTAAGAAATCAGAAGCTCCACCAAAATAGGCTGCATAAAGCTGCTGGTTGAGTCCCAGTTCGCGTGCCTGCTTCACTGCTAAGCCACCTGCCACGCCTGATTGTGGATTGATAAATATAACATCGGGGCTGGACGCCTTGATTTTTGTAAGCTGCGTCCTGAAATCCTTGTTTCCTTGGTCAAAAACCTCGTCCGCAACTATCTGGCCTCCGCCCTCAGAGATCTTCTTTTTGAATACTTCACGAAGTGCCTGCGCATAATCTGTATTTTCAGAAAGTATGGCAGCTTTTTTGTATTTCTTTAGTATTACTTCAGCAAGCTGTGCACCCGCAAAAGCATCAGATGGGTGATTACGAAATACGTAATCGCCTGCTGTTGTCAATAGAGGACTGCTTGACGTTGAAGAGAATAAAATAACCTTGTTCTGCTCTGTTATAGGCGCCATTGAAAGCGTCTCGCCACTGCACGATCCGCCAAATATCACTTTTACTTTATCGACGTATACAAGCTTGTTTGCGGCTGTCGCGGCGTCTTTTCCTGTACATTTGCCGTCTTCAAATATAACCTCTAGCTTCTTTCCATTTATCCCGCCTTGTGCATTTATCTCATTCAGTGCTATTCCAATACTATTTTTGACGTCTATCCCGTAAGCCGCTGCATCACCCGTAAGTACGATGACCGAACCAAGTTTTATAGTGCCAGCTGAAATTGGTATTGTTACAGGCTTGCCGGCTTTTATCATTCTTACGACGGCTTGGCTGTGAATGATATGGTCAGAACCAATATTCAGTATGCCTAATGCTCCGCTGAAATCTTTTATGTTGAGCATCTCGGCAGCAACTTTGTCATGCGAAGGAATAGTTTTGCCATCGCCGGCTTTTTCAAAGCCCTCTGCTACAAGAAGAACATTATCATAAGTGTTAGCTGAGAATGCCTGCGGATCTTTTCCATATTTGGCTTTGTACATGCTGATATATGAGTTTGTAGGGTCCGCTGCTTGAACATACCAATAGCCCTCAAACAAAGACGGCTCTTCTGTGAATTCAAAGGCTTCTATAGATGTTAATGGCGTAGTAATTCCAAGCTCCTTTATTTGTTTTGTCAAAAGCTCAAGCTCTGGCGAGAACGTATGGAGCAAATAAATATCAGGGTTCTTCTCTTTCGCCTTTACTACTATTGTCCTGAAATCGCGCTCGCCAAGGTTAAATACATCATCGGAAACAATTTGCAAGTCTTTGCCTATAACCTCTTTCTTGACCGCATTTGTGATTGCAAGCGCCCCTTGCTGGTTCATTGAAAAGATAGCAATGCGCTTTATACCTCGTTTCTGCGCCTCAGCAACCCATGCTTTTGCCTCCTCTTCGGGGGGTGTGGCATGTATGAAATTATATGTTCCTTTGGCAACGTTGGGGTCGGACGCTACCCCTATATGTATAACTTTGTTTTGTTCTGTCACAGGTGAAACAACATTGCCCGAGCCTGAAGAAAATGAAAGCACTGCATCAACTTTGTCTGCAAAAACAAGCTTGTTTACCGCATTGGCAGTGAGTTGCGCATTAAGTTGGTCGTCTTCAAAGATTATTTCATAATTATATTTCATGTTCGCAAGCTGGTCTTTTGCAAGAAGCATAGCGTCCCTTGCAGATTCCCCGAGAAGTGCTGTGCTACCTGTGAGCGGCAGGATAGCACCTATCTTTATCGTTTCTGCTGCTTCTGGCGTCTTAAAAACAAATACCACAAATCCGGCTATGAGTAGAAGAACAATTACAATTCCTATTGCTGTATAAGTTCCTTTCATAATCACACCCTCACTTAATTCTGCGAACTTCTATTGCGTATAATTCGTCATGTGATAACATATCTTTTTTGGCTTCTTCCATTTCATATGATTCATATATACGTCTTGTTACTTCACTCGAAACAACGTACGCGATAGTCTTTGAATTTTTTCTTTTACTTATATCCACACCCCGTTGTTACTGCGTAATAATTAAAATTGGTAGAATATAAGGTTTATTTAAGAAATTTTTCACAAAATGACAAATTTTAAATAGTTTTGTATGAAAGTTAAAAATATGAGTGTCGGAGCAGCGAAATTAGATGAGAAAGACAAAAGAATACTCTTGGAATTGGATACGGATGCCACTCAGAGCCTGAAGCAGATAGCAAGAAAACTAAGAACGACAAAAGAGGCGGTTTCTTACCGGATAAAGCAGCTTGAAGAGAAAAAAATCATATCCAATTATATCGGCATTTATCATATGACCAAATTAGGATTGACCCACTACAAGATGTATATAAAATATGCGCATATCACCGATAAGAAAAAGAGAGGAATAATTGATTTTTTGCTTAAGAAAAAGACATTCCGATGGCTGGCAAGCTCTGAGGGCGCTTTTGACCTCATGATTGCAATACACCTTCCTTCTATCTTTGATTTCGAGCATTTCAAGGACAGATTTTTTTCGCGCTTCGATTCTGTATTCCAGAAAAGTTCATTTGCCATTTTAACTGAGGCCGAAGCCTATCCACGCCAATACATTCTTGGCGGAAGAAACCCTTTGAGGAAAGTTTTTGTTTTCTGCAGCCCTTCCACTAAAGAAAATCTGGACATAGATGACCTGAAAATTATAAAGGCTCTCTCAATGAATTCCCGGGCTTCATCAAACGAAATAGCAAAGATGACAGGATTAACCGACAGGGTTGTGCGGTATAGGAAGAGTATACTGAAAAAGAAAGGCGTGATTGTTGGCTATAAGCTTGTCGTAAACTATAGAAAGCTCAATAATCTCTTCTTCAAATGCCTAATAAAATTACAGAATGCTGACGAAAAACGCCTGCATGATCTCAGGTCATATGCGCGCCAGCATCCAAACGTTGTTCACTGGCTTAGGGTTTTGGGGGAATGGGATGTTGAACTGGAGGTAGAGATCTCATCCATAGATGAATTTTATGAGATATCCAATGAAATCAGGAATAGGTTTTCCGACATAATACAGACATTTGATACGGTTTTAGTCACAGAAGAACATTTTACAGAATACTATTGACGCTCTCAAAAATACAGTTTTGAGTTACTCAAAAGTAGTAAAAATAGAAACCTTTAAATAGTGTTTTGACAAAATTATACTGAGGGTGTGGTTATGGATTTTTACGAATATAAAATAGGCAACACGCCGTTTTATCAGGCACCAGAATTAAGCGATTGGCTGACTGTAGGTGGCAGAAGACCTATAGTTTATGTCAAACAAGAGGATGAGAACGAGCCAACACATACAATAAAAGTCAGGCCAGTTGCTGCAGCACTTAAGCAATATGAAAATGTGGAGGACGGGTACGTTCTTGCAGCCATAACATGCGGCCATTTGGGCGATGGTGGAGCAGAATTATGTTATTTGTTTAGGCAAAAAACAGGGAAGGATGTAAGATTCGCTAGTATCGTCGAGAAAGGAAAACCAAAAAAGACAAGAAAACATCTTTCGCGTTATGGTGATTTAGTTATAGAAGCAGACCTCTCTCAAGACCTTAATAGTTCCGATATAATTGAAATAACAAAAGCACATCTAAATGGCAAAGCCAGGACGATAATTCCAATTGGCCAATTTGACACTGACGGAATAGGCTACAAGGCGCTTGCCAAAGAGCTATACGAAGCGGGGGTAAGGCATGACTGGATTTTATTTTTCCCCCTTGGAGGCGGCAATCTATTATACAATACAACAAAAGGGTTTGAGAAATTGCCTGAAATGCCGCGCTTTGTTGCTGCTACAACAAATCATAATGTTTTCTCGTGCCAGAAACAAAGATATGGAGAGAGTGAAACAGGGCTAGATACAGATTTTTCCCCTCTTCAGGAATCATTAATGGGTTTGATCGAAAAATATAATATTCCTCGTATTACACCTTCAAGTGCGGAGATAGATGAAGCCCTTGATTTTTTGCGCCATGAAGTCAAATTACCGACATGTAGAGAGTCAGCTGTCGCAGTTGCAGCAGCAAGAAAATATTCAGAAGAAATAGGATTCAAAGATGGCGAAAAGGTTGGTCTCATAAATACAGGATATGAGCCTGAAGAATCTGAATCAAAATTCGGAAGAATATCAAGATACGCAGTGCCTGTATTGAATCTTTTACTTCTTACATCTACACTAATTCTAGAAGGTGATATGGGCAAAAATGAAATACGCCAATCTTTACAAAAAAAGTGGTCTCAAGAATGGCGGCAGTACGAAATGCAACAGTTATCGCAAGACCCTAGACTAAACGACATTTATGCATATGCGCTCTTTCGTGGCGGGATGAAAAAGATTGATACCGAAGTGTATAATAATCTTTCTTATTGGTTTACGGCAAATGATGTTGTGGCTCGTGATATGTACAAAAATGTCAGAAGCTTCAGAGAGAATATAGAAGGATTTATGGAATGGATGAAAAATCAGAAAAGTGCACGAGAAGACGAACTGAAAAAGCGTTTTGATAATACAAATGTTAAAAATTTAATAAGATTTAACTTCTGATGTATAATTTATTTTGATTAATCTTTTTATTTTGAAAGAAAAAATCACACGTACTTCTTCATGATGTCCTTCATAACGTTGCGGTCGACGATGCTGAATTTTCCGTTCTCCACAACGCCTATCTCCGTCGACCTCAGGGTCAGCTTCTTCTCGCCTGCCTTTAGTGCGCGCAGCGCCAGGTCTATTGCTTTATCCTTCGGCAAGCCGTCCTTGAACTCTTCTACCAAAGCTTTTTTCGCGTCCTTCGCACCACGGCCGACCGCGTGCGCTTTCCATTCACGAAGCGTTCCGCTTGGGTCTGTCTCAAAGAGGTGCGATCCTTCGTTAGCGCCTGCTACGAGCAGCGAGACACCAAAAGGCCTTATGCCTCCCATCTGCGTGAAACGCTGCTTTCTGTCGCATATATCCTTTACCAACGCGCTTACCTCCATAGGTTCGCTGTACGTCATCCTGTTCATCTGCGCCTTGACGCGGGCATAGTCGATAAGAACGCGGCTGTCTGCCAATATTCCGCACGCCGCTATTCCTATATGGTCATCTATTTTTGAAATCTTTTCTATGCTCTCCGGAACAAGCAGTTTTTGCAGTGACCGCGCTGCAACAAGGACTACTCCACCCAGGAATGTCACGCCTACGGCCGTCGTCGCCTTCTCCACCGCTTTGCGTGCGTATTCCACCTGGTACATCCTTCCCTCGGGCGAGAAAACGACGATTGCGCGATCGTATCCTAATTGCTTCATTGGCGGCTGTATTTCCATATAATATCACATCACGAATATTTCTTGTCTTGAATGCCCTTTTTTTCCTTTTAATAATAGCGAACATCGCAATGAAGACGCGATAGGCCGCTGACAAATGGCATGTCACAATGACAGCACATTCGCAGAAGATCGCTCACATCGGAACTAAAGCCGCTGCAAGCATTTTTCTATTCCATTATTATTGCAGCAAGTATATAAACATAATCCATTATCTGGAGATTTGTGGATTATGTTATACAGCACAAACCAAAGGTTTGTGCGTACATGAGAAGCTTTGCTTCTCATCGTACAGGTGAATACCATAATACCACTGTTTCAAGACAGTGGTATTCACCATGTATAAATATAATTAGTCCCATTGAATATCTGATGAAACCAAAAACAATCGTTATTTCAGTCGGCGGTTCGCTGATCGTGCCCGACGGGATAGACGCGGGCTTCTTGAAATCATTCAGGGCGCTAATTCTGAGACAACTGAAAAAAGGCAGGCGCTTCGTTATCGTCTGCGGCGGCGGAAAAACAGCACGCAGATATCAGGAAGCGGCAAAGTCCATAAGCGGCATAACAGAGGACGACGTCGACTGGATCGGCATACACGGAACAAGGATTAATGCGCACCTGATGAGGACAATATTCCGGAAATACGCCCACCCGCAGATAGTAAAGAATCCAACCGAAAAAATAAATTTCAAGGAACAAATTCTGGTTGCGGCAGGCTGGAAACCGGGCTTCAGCACGGACTACGATGCAGTGCTCCTTGCAAAAAATGTTGGGTCGAAGACCGTCGTGAACCTCACAAACATTGACTACGTATGTGACAAAGACCCAAAAAAATTCAGTAACGCAAAACCTGTAAAAGAAATTTCCTGGAAAGATTTCAGAAGGCTCTTGCCGGGGAAATGGGACCCTGGAATAAACTACCCGTTCGACCCGGTAGCGTCAAGGGAAGCGGAAAAATCTGGATTACAAGCAGTGATAATGAACGGCAGGAACCTGAAGAATTTAGAGAATTACCTTGAAGGAAGGCAATTTGTCGGAACTGTTATAAGGTAGATCACGTTTTTAAACTTTTGCTGTTTCTTAGTAGTGATGATTCTATGGAACATCGCTACAATACGCACGACTACAAGGCCGTAATTCTGGCGGGCGGGACGGGTATAAGGTTGCAACCTCTGACGCTCAGCGTGCCAAAGCCAGTTCTAAGACTCGGTAAGTATTTCATAGAGTATACGCTCGACAATTTTGTAAACGCCGGGTTCTACGACACAAATATTGCGGTGCAGCACATGGGAGAAGAAATAGTGGAAAGGATAAACGACGGGTCTGAATTTGCCTATGCAAAACCTTTGAAAGTGAAATACCTGAAGGCCCAAAGGCCTGACGAATTCAAGGGCACGGCAGACGTGCTGAGAAAAGCGCGCCACCACTTGGCGGACGGGGTAAGGGTAGTCGACAAAGAGATGCAGAGGGAGTTGGAGATAACGCCGGAAGAGTACATGAAAAATGGAGATAAATACGAATTCAAGCACTACGTCGAGCATTTCAAGCATCTTATAATTGGTTCAGGGGACATAATCACAAACTTTGACCTCTCAGAGCTCGTGGAATTTCATGAAAAACGGTCTGGTCTGGGAACAGTAGCACTGTTTCGCATAGACGACAAGAAAAAAATAGTTGGAAATTTCGGGATTGCGAAGATAGACCGGCACGGCAAGGTAACAAAATTTGATGAAAAAGCTGATCATGTTTCAAAGGTGTATTCCAACGACACGAACGCAAGCTTTTACATATTTGACCGGGAAATACTTGACTTAATCGAGAAAAATGATGATTTGCTGGATTTCGGACGCGACGTATTGCCGTACTTAACAAAGGATCATAAGTTGTTTGGACTTAGAATGCACGGTATCGGACCTTACAGGGAACCTTACTGGAACGATGTCGGAAAGTTCGACAACTACAGAAGCACAGCAAAGCATATGATTGAAGAGCATATCTCCGGAGTTAATCCATTGTCACATAGCATAAAAACACAGAGATTTTTCCCAATAAAAAATGGCGCAAAGCACCGGTCAATAGTAGGGCTTGATTTTCCCAACAACTCACGGGCACACATAGATGGGTGCATAATAGGTAATGATACAATAATAGGAGAAGAGTCAAATTTTACAGACTGCATAATTTATACAAATTGTAAACTAGAGAATTCTGGAAGAGGTTTGATAATAGGAAGCAACGTAACGATCGAGAAAGGCGCAGAAATAGGTGACTACGTAGTGATAGGAAACGGGGTGACGGTGAAATCCAGTGCAGATATCCACGCTGGCGTAAAAATTGCGCCGCAAAATGTTGTGAAAGGAAAAGTCGAAAAGGATATTAAGGAATCGGGATTGATGTCGTAAAATCGGGATTGATGTCGTAATATTATCCCATTCCGAACTGCCTGAACAATGACGAAAATCCGCCCCTCTTTAATTTGCCGGGTGAGAACTGCTTCATCATCTTCTTGACCTTGTGGTAGCTCGCAATCAGCTCGCGGACGTCGCTTTCGCTCGTGCCGGACCCCTTTGCTATTCTTCTTATGCGCGATGAATTGATTACGTCAGGGTCTGATTTTTCCTGCCGGGTCATGCTCTGGATGACGTACTTCCACTTTTTCATCTTCTGTTCCTGGACGTCCATGCCCTTTATTTTGCCACCCATCTTTCCGAGCCCCATCATGTCGAGCATCTGGCTCATGGGCCCCATCTTCTGCATGCCCTCAATTTGTGAATAAAAGTCTTCAAGGTCGAAGTCGCCCTTTACGACCTTTTCCGCCTTCTCCGCATCGACAACCGATTTCGCCTTTTCCAGAAGCGTCTCAAGGTCCGGAAATCCCAGAAGCCGTGAGACAAATTTCTCCGGATCGTAGTGCTCCAGATCCTCGGGTGTTTCGCCTACCGTTATGAACTTGACCTTGGCTCCTGTCTCATAACAAGCAGTCAGAGCTCCGCCGCCTTTTGCCGTTGCGTCAAGCTTTGTGACGATGACGTCTGTGATATTGAGGGCTTTGTGAAATGCGTTTGCCTGCTCCTTGGCCGCCTGTCCGATGTCAGCTGGTATGACGAGGATTTTTTCATCCGCCTTCAAAACGTCATTTATTGCCTTTATCTCTTCTACGAGCGAGTTGTCCAGTGCGTTACGCCCGGATGAATCGACAATGATGACGTCGGCCTTTACTTCCCTGACTGCGTTTCTGACTATCTTCTCGGCATTTTTTACGTTTTTTTCGCCGTAAAAAGGCACGTCTATTTTTTGCGCCAGCTGCTGAAGCTGTTCGAAAGCAGCGGGCCTTGCCGTGTCGCAGCAGACAACAGCCGTCCTTAGTCCTTTCTTCTGGTAAAACCGCGCGAGCTTTGCCGCCGTGCTCGTTTTTCCGCTCCCAAACAAGCCGGCGAGCAGAATCTTTTTCGGCGCAAGCGACACGGGCGATTTTGTCTCTCCAAGTATTTTTACCAGCTCGTCGAATATTACTTTTGTTATGTGCTCTCTCCGTGTCAGCCCTTCCGGCAATTTCTCGAACGCCTTTTTCCTGATGCTGTCCGTAAGCTCCAGTACCAGCTTTACGTCTACGTCAGCCGACAGGAGAGCTCGCTGTATGTCCCGAAGTACGTCATCGATTGCGTCCTTGTCGACAACGCTCATGCCCGATATCCTGTCGACGGCAGAGCGAAGCTTGTCAGAAAGTCCTTTGAGCATGAAATCACCACTGTAATTAGTTCCAAAGATATGATTGAATTCCATTAAAGTATGATCGTCAGCGTGAGCACCATCGCCTTTCTGGCGATGGTGCTAGCTGCGGTATACGTCAAAAGACGTATATCGCTACGCTGACGATCATCATACGAACATGAATTCAATCAAAGATATTTACTATAGTTTGGAGAAGAAGATATTAAAATTAGATCAAGCAATATCATCTAGTATATTTTCGCATTCCATTGCTATGTATAACGCCTTCTGGGACGCTATTCCCGTATACATCGATGGGTCCTCTATTACAGCTAACTGGGTTTTTGTGAATTTATTGATATATGACTTCAATGAAGGGTCGCTAAATAACAGCTCTCTTAATGGCGTTTTTGACTCTTCTGCTTTCTTGACAAGCCCCTCGACGTAGCTGTGCGCATTCGGATGCCCATAAGAAGAAAGTATGATTTGTAAGGGTTCCGATATTATTTTGTCAGAGCTCATCTCAAGATTTCTTTTCATATTGTAAGGGTGTGGTATGAGGTTGCCTGAAATTCTTACAGCCCTTCTGACAGCATAATCAAATTGGTCAAGTATAGGAGGAAGGTATCTTTGTGATGCAGAATTCGTTAAATCACGCTGGTGATCAGATATTTGATCCATGTACATGGTAATCATAAATGGCATTGTCGTCTTCCAGAGGGACTTTATATTTTCTAATCCTACGGGATTGACTTTGTGTGGCATTATAGACGACGCAGAAGTGTCCTTGCTACCTCGCAGCTGCCCTACTTCTGCAATCTCTGGTCTCTGCAAATTTCTCATGTCATCAGCCCAGTTTGCAAGAACACCAAAGGCCGATATTACGTAGTGCGTCAGGTCTGTAACAGGCTCGGGAGGGGCTATTTGGGTGGATATCTCAGCAGAGTCCAAGCCAAATTTTTGCATTATATTACGTTCAAAATCTTCTGGCTCATCAAAAAAAAGGTAAGACGCGTTGTAAGCACCCACTGAACCAGAAAATTTCCCACGCAGCGTACCAACCGCTCTTTTTATGCGAGCTATTCTATCCACAAACCTGTCAAGATACCACGCCACAACAAAGCCGTAAGTCACAGGTTCTGCATGCTGCAGGTGTGTCCTGCCTATCTGCAAAACATCGCTGTATATTCTTGCCTGTTCGATCCATATTTTTGCTAAGGTATTCATATCAGGCAAGATTACTTTTTCTAACGCATCTCTATATCGCGCCGCATTCGCCGTCTCGACAATATCATAAGATGTGGCAAACCTGTGGACAGCACTCTTTGCCTCATCTGTATTGAGGTTTCTCTGAATAACATTCCCAAGGGCTATGATGTCGTGCCTTGTTTTTTCCTCTTCTTCATTAACCTCATGGGCGGTTACTTTTTCGCAGGCGTCTTCAATCTCTTTGGCAGTATCCTGTGCTATCAGTCCGCGATCAGCCTGCACTCTGGCCAGGGCTGCCTCAACGCGTGATTTGTATTTAACAAAGCCCTCTTCAGAAAGATATGGAATTAATTCTTTTACCGCATACCTATAATCAGTAGGTGAAATAGAATCGTAAAGTGGTGTTTCTTTCGGCATTTTTATCACCCTCAAATTTTTGCCAGCGTGTCCATATCGTGCGTGAAAACATAATCATGCCAGTATTCATTTCCTCGCGTCTCTCGCGAATCAATTATTACAGCGCGCTTCTTGGATTCATTGAGCGCCCGGGCCATGTCAGATGCCTCGACAAAATCTTTCGGCGGCATACTTATGTACGTCACGTCCATGCCCTTCAGTAAATTCCTCAAATATTGCTGGTGAACGTCTGCGTATTTTCCTACAAGGCGGACAACGCGAACAGATTCATCGTCGTTACGCAAAAAACGGTCTAATATGTCGATGTACAAAGCATCTATCCGCCGCATCCCGGCGTCTGCCTTTATGATCGAATCTTTCATACTTGCCTGATATTTTTTCAGAGACGTCTGCAGTTCTGTGTCGTTCATAGCCATTATTTTTACGATTTCTAATGCTGCGTTATCAGGGCGGCGAAAAACAGAGTACGATATGCCGCTTGGCATATCCAGTGAAGACAGCAGGTTTGTGTCATTCGTGTCCACAGCGCAAAAGACTACGGGCTTAATGGTATTCCCAGCTATTGCGCCGGGCAAGCCGGGCTGCCTGCCAACAACTGCGCCATAAACTATTGAGGTATCCGTCATTGCATCATAATCATTCAGCATCGGAACAAGGTACTCCGGAACCTTGTGTGCAGAAGCAACACGAAAAGCATAGCGAACCTTGAAATCGTCCAGAAAAGAGCCTATTTTTCTCGCGACATCAATATCCCCAATAGATCCCATAATAATCGGAACTAGGTTTTTCATGATGTCACCTCATATTTGCAGCTTTGAACTTTGCGTATTCGTAAACAACCTCGCCAACAGAAGGTATTCCCGAGAATAATTGCCGTTCTATGACAGCATTTGCAACAGCTGGATAAAGATTTTCAAGAATCTCTTTTAGCGCAGGCGGCAATGGGTCAGGTCTTGACTCGACTAATTTTTTCCATTCTTTTCTATTAGCCTTCTTTGCGGCATCTATTTCAGCAACCCAATCCGGCTGCGAATGTTTGTACCACTGGCGCGGGATCTCTTTACTTACATCAGTACCGTTATACGTGAACCTGCATTCATCAAGAGTGCCCAATGTGTCAACTACCATAATCCCTCTATCAGGTGTGAATGCAAACTCGAATTTGCCGTCTTCATTTGAAAATCCCGCACTTCGCACGCCTTCTGAAATGATATCATTTATAGCAAGCACATATGCCTTCATCACACTTGTTTCTTGGTCGCTCAATCCCGCAATATACTGGAGCTCTTTCCATCCAGGATACCTGTCAAACTCCTCGTATTTTGTGCTGCCGTCCACAAACGCACGTGGCAGGAGATCCCCTTCTTTTGGCTCTGCTTCCAAGCCCATTTCCTGCAGCGTCAATGTCCCTTCCTTTAATCTACGAAAAACAGAACTGCCACGCGGCAAAGAGTTTCTGTAGATAACCTCGATGGGAATAACAAAATTTCCATGTTCTTTTCTTATACTACCATAATCGTAAACAACTTTTCCGCCTTCTTCTCTTTGCTCGGGTTTTATTACACGTACAAGGTTAATCATCATATCTGTGGTAGGCTCTGTTAATACACTAAGAGATGTAGGATAGCCGTCATTTTCTCTTAAATAACCATAATGGTTAAGAATATTTTTTTCAGCTAGGCGCTCAAAGAAATAGGCGGACATTGTGCAGAGCGACGCGCCCTTATTCTTAAGGTGGTCAGGCATCTCTCCCCAGTCGAAAACGGAATATCGGTCTGAGAAATGAAATACGCCAGTGCCCATATCGTCTCGTGCTGATGGCGAAATTATTTCTAAATCCTTTACGCTGCCCATTCTACTTTCTAGAATCACAAACCTTTTATACGTTAGCCATGAAATTTGCATACTGCGTGCGTAATGCGTGAGTAATGATGAAATTTTTTGGTGAGTTAGGAGTAACTATTTAGCTACTTTTGGCGCCTAATTTCTATTATCTTTCTTCAGAGCTTCAGAATGAGGATATTAAAAGACGGCTTAGAATTTACGAGAACCCTCACATGCCTTCTTCTAGACGCATCATCACGGAAAAGAGAGAAGAAAAAGAGCCGCAATTTTGATTCATTCTTTCGACGGCTTGAAGCTGTTAGATCTGCCTGTTTTTTTGGCTCTGAGTATTTTGAAGCCGAAGTAGATCACGCCAAGAACTACGATCACTATCGCGCCTGCTGCAGCAGGATTAGCTGTTATAAATCCTGTTATGCCAGCGCCTGTGGCCGCGCCTGTGGCCGCGCCTGTGGCTGGGGCTCCTGTCCCGCCTGTTGGTGTGCCTGATGGAGTTTCACCAGTCGTTGGAGATGGCACCGGTGAAGGTGCAGGGCTAGGTACTGGTGTTGTAGCAACTGCAACATTCACCGTAGTTGAAGTTGCAGGATTACCAGTTACGCTACCTGTAAATGTTACAAGATTTGTTGTTGCACTAGCAGGAACTGTTACTATAATATTGACAGTAGTTGAAACGCCTGCGCCGACTAAGCCCGTGTCAGCACTTGTTGCCGACCATCCTACTGGTACGCTGGTTGATATAGTTGCAGATCCGCTGCATGTTCCTGTTGCTGTGAACGTTACAGGTATGCTGACTGTTGCGCCAGCTGTTGCGCTAGTCGAAGCCGGTGATGTCAATGAATACGTACAGGGCCCGCCGCCTCCGCCACCTGTTGTGGTTGTTGGTGAAGGTGTTGCTGGAACTGCGAACAATGAAAACACTGTAAAGTGATCAACAGTAATAGTTATTGTATTTGCAGCTATATCCCTTACAGGATTTGGAACCAAGACCCACGATGTGCCATCATAGAAATAAACATTAAGGTCATTCTCGTTTATGCTTGTCCCGTCTACAACACCATTATTATCAGCGTCGTCATAGCTGAATGTAAGCGTTACCGTGAAATCGCCGTTAGGCAGGCTTGAGGTTATGTCAAAGAACTTTCCACCGACCAGGAATCCTGATGTTGTGACATTTGTTGTGTTGCTTTCCTTGACTTCAAGTGTGAATGTTCCTGCAGGCTTGCTCGTGAATGTTATGGTTGCGCTGGGCGCTTCTGTGAAAACAACGGGCGCAGAACCTACTATCACTTTTACTGTCTTTGAAACCTCGTTGCCTTCGCTGTCCGAAGTGGTTGCTGTAACATTATAAATGCCCTCGGATAAGTATGAATGAGTAACTGTTGTGCCACTGTCTGTGGCAGATCCGTCATCGAAATTCCATGTTATTGGACCAACGCCAGAGAATACATCTGTTGCGGTTCCTGTAAATGTTACCTGCTCGTCAACATCTGCGAGCACGGTTGTCTGGTCGACTGTCAGTATTGGATCTGTGCCGTCTGCCACGTCCTGCGTCGACGTCCCTGTAAGCTCATTGCCCGCAAGGTCCTTTATACTTTCTGGAACGGCTGGATTGATTATAACCTGAGGATCATCATCTGTCTCCAAAGCTTCTGCAAGTGTTAATGTTACGACTCCATTCTCTTCGCTTATGGATGATACTGTTATTTGACCATCTGGCACATCTTCCTGCAGCTCTTCATCAAACACAGTTGTCCTAAAAACCTGGAAGTCATTTATTGATAATCCATTTTCGCCTACATCCTGCAGGTCTTCTGAGAATGTGACGTCAATTGTTGTCGGCGACGTTGCTACCGCAGAAACAAATTCAGGCGGAACGCCATCACTTGCAACTACACTACCGCTTGTCTGTTCATTACCAGCAAAGTCGAGTACACTTGTTTCCTGTTGTTCAACAATAGAGACAGTTGGTGTTGCGTCTGTAGGCATTGTGTCGTCAAGGAATATGGTAACAGTACTTCCGTCAGCAAAAACTCCATCTATGAAAAATTCATCTACTGTAAAGTCGTCCGTCGACAGGAAATCACCATCTATGCTCTCGCTGAAAGTAAGCTCAAGGCTTGATGTCGAAGTCGTTACAGCAGAGAGAAGAACAGGTGGCATGCCGTCGTCGACATTTACAAAGTCTTCAAATAGGATATTGCCTGCAAGGTCTTCAACCGTAGTTCCAGAACCTATTGAAAGCGAAGAAGTAAAGTCTGTTGGCATATCAGGATTTATTGTAAGTGTAACAACGTTTCCTGATGCACTTGCGCCTGTGATAGAGAATCCTTCGCTATCAAGTATGAAATCCGAGCCGTCGTCCAAGAGTGCGACGTCGTCTATAGGCTCGCTAAATGTGACTTCTATCGTAGTTGGTGACGTTGTTTTTGCAGATAGCATGTCAGGAACTTTATTATCGACGAAAACAGTATTGTCAGTTGTGCCTTCGGCAGAATTGCCTGCAAAATCTGTTGCTGTTATTGTAAAGCCAAGATTTTCACCATCGACTGTGCCTGGGTCAACTTCGTAGCACGCGCTCCAGATTCCGTCATCCGCTGCCGTGTCGCAGCCGGCTGTAGATTCTGGTCCTGCATCACTTGCACCGATTGCGGAATTATCCTCTCCTTCGCCAACAGCAGAAAAGTCTACAGTAACGCTGCCTATATCATTATTATTGTCGCCTGATGCAGAGTTGTCCCATGTGACTTTCAGGACATCCTCTGGATTTGCCTTTTCGTTGTTATTGCTGTCGGTTAATATTGATACAAGAACATTTGACGATGAAACAACAGGTGCTGTTGTGTCCTGAACCGTAATTGTGAACGATGCTGAACCTTCATTTTCAGCAGCATCTGTTGCCGTGCATGTTACTGTTGTTTCGCCCAATGCAAAAGTTGAGCCAGACACGGGATCACAACTAACAGCGACATTGCCGTCAACTAAGTCAGAAGCCGACGTTTCAAAATCAACAACAGCTCCAGCAGGGCTTGTTGCTTCAACAATCATGTTATCAGGAACTGTAACATCTGGTGCAGTAGTATCTTCAACAGTTACAGTGAATGTTGCTGGCTCTGCCCCATTTTTATGTGCATCAGTAGCAGTGCATGTTACTGTAGTTTCTCCAAGAGCAAATTGACTTCCAGAAACAGGCTCGCAGGATGCTGTTCCTTCTCCGTCAACGGTGTCGCTTGTGCTTGGTGATTCGTAATTAACAATTGCACCAGCATCCGAAGTTGCTTCTTCGGTTATGTCATCATGTGACTCTATTGCTGGTGCTGTTGTATCATGGACTGTAATTGTGAATGTCGTGCTGGCTGAATTATCATGCGAGTCAGTTGCCGTGCATGTAACCGTTGTTTCCTCGTCCAAGGCAAAAGTAGACCCTGATTCTGGGCTGCAGCTTACACCAACGCTTCCATCGACTAAATCATTGGCTGTTGGTGAATTATATTCAACAGCTGCCCCACCAGACGATGTTGCTTCTGCTGTGATGTCTTCAGGCGTGCCGCTGATTTGCGGAGGTGTTGTGTCAGTTATTGTGACGGTCTGCGTATTGGTTGCAGAGTTGCCTGCGTCGTCCGTAGCCGTCCAAGTAACGGTTGTTTCGCCCACAGAAAATCCTTCTGGTGCATCATTGCTTACAGAAGGCGAATTATCAATATTATCGGAAACATCAGGCGAACCCAAATTTACGCCTGTTAAGGTGCCAGTTGCTTCTTTGACGATGCCTTCTGGTGCTGTGATTGAAGGGTCAGTTGTGTCCCATGTGAGTGAAAAGTCATCTGAAGCAGAATTCCCAGCATTGTCAG